>CALPVV020000012.1 GCA_943327105.2 Nitrosovibrio sp. Nv4
GAACGTGTTTTAGATTCATGTAAGAGTTCGGGAATGTGTCGTCGTAATACTTTGTCAGAAAGTACGGTCGCGCTGACGCGTACAAATTCACTCACGCAGTAATCGTAATATCCGGTGCGGGAGATGAATTCCCGAAACGGTGCATCGGTGATGCCTTCCATCGGCGCGAGAATCACGGCGGGTTTTTCGGGATTTAAAAACATGGTTTGGACTCTAGCAGGGTTTTGTAAATTGAAAAACCACTTTCAGGAACTGTGGGATTGAGGGGGAGAGGGCAGTTCCTGAAAGTGGGTATTTGGGATAACTTTTTATTCCATGTAGTAGCCGTCAACTTGGTAAGCGACTTTGAAACTTGCTTGGTGTGAGTAATAAAGTGGCTTCATTCCGCATTGAGCACCACCATAAGCAGATGGATCGCTGTAACGACAGTTGTCGTATTCAGCATCGCTGATCACAACGGTCACAGGTTGACCGCTACCGGTCATGTAACCGGTAAAATCAAGAATCTGTGAAGTCGGTGCACTTGCGCAGTTTGAATCGGTAAGGCCATCTACGCGTAGAATTGCAGTTTGTTGTACGATTCCATTTACTGAAACTTTTACGCGCATGCATCCGTATGGGTGAGTCCAGTTGGTTTGAACGGTATCGTGCACTGCTGACATTGCGGTGATCTTTACGCGCATTTTCATCGAAGTGCTTGCAGTTGCTGTGAAGGTGGGTTTCGAACCGGTAGAGCCGGTGAGATAAGCCATTGTTTCAGGAGCAAGAGGAAGACCGTATACGTTGCCGGTGCCTGAGCTCACTGGGTTAAAACTTGTTCCTTGGTTTGAAGTAATGCTTAAGGCCCCATCTTTTGAAGATTGTGATCCACATGCTGACAAGATCACCATCAAACCTAAAACCATTGAAATTTTACTAAGCTTTTTCATAATGCCCTCTTGCCTATGTAATAAGCATAGGGCGTGCCAAAAGGTGGGGTGGGTCAAGGCGCTGTGAAGTCATTGAGATGATTGAGGGATTTATTCGATCAATGAATGTCGTTCACGAGTAGTGCCTGCTCAATGATCAGTAGGGTGTAAAAAAGTTAGTCGTTTTGATGCCAGATTGACCCCCCAAAAGACCGTGATTTGTGTAAAGTGATCTCTATATATATGAAGAATAAATTTTCAATTGAGTGGCTGTTTTTCATCTTGGGTATCGCCTATTGGGTAGTCAGTATGAATCTTCAACCCATAACCATGGTTTGTGTCTTCTATTCCCTCTATGTCGGTTTCGTTTGGGGAGCCATACCGGAGATCTCAAAAACTGAACCCATGTCCTGGCGACACATTTTGCCGCCGTTTGTACTCGTTTTGCTGATGATGTTTTCGGCGAATCTTCGCATCTTGCCATCTGCCGAAGTGGTTACGGTTACGGCGATGGCATTGATTCATCTTCGTGCCGCTGTTTTGTCAATCTCACGTCTTGCATTAAGTGGATTCGGCTTTGCACTTCTTCAACTGATGGGCTTCATTTTATCAGTCTTGTATCTCTTTCAGAAAAATGTACTTTCGTTTGAATTGAAAAAAGGTGTTTTTCAGATGTTGATCGTGTTGATCGGCAGTTTGGGTTTTGGAATCTTGATCATCATGAAAAGGAATATGAATGCAAAAAGGGCGATCGACGACGGTAGCATCTCAAGCCATTCTTGAGTGTTATCAGAATTTTCATGATCCGAAATATCTTGAGCTTGACCCCCTATTGATCATTCGCGCGTATCTTGGAAAAAGAGAAGCGGAAGAGATCGCTCTTATCGGTGCACTGTTTGCTTTTGGAGCTGTGGCTCAGATTCAAAAGTCGCTGCATCTGGCGATTTCCAGAACGGCAGGAATAGATCTTTATCATCCCCAAGTTGATGAG
The DNA here is from genome assembly GCA_943327105.2 of Nitrosovibrio sp. Nv4. GTDB lineage: Bacteria > Bdellovibrionota > UBA1018 > UBA1018 > CAIMNF01 > CAIMNF01. The sequence goes on from CALPVV020000012.1 coordinate 1,900, forward strand.
AAAAAAGCGGCAGTGCTTCTTTTTGATGCGCTCAAGGGTTTTCGACATCGGATTTACGTTGATCGTGATCTGGTGATTTTGAAATTGCTTTATCGCCGAAGCGTTTTGAAATTTGGTACCCTTGAAAATCACTTTCTTGCTCATCACCAATCAACTGATGAAACCATAGAAAAAGGTCTTGCAGGATTGATTGCTGACTGGCGCCAATGGGTTGAGGAAATTGAATTTAAGCCAGGTGCGCATTTCGGGCACATGCTGAATTCGCCAGTACAAAAAAGTGCCTGTAAAAGATGGGTGATGTTTTTAAAATGGATGGTTCGTAAGGATGACGGCATGGATCTCGGGCTTTGGAAAAATCCGGCAATCCGGGCAGATCAATTGGTCATTCCGATTGATACGCATCTTTACAAGATTTCAAGAAGTCTTCGCCTTACCCGACGCAAAACGGTAAATTGGCTGACTGCGCTCGAGGTAACCCGTTCGCTGAAGAAGATTGATGCCAATGATCCGACGCGATTTGATTTTTCACTTTGTCGAATCGGTATGCTGAAGTATCGAAAAAGAATCTGAAAAGGAATGTTCAATGATAGAGATGCAGCCGATAGGCGTGATTCAAACTTGTTTTACTGAGAAATTCGGAGTTCCACGTCAATCAATGATGGTGAAAGAGGCGCGTGGGGTGATCAAGCTCGGCAAAGAATATTCGCACCCTGACACTGTTTTGCATTTGGAAGGCTTCAGCCATCTGTGGGTGATTTATCTGTTTCATAAAGGTCAAAACGAAAATCATCTTCAAAAGTGGACGAACACGATTCAACCACCGAGAATCGATGCACCTAAAAAAGTCGGAGTATTTGCTTCAAGGTCACCGCATCGCCCCAACCCGATCGGAATGTCCGTAGTCAAATTAGAGCGGATTAACCAAAACGCAGAAAATGGAATTGAGATCGAAGTCAGTGGCGTCGATATTCTAGATGGAACCCCCTTGATTGATATCAAACCCTATATTCCCTATGCTGATGCACTTGTCGATGCAACAAGTGGTTGGATCACCAATGAGATCTCTCGTTATGCTGTCGAATATTCAGAAGAGGTGATGAATTCTCTTCGCGATGAGCCGCTCAAAACGTTGATCACCGGAATTCTGGAATGGGACCCTCGTCCACGCTCTCAACGAGAGCATTCGCCCATTGAGAATGAAAAGAGCATTGGCAAGCGATTTGCTTTTCGTTTGATGAACCATGACATTCACTGGGTGATTGAAAGCGGCGCAAGAATTCGGGTCGTCGAGATCCGTACCTTGTGATTGCTTAACATTTGCAGTTAAGCATGGTGCAGGAATTGCCCTGCGACAAATTTATGGCGTCACTTCGACGGTTCCATCTCCTTTGATTTCCTTTATGATGAATGAATGGGTGGGATTCTACTGAAGTCGATTTTACTTCTGTGGTTGGGGATGAGCGCGACTTTCGCGCATGCAATCCCTGTCGGATTCAATCAATCCTGGTTTCATAATGATTATGCTGTTCAATACCTCGATGGTGTTTATGACCGGCAAGAAGTCGAGCGCATCTTTGAACTGACCTCGTTGGCAGGATCAAAAACCATTCGCCTGTGGTTTTTTGAATCTTCTGATTTTCCAATGATCGAATGGAAGAGTGGGCAAATCGTTTCTTTAAGACAAGATTACATTCGAAATGTTCTTGAGACTTTGCGTCTGGCGCGTAGCAAGGGCATTCGCGTTTATATGACCTTGCTTGATGGACAATCGTATCGTCCCGATGTTTTGAGTTCCAACTCATTGAATCGATTGAAATCGATTTATCAGCAAAAAGGTGGGGCGGTTTTTTTATCGAAAGTGCTCGGGCCACTACTTGAAGCAATTCAAGATGCCGGCCTTGCGGAAGTCGTAGGTCGTATTGATCTTTCCAATGAAATGGATGCGGTCATCAAACGATTCGGATTTCAAGGTAACTGGAAGGGGGCATCTCGGATGCTTTGCCAGTGGCGTGAATTCATTCATGGCTATCATGCCTTTGCGACTACACCGGTGACGTTCTCAGTACGCCTTCATCCGCTGGTTAGCCTGCCAGATGATGTAATCAGTGACCATGGACCGATGGCTTGTGCCGATCATCTTGATTTTCATTCATACGACGATCAGGGTGTGATCATGCGTTGTGGTGAGCTTCGAGAATATTCGAAAAAAGGAAAGAAAGACCTCATACTCGGTGAATTTGGCCAAAGTTATTTCAATTCCAACTACGATGACGAACTTCAAAAACGACTGACTGATAATTATATCAAAAATGCTCCAACTTGCGGCTTTAAAGAGGCTCTGACTTGGCGACTATCAGATGTGCGTCCTGGTTATAATAAAGAGGCGCGTTATTCTTTCGAGTCTTATGGTAAAATGCGCCCGGCATTTTGGTTGATTCAACAGCACAACCTCAAGTAACGATCAATGTCGTTTGACAGTCTAGTCTCAAACGATCATAAATGAACGTATGGAAAACACTCTACCTGAAGCTGATGTAGCCAACGCGGCTAATAAGCCTGCTCAATTCTTGTTTCGGCTTTTTGCACATTTCATTGATGCTGCCATTATTGGAATTCCGGGAAACGGATTGATTGCGATCATTCGAAATTATCTTGGTGAATTGAACACAGAAAAGGCGAAACTGTTGATCATCATCAGTGGAGCAATGCCGTTTTTGTTGATGATTCCATATTTCGGATATTGCTATTCGCAAAAAGGTACGACTCTAGGAAAAATGATTTTAGGGCTTCAGGTTGAGCGTTATCCAGCTGGTGGTAATCTGACTTTCTTAAAGGCGGCACTTCGGGAAGTCATTGGAAAATCAGTTTCACTCCTCACTCTTGGTATTGGTTATTTGATGATCTTCTTTCAGCCTGAAAAAAGAGCACTTCACGATTTGATGTTTGAAAGCCAAGTGCGCAAAGTTGCACCCATCCGTCCGGTTCTCGTGGTTGCTGGTATTTTCACCATGATTTTCAACTACAGTTTAACCAACTGGAACGCCTCAAAGATGAAGCCTGTTGCTTCAGATGAAAAGCCGGCAGCGGCAAGTACTTCGACTGTTAGTCCTGCTGAAGGAAATTAAAACGGAAGTTTGCCGTCACAGAATACCAGTTTACGTTACTGCTGAGATAGGCAACGGCTTCTGGCATGAGTTGCAACTCTATGTCTTTTCGAAAAGTCAAAATGGGTTGAGTTAAATATGAGATTCCGCCACCGTAAGCCAAGTTGGTTCCGGTAGGTGATGGAATTCGAGTCGCGCCATCAGCCAGATCACGGTCAAAAACACTTTGAAGTCCAAGGGCTATGGAAAGATTGATTCCCCAGATGATCTCTCTTGAGAAACCAAGCATGTAATGGGTGATCTGTGTATCAGAGTCATACATCGATGTTGCAAGATTCAAAGTCGCATTGCCGAGATTACCTATTTTCAAGCCACCTTCGGCACCAACCGTCAGCCCGCCATTCATTGAAAGACCCGTTGGTTTTAAAACCTCTGCTCCGATTTTTGGGCCAACAAAAGCAGTAACATTACTTTCAGCTTGGGCTGAATTGATCCACGCAACCGCAATAGTAATCAATATGATTACAAGTGCGAGACTTGATTTAATCATTTTTGTGACCATCCATTTAGATTCCGGCAACTTTGATTCCTCCGAAGCGAATCGATGGTGCAAAAAAAGAACGATTTGAAGTTGTGTGAACTGTGCTACCGATCGCCTCGATGTTTTTCAATAGTGCAAAAAAGTTACCAGAAATCGTAATTCCTTTTACACCTTGAGTGGCTTCACCGTTCTCATAGATTTGTCCGCTTGCTGCAAGCGAGAAGTCTCCGGAAGAGGGATTCACTCCCGCATGCAATCCTTCCAGCGCAAAAACATGCAAAGTTTTTCCACTGAGCAATTGGCTGTTGTTGCTGCTTCCAGCATCAATAAACAATTGGGTAAGGCTGGTACTCAGGTGCCCCTTGGCACCTCTGCTTGCGTGTCCGGTATTGGCTACTCCAAAATATCTTGCTGTTGCTGAGTTATGGTAAAAGGTTCTTAACTCGCCTTTTTCAATCAGGTGCAGATCTTTTTTAATGAACCCTTCCGAGTCAGAATGTGCACAGATAAAGCCTTCTTCATAATGTGGCAGGTCTCTTAAGCTGAATTCCGGGTGAGCGATTTTCTGGTCGATCGAGTCTTTGAAGCTGCTATAGCCGTCTTTAACCGATTTTCCGGAAAATTGTCCTAAGAAACATCCCAGAAGGCTTTCGAGTGTTTCTGTTTCAAAGATAAGATCGTAATTTCCAGTCGGGATCGGGGATGCGTCCAGAAGAATTCGGGTTTTGTAGATCGCATTCTTGATGACTTCTTGCGGGTTGAGTTCGGCAAAGGTTCGTCCGCTCATGCCATCATAGAACAATGCCTGTTTGTCTCCGTCCTTGATTAAAGAAGAGGTATAGCAAGAAAAGGTTTTATCTCGTTCATACGAGTAAAGACCAAGATGATTGCCATAGTGACGGTGATTGGAAGATTCACTGTAGCCATTGTATGGTACTGCCGAAGTTCTTGGTTCCTGACGCTTCACTTCGTTATCGAGTTGAATTGCCAGATCGATCTTTGTTTGAATTTCAGTATGATCATCCCGAAAGGTCTTCGGGTTTTCATCAATGATGGTTGCTTTTTCATGAGTAATGGCCTGATATTCATCAACTTCGGCAAACGAACTCGATTTCAGTGCGCTTTGAACCATAGTTTTAAGAGATGAATCAGAAAGATCTTCAGAGTAGCTAATGCCCACTTTCTGACCATGAATCACCCGAACCCCGATGAGTCGTGAAGAGTTTACCTTGTAAGTTTCAATTTTACCTTCTTGTGAACTCAGATTGAGTGATTGTGATTCACTCAAGATCACATCGCATTGATCAATCTTCAGGTCATTGGCCATTGAAATCGTTTTTTCAATGATGTCTTTCATTTTGCACCTCCAACGAGAATTTCATCGACTTTGACCGCAGGTTGTCCAACGCTTGCTGGAATTGAACCACTGACAGAGCCGCACATTCCTGCCATCAGTTTGAAGTTGTCAGCGACCATTGAAATGCGTGAAAGCGTTTCAGGCCCGGTTCCGATCAAAGTTGCGCCTTTTACAGGCTTGTCAATTTTACCGTTTTTGATCAGATAACCTTCTTGAACTGAAAAGTTGAATTCACCCGTTCCAGTTTTTACCGAGCCACCACCCATAGAGCGAGCGTAGATACCGTTATCAATGCTGGCGATCAATTCTTCCAACTTGTGTGGGCCGGCTTCGATAAAAGTATTGCGCATACGAGAGGCAGGTGCAAATTTGTAACTTTGTCTTCGAGCCGAACCCGTACGGGGATGTCCGGTTTTCAACGAGCCGACATAATCAGACATGAAATTTTCAAGTTTGCCATTCTTAATGAGTTGAGTTCGTTGCGTGCTCATCCCCTCATCATCAATTCTGATCGAACCCCAGCCTTCGTGAATTGTTCCATCATCAACCGCATTCACGGCTGCATTGGCAATCATTTCGCCCTTTTTATCCCAGAAAACCGACGCTTTCTTTTCTACCGAGGTGGTTTCAAGCAAATGTCCGCAAGCTTCGTGGAATATCACGCCGCCAAAACCATTGTCGATTACGACTGGCATTTTTCCCGCAGGACATGGTTCTGCATTCAATGATGTCAATGCCTTCCGGGTAATTTCAGACGCGATGAATTTAGGATCCATGTTTCGGGCTAGTTCCCAACCGCCGAATCCGCCCGGGCCAAAGAAGCCCGAGTCTTTCTTGGTTCCATCGGTTGCGATGACATCTGCAGCAATGCGGGTGTAGAAGCGTTCATCATTTGCGTGCAGGCCGAGTGAGTTGAAAATTTCGATTTGTTGATGGCGTTCGATAGAGCTCGCAGTTACCTGTGAAATACTGGTACTGACTGCTCTCGCTTCGAAATCGATTGATTTCAGAAATTGAATGCGTTCATCCAGATCATAGGACTGATTGATGCCATTGATTCCAGCGAGAGTTTGTAGAGGTGATGACCGAATAAAATCGATTGCCTTGGTGTTTGCGGCACCTTGTTTGTCGAGTGCGCACAGTAATCGGGTAATGCGTAAAAGTTCTTCCTCGTCGGTAGAGTTGGTAAAGCCGTATAGTACTTTGGTTCCGAACAGCACTCGAATGCCGATACCAAAATCGATTCCATCTGAAATCTGTTCGATTTTTTTCGACTTCAGGGAAATAGCCAGTGATTGGTTTTTTTCAATGAATAAGTCTACAAAACTTGCGCCATCACTGATTGCACTGTTGATCACTTTTTGAGCCGTTTGTTCTTTGAGCATGCTTATATGATAAGAAATTCTAAGCAGGAATTATAGGGTAATTCTGCGTCAAAGCATTGTCATGACATAGACTCATCGCATTTCTTGCTCCTTTAGTTTCAAAATTGATGATTAGGCATTGATGCAGTTCAATCCATTTGAGAAAATAAACCGTGAGTTTCAATGCTCTACGGCAATCAAGGAAGATTAGGCCATGATAAAAAAAATGAGTTTTGCGTTTTTCCCGCTACTGCTGATCTTTTTAAGCTCATCATCATTCGCCATCAATGGACCAATGGGAATTGTTTTGAATTCCAAAATCTGGAACTACTACCCACCCGGAGCTTTGAAGCCGGGCGGGCTATTACCCATCACCAAAGATGACGGTGTCGTTGCCAAGAATATTAATTCCAATCAAAAAAGAATTATCTATCTCGTTCGTGAAGTCCCTCTTACGACCACAGCGAAGGAATTTTGCAATTTGAATCAAAAGTTCTCCTCGACTGATTCTGTTGAAGTTGATGAGAAAACCTGTTTTGTGCTGGGTAAGGAAACAGACGGTTTTCGTTCTTATCAGCTGGTGTCAACCAATGTACGAAGGTTGAAGTTGCTGACCATTGCAACCAAGGTGCCGGTAAAACAGCATGAAGAAGTGCTGAAAGATTTTAAGATTTTCAAAAAAGGAATTCGCCAATGATGACTGTTCGTTTGTTGATCGCCTTTCAACTCATCGCTGCGCCATTGATTGTTTACGCACAAACTAATTCGAATGGTGGTATGGGGAACCCGACTGGTGGTATGGGGAATCCGAATGGCAACGCTACTCTTAACCCCACTGGTGAGCCAACGAAAAAGGGCAAACCGGTTTCAGTAGGATGTCCTTATGAAACCAAGTCGGCAGATGCCAAGTCATTGGTCGACAGCGTTACCCAGAATGTAGATGACTTGATCAAAAAACTGGAAAAAGATGGAAAAGATTGTGCTATTCCGCCTCAAGTTCAGTCCGACTTCAATTCTTTTTCAACAGCGATTAAGAATCTGAGTAACGATCAATATCCGACTCAAAAAGACATGGGGCAGTTTTTATTGATTGGTAACTCCAGTTTTTCTTGTTCCGCAACTCATCAACCTCTTTATTCCTTTATTGGTAGCTATATAAGTGATCGCGTCACACAGTTATCTTCTGGGGCCATGATCCCATCTTCAGTTTCTGGAATGCTTGGACAAAGTATTGAAAGTGCAATTCAGAGCTGTAAACAGTCAAATACCCCTGCTTCGGGTGTGATTGATGCCACTATTCAGGAAAACATCAAGACCTGTATTTATGAGACTCTAAAATTCAACCCTAATCAGGCAAACAACCCTTCGTCGCCGATTGATACTTATTATAGAACCGCGTGTATCGGTGATTCTTCTCAGGCATATGACGAGCAGTTTTCAAGTGATCAAAAAAAATTGGAACAAAAGAAGAAAGACTTTGAAAGCAAGGTCAGTCTCATTGCTGCTACCGCTGGCAGCATTACCAGTTCTTTGGTTAACACCGGAAACAAGTGTGCTGATGTAAAGTCAGCGCTGAATATTGCCATTCAAAAAGGAATCAATTTGACCGGCGCTTTGTCGGGACCCTGGGGGGTTCTGACGGCTTCAACACTAGCGCCGCTGGTAAATCAAACCATGGGAATGATCGGCACCAATCAGCGCAAAATTAAAAAGTTAATCGCAGTTAAGGACTCTTTTTACGAAGATGATTTCAGAGACCGTTTTTCATGCAACATCTTTCATGCAAACAAGTTGAAATGCGAATACTTCAATCGGGTCAACAGTGCTTTCATGACCAAAGAAGCCGAATGTACTAATCCATTGGTCAGTGAAAACAGTCTTCGTGAAATCATCAATTTGGGGAAGAAGTTCAAAGAGAAAGGTCAAAAAGACCAAACTCCAATCAGCCCGGACAAGCTGACCTCTGAACAGGCCGATTCATTCTATAAGAAAATGTTCGAAACTAAATTACAGATCAATGGATCTGAAAAGCCCCCTTACGAAGTGTTGTTTGATCAGAACAAGGGAATGGTTACGGAAGTGCTGAAGCATCAGGACGGGCTGAAGAAGCAAGGGGGAGGTAAGCAGAGATCCATTGAAAAAGTAATGGTTCGTGAAATGAATGAACTGAAAGCAAATCTTGATCAGTTCAAAAAAGAATACGAATCAGATATGGTGGGAAATTACCCTTCAGGCGCGAAAGCAATTCAAAATGTTGTTTCAGGTTCATATAATCTTGCCATGCTCAGTTATCTGAAAATGGTTTCAGAAAAGAATGTCGAAAAAATGAGTTCTGTCTCAAAGGCGACAGTTTCGACTGCGGATGTGCCGTTTCTGATTGACGGAAAGCTTTCTCAGGAGCTTGCCGAACAGATGGTAAATCAAGCGATGGACATGCTTTCCACGGAAATTCCAACCAATCTGGATGAGACTGCAGACTTGAGCAAAAACTTAAATCAGTTTTACGATCAATTTCTGATCAAGGATGAAATTCGTAAGAATTATATCTTGGCTCCTACAATTGAAAACCTGAAGAAGCTGACAAATGACCTGAATAAGAGTGTAAGATATGACTCTAATGGAAAACTCAAAGACGCACCGGCGCAGTTGACGACCACCCTTTATCCCATGTTTCGTGACTGTGTGATGAACTATCAGGCGGGGCTCGAACCACAGAAAGACGGCACCTTCAGTGTGAACAAGGACTACCAAAAGTCTTGCGGATTTTTAAAGTCGTGTGAAGGAACCAAAAACACCATCGGCTTGCCTTTTGACTTGAATTCGAAGGAGCAAGGAAATCCAAAGGCGACGAACGCCAAGGATTTCAAGGCGTGTTCGATTGCATATAATTTTGAACTGCTTTCAAGTCGATTCAAGGATGAAATCTTGAGCAAGAATTCGATTTGCGGAACACCAGTCAAAGAGGCAATTCAAGGCTTGCCTAAACGTTAATATTTATAAGGATTGATTAAGTGGTGGCCTGGGACGGAATCGAACCGCCGACACAAGCCTTTTCAAGGCTCTGCTCTACCGACTGAGCTACCAGGCCGAATGGAAATCATTCAAACGAGAGATTGAAAATTATTCGAGATAGTCAAAAATTGCAACAAAAAATCTGAATATGAAGAGGGGCCAGCATTTTAAATGCGATTGGCCCCTTTTCGAAATCAGTTTTTACTGCTTTTTTTGCTTTTCATCGATTTTGTAGAAACCTTTTTCTCAGGTTTTACAGGCTTCGATAAGGCCTGAGCGGCGTCGAGCTCATTCATGGAATCAACCACATATTCGTCTCCGCTGTTGGCCGTATTGCCCGTCTCAGAGTCAATGCTGGTCGGAATTTCAGCTGAAGAACGCTCTAGTTTAACAGAGTCTGCATAAAGCTCGTCTGTGTTTGTGGTGGTCATTGCACTTGCATGCATAGACGCGATTCCCATGCCCCCCAGCATAAGGATACTAAAATACTTGGTTTTAACAGACATGGTCTGCCCCCTTTACTAAGTACGAATATTTAATTTTAACCCCTAACAATGCGCATTGTTTATTGCGGGGCGTCGCCTATGTCAACAAAAAAGATTTAATGTTAAAAAAACAGCCCCCATCATTGACAATTGGGTATCCGAAACCATCTAATCACATGAAACCAAAATAACGGTTTAACTTTAACTAAAACCCGGAGGTAACATGCAGGTTCGTCCATTACATGATCGTGTTCTCGTAAAGAGATTCGTAGAAGAAGAAAAATCAAAAGGCGGAATCATCATTCCAGACACCGCTAAAGAAAAGCCAATCCAAGGCGAAGTGATTGCTGCAGGAACAGGCCGCGTAACTGAAGACGGAAAAGTTCGTCCACTCGAAGTGAAAAAAGGCGACAAGGTTTTGTTCGGAAAATATTCTGGAACTGAAATCAAAATTGAAGGCGAAGACTTCCTCATGATGCGCGAAGAAGACATTCTCGGCATCATTCAATAATTAATCAAACAAGGAGATCAACATGTCAGCTAAAGAATTGAAATTTTCTCAAGAAGCTCGTAACTCTATCCTCAACGGCGTGAACATTCTCGCCGATGCAGTGAAAGTTACTCTTGGCCCTAAAGGCCGTAACGTAGTCATCGAAAAATCTTTCGGTGCTCCACTCATCACCAAAGACGGTGTGACTGTGGCAAAAGAGATCGAACTTTCAGACAAGTTCGAAAACATGGGCGCGCAAATGGTTCGTGAAGTTGCTTCTAAAACCAACGACGATGCCGGTGACGGAACTACGACAGCAACCGTACTTGCTCAAGCGATCTTCCGCGAAGGTGCTAAAATCGTAGCTGCAGGCCTTAACCCAATGGATGTTAAGCGCGGAATCGATAAAGCAGTAGAAGCAGTTGTTGCTGAACTTAAAAAAATCGCTAAACCAATCAAAGACCAGAAAGAAGTTGCTCAAGTAGGAACGATTTCTGCGAACAATGATCCTGCAATCGGTACCATCATCGCTGAAGCGATGGAAAAAGTGGGTAAAGAAGGCGTGATCACTGTTGAAGAAGCAAAAACTTCTGAAACTACATTGGATGTAGTAGAAGGTATGCAATTTGACCGTGGATACCTTTCTCCATACTTCGTCACTAACCCTGACAAAATGGAATGTATTCTTGAAAACCCATACATCCTTATCTACGACAAAAAAATCAGCAGCATGAAAGACCTTCTTCCTACTCTTGAGAAAGTAGTACAGAAGAACAAGCCACTCATGATCATTTCTGAAGAAGTAGAAGGCGAAGCACTTGCTACTCTCGTGGTGAACAAACTTCGTGGAACCATTCACGTTGCTGCAGTTAAAGCTCCAGGCTTTGGTGATCGTCGTAAAGAAATGCTTCAAGACATCGCCGTTCTTACCGGCGGTACTGTGATCTCTGAAGATCTTGGCCACAAACTCGATGCAGTAAAGCTCGAAGACCTCGGTCAAGCACGCAAAATCACTGTTGATAAAGACAACACCACCATCGTTGATGGCGCAGGTAAAAAAGATGCAGTTGAAGGTCGCGTAAAAACAATCCGCGCTCAAATTGCTGAAACTACCTCTGACTACGACCGCGAGAAGCTTCAAGAGCGTCTTGCTAAACTTCACGGCGGAGTTGCAGTGATCAACGTTGGTGCTGCTTCTGAAGTTGAAATGAAAGAGAAGAAAGCTCGTGTAGACGACGCCCTCAACGCAACCCGTGCAGCGGTTGAAGAAGGTATCGTTCCAGGCGGCGGAACCGCTCTTCTTCGTGCATCTGCAGTTTTGGCGAACCTCAAAGGTTCTTCTCCAGAACAGCAAGCAGGTATCAACATCATTAAACGCGCAATTGAAGAACCTCTTCGTCAGATTTCTGCTAACGCAGGTCTCGAAGGTTCAATCGTTGTTGATAAAGTAATCTCCAATACCACTCCAGGATTCGGTTTCAATGCTCTCACTGAGAAATATGAAGACCTGATCGCTGCGGGTGTAATTGACCCAGCAAAAGTAAGTCGTTGTGCTCTTCAAAACGCAGCATCTGTTGCGAGCTTGATGCTCACTACTGAAACCCTCATCGCAGAAAAGGCTAAGAAAGAAATGCCTTCTATGGATGGCGGCGGTATGGGTGGCATGGGCGGTATGGGCGGCATGATGTAATTCATGCTTCCAGGCGCTTAAGCACCGGAAGGCTCAACTCAAATTGAAAAGGCCTCGTTGACGAAAGTCAGCGGGGCTTTTTTATTGCCACACCATAAGATAGTTTTTATCTATCAAACGATAGAATCAATCGAATTCATAAATGACTCCATATCGGCGATACTGGTTTTAGAAACAAAACCAAAGGAGCAATTTATGAATACTATCATCAACAGCAAGATCCCTGATTTCAAAGTACAAGCTTATGTAAATGGAGAATTTAAGACCATCTCTCAAGCGGACCTGAAGGGTAAATGGTCTATCTTCTTCTTCTATCCAGCTGACTTCACATTTGTGTGCCCTACTGAGCTTGGCGATATGGCAGACAAATATTCGGAGTTCAAGAAAATGGGAGTAGAAGTTCTTTCAGTCAGCACCGACACTCACTTTGTACATAAGGCATGGCATGATGCTTCAGATACCATTAAAAAGATTCAATACCCGATGCTTGCAGACCCAACAGGTCATCTCTCTCGTTCATTCGGAGTTCACATTGAAGAAGAAGGGCTTGCTTACCGCGGGACCTTCGTTGTGGACCCTGAAGGCAAGATCAAGATTGCGGAAATGCACGATAACGGAATCGGAAGAAATGCTGACGAATTGCTGAGAAAAGTTCAAGCAGCTCAATTCGTTGCATCGCACCCGGGTGAAGTTTGTCCGGCAAAATGGACTCCAGGGGCAAAAACTCTTAAGCCTGGACTTGATCTAGTGGGTAAAATCTAAGTTTTAAACTCAATTTCATTGTTGGTTAATTCATCAATAATAGGAGAGCTCAGTCATGTTAGATCAAGACTTGAAAGAACAATTAAAAAGTTTATTCGAAAACCTTGAACACACGATTGAGTTCTCTTATTCAAAATGTGAACAAACTGATCAATCCCAATTGATCGAGATGCTTTCTTCAGTTGCTGAAACCAGCCACAAAATTGTTTTAAAAGAATCTTCAGAGCTTGCTAGTTATCCACAATTTAAGATTTTAAAGGATGGCAGTGAAACCGGAATTCGATTCAATGGCATTCCCAATGGGCACGAATTCAGTTCACTTATTCTTGCTGTACTGAATGCTGATGGTAAAGGGCGCATGCCAGATGATGGGTTGACTGCCAGAATCAAAAACCTCAAAGGTCCTATTGAAATTAAAACCTATATTTCCCTGACCTGCGAAAATTGTCCGAATGTGGTTCAGGTATTGAACCAGATGGCCCTCTTGCACCCTGCTTTCAAGCACACCATGATTGATGGCGCCTATGTCCAAGACGAAATCTCAAGACTTGGTATTCAAGGTGTGCCGAGTGTGATGGTGAATGAAAAATTAATTCATTCCGGAAAAATCAGTCTCATTGATTTGATTGCCAAACTTGAATCGGTATTCGGAAGTAATTCAAAAGTTGATCTTGAAAAAGATCTTGGCCAATTTGATGTCGTGGTGGTGGGTGGTGGCCCAGCCGGTGCATCGGCCGCAATTTATAGTGCCAGAAAAGGCTTAAAAACAGCAATTATTGCTGAAAAAGTCGGTGGCCAAGTCCAAGACACCAAAGGAATCGAAAATTTGATTTCTGTTCTTTACACTGAGGGCCCTCAACTGGCGGCACAATTGCATCAACATATTCAAAGTTATCAAATCAAGTTGCTTGAGCATCGTCGAGTCATAAAAATTTCAAAAGATGCCATTAAGAAAATAGATTTGGAAGGTGGCGAGTTTCTTAATGCAAAATCAGTCATCATTGCAACTGGTGCGAAATGGAGAGAATTGGGAATCCCCGGTGAAAAAGAATATATCGGCCGTGGCGTTGCTTTTTGTCCTCACTGTGATGGTCCATACTATAAAGGTAAAAAAATTGCAGTGATTGGTGGCGGAAATTCAGGTGTTGAAGCTGCGATCGATCTAGCCGGAATCGTTCATGAAGTGGTCTTGATTGAATTTGGTTCACAAATGAAGGCCGATCGGGTGCTTGTTGAAAAGTTAAACTCGCTACAAAATGCAACCATCATTCTGAATGCTAGATCGTCACAAATTATCGGAGATGGCCAAAAAGTAAATGCGCTGGAATATGAAGATCGCACGGATCAATCGATCAAGATGATCAATCTTGATGGAGTATTTGTTCAAATCGGTTTATTGCCAAATACTCAATTCCTGAAAGATACGGTTGAACTGACCAAGATGGGTGAAATTGTTGTAGATCAGAAGGGTAGAACTTCTGAACAGGGAATCGATGCTGCAGGTGATGTGACTACTACACCATACAAGCAGATCATTATCGCAATGGGTGAGGGTGCAAAAGTGGCATTGGCATCTTTTGAAGACTCGATGTACACGTCACAGCACTAATGAGTTAATGAGTTTCGGTAATATCGTTCTTTAGCTCATTGGTATCATCTTTTGAACCCGGAAAATGAATTGCCAGTTTTTCCCCGAGCGCTTGAACTGCATCGATGATGCCGGTCAAAAGGTCTTTATCATGAATGGTTGAACGTACGTGTTGAACCAAGTCGTTCCAGTAGGTTTGTCCCAATTTCTCATAGATTCCCAAGTCACCATAGAGGGCAAACTTTCGAGCCTTAGGGTTAAAATAAACCAATACCCCATTGCGCTCACGAGTTTCATGCATATTCAGTTTTGTAAAAATCGCGATTGCAGCTTCAAGTGGCTGGTCGTCTTTTGATTGATAGGTAACATGAACACGAATCTCGCCCGTGGTCTTTGCCTCGGCCTTTGTGATTTCTTGCATGATGACTTTTTTGTCGCTTGATGTAAGTTTCATTTACCAATCCCCGCTCGCACCACCGCCGCCACTCATACCGCCACCACCGGAAAATCCACCACCACTTGAACTTCCGCCTGAACCACCAAACCCACCACCGCCAAAGCCACCCCAGCCACTGTCATTTCGATAATGACGATGAACGCCGGTACTGCTGATTGTATTTGATTTTAGACGATCGATAAAATTAAGAATCACAAATATGATGACCAAAAAAGCGAGTTGAACCCAGTTGAGTTTTCTCTTGTGAGGTCTTTGAACGGGTTCTTGGTTGGAGCCATCCGAATGGATGATTTTTTGAATTTCACCAACGGCTTCAATAAAACCCCTGCCATATTGTTTTTCACGAAAAGCAGGGCCAAGAAAATCAACGATGATTCGCTTGCTTTTTGCATCGGTAAGATAGGGTTCAAGTCCGTAACCTACTTCAAACCGAATTTTTTTTTCAGCAAGAAAAGCTGCTAGAACGATGCCGTTATTTTTTCCTTTTTGTCCGGGGTTCCAGGCCTTGAATAATCGATTGGTATAATCGACGTGATCTTCGCCATCAAGTGACTTGAAGACGGCAATCAGGATCTGATTGCCGAATTTTCGATCTTCTTCAGTAAGTAATGCTGATAGTTGAGAAGCAGATGCCCCAAGGGCACCTGCTTCATCAAGTACATAATTAACCGGTGAAGTAGGAATCTCTTTGGCTGCATCGGCGTTCGATACAAAAAAGGAACCAAAGAAAAGAACTGATGCGAAAAGCAGATTTTTGAGCATGAAGCTTAGAACTTCACTTCTGGAGCATTTTCAGCGCCAGCTTTTGCCGCGAAGTATGCACGTTCTTTAAAGCCTTTGTTGCCGGCAACAATTGATGCAGGAAACTGGCGAATAGCGGTGTTAAAAGCGCGTGCCGTTTCATTGAAGCGTTGGCGTTCAATCGTAATGCGGTTTTCAGTACCTTCAAGCTGGCTTTGAAGCTCAAGGAAGCTTTTGTCGGCTTTGAGTTCAGGGTATTTCTCGGCGACGACCATCAATCGTGAAAGCGCACTTGAAAGACCGGTTTGAGCCTGGTCGAATTTTTTAAGATCTTCAGGTGAGTTGACTTTGATTTGACCGACAGAAGCGCGAGCTTGAGTAACCGTCTCAAGAACTTCCGCTTCATGTTTGGCATAGCCTTTTACTGTATTCACCAGATTTGGAATGAGATCAGCACGACGTTGGTAAACGTTTTCTACTTGTGACCAACTTGAGCTCACGCCTTCATCGAGGGCGATGAGTGAGTTTCCGGTAGATACATACCAGAATGATCCAAGTAGTATGGTTCCAACAATTGCCAAAACTGCAATGAGACCTTTATTCATTTTCTAGCTTCCTTTTCGTATTGTTCAAGTTGATTGAGATAAACTTTTCTTCCGCCTTGATAAATCAGGCCCCATGAATATTGATCGACGATTCGAATCATTCGAGGGCCAACAATGAAATTAAGATTCGAGTTTTTCATACATGCTGAAAGCATGATTTTAGGAAGTGAACTCATCGTCCAGCGTTGAATTGCGCGTTTGGGAAAGAATCGAACCACACTGAAGCCAGTGTCATAGGGGATGATTTTTTCGCCCATCGTCTTCTTGCCTTCGTTTTCTTTTTTCTCGGGAACAATCACGTCGTAGATAGGGCGCTTAATCAGTGTGTTCGTTGCATAGTCGGTAATGGTTCTTTGAGTAAAGTCTTTCCAGATACCGGCATTGTTGTCGATCAGCTTCTTGACCACTTTTCCTGAAACATAACTGCTCACTGTATTTCCGGTGAGATCAGCGGCGAGCAATCGAGCTTTATCTCCCCACTCGGGGTCAGTTGGATTGAAAATTTGAGGATTCACGGTCACAAAGCCCGCTGTAGTTACGGTAATGCTGGCGATCATTCCGTCTTTGACAAAATTATCACCACGGAGCTGAGCTCCCATTTTATCGGTACAGCGAAATACATTCGCTTTTTGATATTCTGGTTTGGTCTTATGCTTGAAGTTAAAAGCGCTTTCTTTTTTAATCACATTCTCAACTTCGTTCGGCGAAAGATCGATCGAATGTTTCGAGTCATAGACGAAGTTTTTAGTAGAAGGGTCATAAAAGAATTCGCCCGATTCCTTGATGATGTAGCCCTCTTTGCTTTTCGGGTCACTTAGAATGACAAATGAGTTTTCACTTTTAGGCAGGCTTCCCGCATCACCAAAGTGAATGTGATTGTGATCATCCACCCAGTAGGTAAAGCGTTTACCTTTTTCGGCATCATTGATTAATTTCTTGCTCATCCGCTGCGTGCGAAGAGCGAGTATTTCTTGTTGAACCCCTTCTTCTGCATTTCTGAAAATGTGTTTCAACAATTGCTCTGGGTCGCACTTTGGGTTTGCAAATGCAAGCGAAGCTGAGAGCAAGGTGATGAAGAACAGGGGCTTGTTCATTTTCTTAGGTTTTTTCCAATCTCAGCAAGCATGTCTACCGTGAAAGTGTATTTTTCCGAGCAAAAGTCGCAATTGACTTCAACGTCTTTGGCTTCCTCGATCATGGAATCGATTTCTTCCGGACCAACAAGTGCAATCGAACGTCTCACTCGTTCAAGCGAGCAAGTGCATTTCACACAAAGCGGTTTTTCTTCAAGTACGCTAAATGCTTGGTTTTCAAGTAAGAATGAAAGCAGATGAGTCGGTGTTTTTCTTTGTGCAGAGTCAGGGTCCAGATGATTGAATTTTCGCATGTGGTCTTCGATCGTCTGGAGATCTTCATCAGTAGCGCCTGGAAGTGCCTGAATCAGGAAGCCCTGAGCAAAAGTAACCGTATTGTTGTCGAAGTCGAGTTGAACGTCGATACCAACGGCTGAGTGCACTTGCTCTGATTGTAACCAGTAATAGGTGAGGTCTTTCGGAAGGTGTCCGGTCAAGAGTGGTACTGTACCGATATAGGGTGTGGATTCTTCGGTCTTTGTTCTGAGAACTGAAAGTAGACCGATTCCCCATGGGCCAACATTTTTTGCGAGTTGGATATCATCGTAATTTCTTTCGATTACATAACCACGAACTTCAGCGTTCGCATTCGCATCGAAGATTGCCTGATGACACCATCCAGATGCCTGAATGTTCAAATTGATTTTTTCCGCATCTTTGCAATATGAAGAAAGCAAGAGACTGGCGATCACGCCCTCAGAGAGTGATTTAGTACCGGCTAAAGCGGTATTGTGTCTCTTGGCTAGGTAATTGGTGATCTCGGTTGCATTCACGGCCACAGCACGAATGGTTCCTGAGTTCGAGATGCATTTTACCCATTTGTCTTGTTGTGGTTGAAATTCGATTGCCATGTAATTCCCATTTGCCCGACTTTAAAAAGTGACACCTGCATGAATCATAAAGGAAACAAAAGATCCGCCAATGGGACGGGCAGTGCCGTTGGATGACGCTTTCGATGAATCAAACATGTTGTGATAGTTCAAACGTGTACCAAAAAAGAAGCTTCTATTCAGCAATAGATCGACACCACCACCAAGTTGTAGGCCGAAAAGCAAAGCGCTCAGCTTTGAATTGTCGGCAAGGGTTTCAGATGGATTATAGAACCCTAATCCGAGTGATGCAAATGGAACAAGTTGGTCGAAGTAAACCAAGTTCGTGCGAAGGGCCGCATCAAGATTTACCAGTGAAAAGTTGCCATTAGAGTGGGAACTATAGCCAAAGTCTGACTCAAATGAAAAAAGGTCGCTCACTCCGTAAGTGTAGTGAAGTTGAGTGCCGAGAGAATTTTCGTATTGGTTAGACAGTTGCCCCATAAGGAAGATCTGCCCTACGCCTATTGAAAGGTTATGAGTACCTGGCGAAAGCGGAGATGTGCTTTGGTTATAGTGTTTATTCGGCGTGGTCGATTCATTGCGATTATTGGTATCGCGAGATGAACGAGTCATGCGAATGGATTCGCTATCGCTGGTGGAAAAAGTTGATCTGGAAGTAGGGTATGAAAAAGCAAAAGGTAAGGAAACCGAATACACTCCAGAAATCAAAGCTATGAACGCTAATTGAGTTACACACTTCATCTCTAAAGTGTATTCGGTGACTTGAAAGAAGCAAAGCCTCATTTGAGGTGCGTCAAATTAAACGCGTTCTCAATGTTTTTCGGGTAAAAGCTTTACCTGAAAAAGAGACACAACTTAAAGTTGGTTGAGAATGTAAAAGGACTAAAACCTTGTCAACAGGCTGACGCAGTAATCAGAATTACTGATTCATGGTCGGTGCGTTTACAACAGTTGCAGAAGTTGCCGCTTGTGCTGCTGCTTCTGCTTCGATTGCGCTCAACTCTGATTTCATGTGCTCAGCAATGAAGCCTGAGAAAGAACCATCGCCACTGCGAATGATTGCTTTCAACAAGTTTACAGACGGTTGAGTTTTAGCTTTGCGCTCAGATTCATAAAGAAGTTGAGTCAAAGTAATACCTGTGATGTCGTTCTTGGTTTTGTTATCGATCACGCGAATTTCTTCGCCGTTGCGGATCATTTTTGAGATTTCATCAAGAGTAACGTAGCTAGACTCGTGAGTGTCATACAACTTACGGTTTTGATAACGCTTAATGATTTTTGCTTCTTTCATATACTGCCCCCTAAATAAGTACCTAGGTTAATAATAGTTACCCCAAACAGTGAATTGATGTGTTGGAAAGAAAAACATGTAAACCCCCGTTTTTCGCCCCTTTAACACCTCTTTTGCATGAGGTTGCGTGACAAGTGATGCAGAAATGACATACTGCAACGCTTGCTGGCACCTAATCCAATAACAACGAGATGAGTTGATGTCAAGATAATCACTACCCGCATCTAAAATTGGAAACTTCAGTTTTGCTGGAAAGATGACGAAAAGAGTATGAGGGGGGCTTTGCATGCAAGGCTTGGTTCTTAACACATTGGAATTACTAAAGAAAAATAGATCATCGGGGATCCTGATGTTAGGTCTGTTTTTACTTTCTTCCTGCTCCTCAGTCCCGATGAAAAATAGTTTAGAGATGGACGGCGCAACGAGTAGCGTCGCCAAGAAATCTCAAGAGGCATGGGAAAAACAAGATCATACAGCTACAGCCGACTTTCATTTTGCTTTAGGGCAGGCTTATTCGACTGAAGGAAAAGTGGATTCTGCAATCGAAGAGTTCAGGGCTGCATTGGTCTACGACGAAAAATCGGCAATGCTGCACACTAAGCTTGCAGCGGAATACCTGCGCAAAGGTTCGACAAGCCTTGCGATTGAAGAGTGTTCACGTGCGATAGAAATTGATCCAAAATCAATCGATGCGAGACTGATGCTTGCCGGGATTCACACCATCAACAACGAGCACGATCAGGCGATTGAAGAGTATGAAGAAGTTCTGAAAAATGATCCGGGCAATGATGAAGCTGCTGTGTTTAAGACTCAGTCATTAGTGGAAAAAAGTAGGCCAGATGAAGCACTGGCATTCATTCGCAAATTTGTGAAGACGACTAAAGACTCGGCAGCAGCTTGGTATTACTCGGGAAAGTTGGAGCATTTAAGAGGCAACACCAATGGCGCGGTTGCGGATTTCAGGAAGGCACTTGAAGTTCGTCCCGGGTTTGTTCAGGCAAGTATGGCTCTTGGAATGGTGCTTGAAAGTGTTGGAAAAACAGATAAGGCAAAAGAAGTTTACGAAGATCAGCTCGAGGCCAAATATGATTTGAATGTATCAGGCAGATTGGTCGCTTTATACCTGAGAAACAGTCAGTTTGAAGAGGCTTTGAAAACACTTGAGGTAATGAGTGTACTCGACGCTGAAGATCTGAACACAAAAATGAAGATCGGGCTAATTCAGATGCAGAAGAAAGACTGGATCGGCGCACAAGCGACGTTTGCTTCGATTCTTGGAAAGGTGCCCGATTCAGACAAAGCCAATTATTATCTTTCAGCGGCATTTGAAGAGCTGGGTAAGCCTGAAGATGCAGTATCGCACCTGTTGAAGATTTCGCCTGATTCAAAACTATTTGAAGATGCGAACATTCACGTGGCGATGTTTTACAAGAAAAGTGGAAACGTTGCAAAGGCCCATGAAACCGTGAGTGTCGCCATCATGAAAGCACCTGAAACGGCAGGATTTTATGTGCTCAAAGCGAGTTTTCATGAAGATGAAAAAGATTTTAAAAAAGCTGAAAATGCTCTAGCCGATGGCTTGAAACTATTTCCTGAAAATGAAAAAATGAGATATTTCTACGGAGCCATTCTCGACAAACAGTCCAAACAGGACGAAGCAGTCGCAGAGATGGAAAAGATTCTGAAGTTGAATCCGGAGCACGCCGATGCTCTGAATTATATTGCTTATACTTGGACTTCCCGTGGTGTCAGATTGACTGATGCTGAAGAAATGCTGAAGCGCGCTTTGAAAGTAAAACCACAAAGCCCTTTCATTCTTGATAGTCTTGGTTGGAACCAGTTTCGACTTGGTAAGCAAGGTGCGGCGTTGAAATATCTTGAAAAAGCAGTGAATTTGAAAGCGGATGAACAGACGATTCTTGAACATCTGGCAGAAGTTTATTCCAGCAATCAAATGCCGGAACGCGCTCAAGCCATGAGAATGAAAATCCGTAAATTGAATCCTGATGTTGAAGAAACATCAATTCGAGCTCCCGCTTCTGTCGAACCGTGATAAAGTTGGTTCATGCAGAACCTGAAATCGTATCTTCCTGTTGCGCTGAGTTTTTTGCTCTATTCATGCAGCACGATGCCCAAAGCCAGTCATGAGGCATTTTCAACTGATGAAGCCAGAAACTTTCTTCAAACCTATTGTTCTTCGATCGGTGACTCTGAAAAAAAAATGCAAGAAATGAACGGCGAGATATTGGTGCGTTCCAGTACTCGAGAGTTCAAAGGTCAGTATCCAGCCAGTATTCACTTCTCAAAAGAGGGTTCATTTAGTCTTGAGGTCACGAATGTGATTGGCGGAACGATTGCAATGCTCAAGGGTGGGCATGAAACAGTTGATGTGATTTCCTCTTCCAAGCCTCAATACAATCAAAAATCGGTTAAACAGTATATGGGCTTACCGGTAAAGTTGCTTGCCCAGTTGCTTCATGGAGATTTGCCGTGCCCTTCCATTTCCAATCACCGTACCGAAGGTGAGAAAATTGTGATCAGTGACGGACGTTTGGAATGGCAAGTGGAGCGCTCAGATCGGGATTCCGGCGCGGTTCCCTACCGGGCGCGCATTTATGAAGGATCAAAGTTAAAAATCGACCTCATTATTGAGCGCTGGAACGCAAAGGAAGCTTATGCGGAAAAGGTGAGGGTTGCGACTCCCGAGGGAGACCTCAAATGGACCTGGCGCTCACGAAATTGGTTTCCTCATTAGTCGATTTGAGGCAAAATCGAGAAATGACTATGGAAAAGATTCTTGAAGTGAAAGACCTGCAGACGTCTTTCTTTACCGACCGGGGTGAAGTGAAGGCGGTTGATCATGTGAGCTTCGATCTCTACAAAGGAAAGACTGTCGGTATTGTGGGTGAATCGGGTTGCGGAAAATCCGTTACGTCACTTTCCATCATGCGGTTGATTCCAAGTCCTCCTGGAAAAGTCGTTGGCGGACAAATTCTTTATAATGGTCAGGATCTTTTAAAGCTCGACATGGAGCAGATGAGAAAAGTTCGCGGCAATGAAATCTCCATGATCTTTCAAGAGCCGATGACTTCACTGAATCCGGTCTTTACCGTGGGTAACCAATTGGTTGAGGCGATTCGCCTGCACCAGGATCTTTCAAAAAGCGCTGCTGTTGAAAAAGCAATATCGATGTTGAAGCTGGTGGGTATTCCGGCTCCTGACAAACGCATTCACGATTATCCACACCAGTTGTCAGGTGGGATGAGGCAACGGGTGATGATTGCAATGGCGCTTTCTTGTAACCCGAACATTCTGATTGCCGATGAGCCGACCACTGCGCTCGATGTAACCATTCAGGCTCAGATTCTTGATCTATTGCGCGACCTTCAGCAGAAAATGGGAATGTCGATCATGTTGATCACCCATGATTTGGGAGTGGTTGCCGAGATGGCTGATGAGGTCGTGGTGATGTACGCAGGAAAAGTGATTGAGCGTGCGCCAGTAAAAGAAATTTTTGCTTCACCGAAACATCCTTATACTCAAGGCCTGTTGAACAGTATTCCAGTATTGAGTAAAGACCCGACAGGAAAGATCAAAAAAACACGATTGGAGCCAATTCCAGGCATCGTGCCAAACCTTTTGGATTTACCAAAAGGCTGTCGTTTTCAAGAACGTTGCAAGTACGTCACATCGGCTTGTACTGAAAATGAGCCTGAATTAAAGGTGGTTTCAGGATCTCCGGTTCATCGAGAAGTGCGTTGCGTTCGGTCTGAAGAAATTGCGGGGATGTCGAGATGAGTTCAGTTGAAAACAAAGAAGTACTCTTGTCTGTAAAAAACCTCGTTAAAAGCTTTCCGGTAAAAGGTGGCTTTTTTGGGCGTGAGATCGCATCCGTCAAAGCGGTTCAAAATGTTTCATTTGATATCTATAAAGGTGAAACACTGGGACTAGTGGGTGAATCAGGCTGTGGTAAGTCGACCCTTGGTCGCACCATACTTCGTTTGATTGAACCGACTTCAGGCGAGATTTTTTTTAAAGGTCAAGACATCACCAGAATCGGCCAAGCCGAGTTGCGTAAACTTCGCCGTAACATGCAGATTATTTTTCAAGATCCATTTGCATCCCTCAATCCACGCATGACGATTGAAGAGATTCTTTCAGAGCCACTCGAAATTCACCAATTGGCAAAAACCCGTGATGAGCGATTGAAGCGTATTTATCAGCTTTTTGAGTTGGTAGGATTGAGACGCGAATCATTAACCCGTTATCCACATGAATTCTCAGGTGGTCAGCGTCAGCGTATTTGTATTGCCCGTGCACTGGCTGTTGAACCTGAGTTCATTGTATGTGATGAACCGGTGTCTGCATTGGACGTTTCGATTCAAGCCCAGATTGTAAACCTGCTTCAGGATCTGCAAAAGGAATTGAAACTCACCTATCTGTTCATTGCCCATGATCTGAAAGTGGTCGAACACATTTCGAATCGTGTTGCGGTGATGTATCTTGGAAAAGTTGCCGAGATTGCCGAAGGAGAGGAGCTTTATTCTGCACCTAAACATCCTTATACCAAGGCACTTCTGTCTGCGATTCCAATTCCAGATCCGACCCATAAAAAAGAACGGGTGATTTTGCAGGGTGATGTACCGTCGCCTTTGAATCCTCCAAAAGGTTGTTTCTTTCATCCGAGATGTCCTGTTGTTCAGGATAAATGTAAAATTGACCACCCGGAATTGTTGATTGCCGGTAAAAATGAAATTCACAGAGCGGCTTGCCACTATCCAAGTGACTTGCCATTATCTGCCGGAGTACAAAAATGAAACTGACCCCGAATCAAATTGATATCGAGCTCAAGCAAATTGCTGATTGGAAATTGAATGCTGCTGGTGAAATCGAGAAAAACTTCACCTTTACCGGTTTTCCCCAGTCATTGATGTTTGTTCAGGCGGTGGGGCTTTTGGCGGAATCGAAAAACCATCATCCTGATATTTTAATTCAGTGGAACAAGGTGCGACTTGCTCTCACCACGCATGATGCAGGTGGATTGTCTTCAAAAGACTTCGAGCTTGCGAAGATGATCAATGCTCTTCCGGTGATTTAAATTATGAAAAAAACCATTCTGATCACAGGGGCTTCATCTGGAATCGGCGAGGCGCTTGCTGTGGAGTGGTCGAAACAAAAACACATTCGGCTCATTTTGGCGGCGCGCGATTTGGAGCGCCTTGAAAAGACCCGCGAAAAGTGTGTTTCCAATGGTGCAGAAGCGATTGTCATTGGTCTTGATCTGGCTAGTGGTCATGCCATTGACAAAACAGTAAATGAAATTGAAGCCAGGTTTTCGGCCATTGATATCGTTGTGCATAACGGCGGAATTTCGCAGCGATCATTGGTCAAGGATACGGTGATGGCGGTTTACCGACGCTTGATGGAAGTGAACTTCATGGGTACGGTGCACCTGACGAAGTTGTTACTGCCGCGAATGCTTGAGCGCAAGTCAGGTCACTTTGTCGTAGTAACGAGTGTAGTGGGTAAGATTGGTACACCTGTGAGATCTGGTTACGCGGCATCTAAGCATGCGCTTCATGGTTTTTTTGATTCTCTTCGTGCCGAAGTTTGTCATAGCGGATTAAAAGTTACGATCGTATGCCCGGGCTATGTAAGAACCAATCTGTCATTGAACGCGTTGAAGGCGGATGGAGCACTTCATAATCAAATGGATGAAGCAACGGCTAAGGGTTTGGACCCAGCAATTTTTGCTAAAAAGTTGATTACTGCAGTCGAAGCTGGAAAAGAAGAGGTTTACATCGGTGGGTTCCGCGAAGTCTTTGGTATTTACTTAAAACGTTTCTTCCCAAGGGTTCTTTCAAGAATTGTTTCAAAAACAAAAGTCACCTGATTTGACGCGATACGACCCAAGTGACACCTGATCGGTTTTCGGCTATAGTGCATGAATGTCACAATCTACCAATTTCAAAGTCGGCAACATTGTTAATGAACCAATTTATGGCTACATGAAGGGTTCAAAAGAAAAACAGCTTTTGAAAGAAGCTCTTAAAAAAGTGGAGAGCGAAGTTGTTGAAGTCCCCTGTATCATCGGTGGAAAAGAGATTAAAACCGGAAATATTTTTGAAGTTCGAATGCCACATGATCATCAGCATGTGATTGCGCGAGTGCATCTTGCCGGTAAAGAGGAAGTGAAGTTGGCGGTCGATGCGGCCCTTCAGGCAAAGCACGAGTGGGAATCTCTGGCTTGGCATGAACGCTCGAAGATTTTTTTGAAAGCTGCTGATCTGCTTGCCGGGCCTTGGCGCTACCTTTTGAATGCTGCCACCATGCATGGACAATCAAAAAATGCATTTCAGGCAGAAGTTGATTCTGCATGTGAGATGATTGATTTCTTCCGTTTCAATGCTGCTTTCTATGAGAAAATTTTAGCTGATCAGCCGTTGAGTGTTTCTGGAATTCATAACTCAGTTGATTATCGCCCGCTTGAAGGTTTTGTTTTTGCGGTAACTCCGTTTAACTTCACAGCGATCGCAGGTAACTTGCCAGCAGCACCGGCAATGGTCGGCAATACTGTGGTTTGGAAGCCGTCTGAACAACAGTGTCTGGCGGCCTACTACACAATGAAATTGTTCATGGAAGCGGGAATGCCCGCTGGTGTAATCAACTTCGTCCCGGCATTTGGCCCGGTTGCAGGGGAAGTGTGTTTGAATCACCCCGAACTTTCAGGTGTGCATTTCACCGGTTCAAGTTCAACCTTCAACCATATTCAAAAGACCATTGGCAACAATATTGAACTCTATAAGGGATATCCACGCATCGTGGGTGAGACCGGTGGAAAAGATTTTGTGTTCGCCCATCCTTCTGCAGATCTTGATGTTTTGAATGTGGCACTGATTCGTGGAGCTTTTGAATACCAAGGTCAAAAATGTTCGGCTGCATCAAGAGCATATATTCCACAATCACTTTGGACGAAGCTTCAGCCTAAATTGATTGCTGACATCGAATCACTAAAAATGGGCAGTGTTTCTGACTTTAGAAACATGGTTACCGCGGTAATTGATGAACGATCTTTCAATAAGATCAAGGGGTATATTGATCGTGCAAAAGCCGATTCGAAAGTTAAGATTTTGACCGGTGGTGAATGTGACAGTACAAAAGGCTGGTTTATCAAGCCAACCGTGATTCAAACGACCGATCCGAAATCACAAACCATGTGTGAAGAGATTTTCGGTCCAGTGCTCACCATCTACGTTTATGAAGATGCAAAGTTTGGAGAGACTTTGAAGCTATGTGCTGAGACCTCTCCGTATGCGCTTACTGGTGCAATCATTTCTCAAGATCGAATCGCACTTAATCAGGCAATGGATGCGCTCAAGCAATCAGCGGGTAATTTGTACCTCAATGACAAACCAACGGGAGCTGTTGTTGGCCAACAGCCATTTGGTGGTGCTCGTCGATCTGGTACAAACGATAAGGCGGGAAGCGCCCTCAATATTACTCGGTGGATCAGCATGCGAACCATAAAAGAGAACTTTGTTCCGCCGAAATCGGTTTTGTATTCATACATGGACGAAGAGTAGAAAATTAGGAGCATCAGAATGAACCAGTCGAAATACCAACAGTTCAAAAAGCAAATGGCCAAAGTGGCCGATCTTTCGAATGCAAGCGCAGTTCTTGCCTGGGATCAAGAAACCTACATGCCTAAAAAAGGCGGTGATTTTAGGGCTCAGCAAATGGCAACTCTTCAAACGATGGCGCATGAGGTGTTTGTATCGGAACAGACTGGCCAACTCATTCAAGAGGCTTTGAAAGAAGATCTAACTGAGCTTGAGCGGATTAACCTTCTTTTGGCTCAAAAAGATTACGTGAAGAAAAAGAAGTATCCGGCAGCCTTCGTCGAGGAAATGGCCAATGCAACTGCAAGTGGGTTCAATTTTTGGCATGAAGCACGAACCAAGAATGACTTCAGTCTGTTCAGCCCTTTGCTTGAAAAAATCGTTAAATTAAAAAGGGAAGAGGCAAAAATTCTCGGATATGAAGCGCATCCGTATGATGCCTTGATGGATGAGTATGAATCAGGCCTCACCGTTGCCAAGATCGATGAGATCTTTGATGATGTGAAAAAAGATCTGTTCCCTTTCCTGAAGCAGGTTCTGGCGAAGTCAAAACCAAGAGTTGATTTTATTCATCGTCACTTTGATAAGAAAAAACAGTGGGATTTCTCTGAAAAAATGGTTCGAAAAATGGGCTACGATTTCGAAGGTGGCAGAGCTGACTTTGCACCGCACCCGTTTTGCACTACTTTTGGTCCGGGTGATGTACGCATCACCATTCGCGCAAGTGAAAACTATTACAATGAAATGTTCTTCGCTGCGATTCATGAGGCCGGACACGGATTGTATGAGCAGGGATTACCGATGAAAGAACATTACGGTCTTCCGATGGGAAGCGCACTTTCGATGGCATTTCATGAATCACAATCACGCTTGTGGGAAAATAATATCTTTCGTTCAAAAGCTTTTTGGATGGGTTCGTTTCCCATGCTTCAAAAAGACTTTCCCGAAAGTCTTGGCGATGTGAGTACTGAAGAGTTTTATAAAGGGGTGAACCTGGTCGAGCCTTCATTTATCCGTGTTGAAGCGGATGAGCTGACTTATCATGCCCATATTTACATTCGTTATCTGATCGAAAAGTCATTGATCGAAGGATCAATTGAAGTGAAAGATGTGCCTAAGATCTGGAATGAAAAGTATGAGGAATATCTTGGAATTCGTCCGGCAAATGATGCCGAAGGTTGTCTGCAAGATGTTCACTGGAGTTTCGGTGGAATCGGTTATTTCCCGACATACTCTTTAGGAAGTTTTTATGCGGCTCAATTGATGGCGGTGATGAAGAAGTCCATTCCGACTCTTGAGGAAGAAATCCACTCAGGCAACTTTGAAAAAGCATTGAAGTGGCTCAGGGAAAATATTCATGTTCACGGACGGAAATTCAATTCTGAAGAAATTCTCACGATGGTGAGTGGTTCAGGACTAAAGTTTTCATATTTCATGGATTACGCACGTAAGAAGTACGGCGAAATTTACGGAATTTGAGTTTGATTAATCTTCTTCTACTTCGATGCCGAACGAATTCATCCGACGATGGAGATAGCTGCGCTCAATGCCAAGCGTCTGTGCGGTCTTGGTGATGTTCCAGCCATGATCTTTTAGCGCTTGAACAATGTATTCACGCTCGAAATCTGCTTTTGCGTCTTTCAGGCTCATTCCGCTTGATAGTGCGACTGCACTTTTGGGTGCTTCACTGAAAGACTCAGCAGATACGGGTACACCCTCATTCAAGTGCGCTCTTAGTTCGTCAGCGGTAATTGGTTTTTGTTCATCTTCTGGTGATTGCAAGATGGTTAAACGCTCGGCCAGGTTTTTTAATTCACGGATATTTCCTGGCCATGGATAATTTTCGAGTAAATCGATCGCCTCTTTTGTGACTTCGCGTACTTTTTTCTGGTGCATCGACGCAAACTCTTTAAGAAAATGTTTTGTTAAAAGTGCGATATCGCCCTTTCTTTCGCGAAGCGCAGGGAGATGAATACGAACGACGTTCAGGCGGAAATACAGGTCTTCTCTGAAGTTTCCCTTTCCAATTTCCTGTTTCAATTCTTTATTAGTGGCAGCGATCAGTCGCACATCCACGGTCTGGGTCTCATGTCCGCCAACCCGTTCAAATTTCTGTTCTTGCAAGATACGAAGCAGTTTTGCTTGAGTCTTGAGTGACATGTCGCCGATTTCGTCGAGAAAAATGGTGCCATTGTCTGCAAGGTCAAATCGGCCACGGCGAAGTTGTGTTGCTCCGGTGAACGCGCCTTTTTCATGACCGAAAAGTTCGCTTTCTATCAATTCTTCAGGGATGGCTGCACAGTTCACTTCAATCAAAGGTTTTTTGAATCGACTGGAAAGCGAGTGAATCATCTGAGCAACCACTTCTTTTCCTGTACCGTTTTCTCCTGTGATGAGAACTGAACCGGAAGTCGGCGCAACCCTTTTAATCAGCTCTTTCAATTGAAGGATCACCGGTGATTCGCCAATCAATTGCTTGCGTGTGGTAATTTGTCTGCGTAATGCATGGTTTTCTTGAATCAGGTCACGCGCAGAAAGTGCGTTTCGAATCAAAACGAGAGTGCGGTCAAGTTCGATTGGTTTTTCTAGAAAATCAAATGCACCAAGCTTGGTTGCTTTGACGGCAGTTTCAATGGTGCCGTGTCCCGACATCATGATGACCGGGGTTTCAATTCCTTGTTGTTTGATTTCATTTAGCGCAGTGAGGCCGTCGAGATCTGGCATCCAGATATCCATGAGAACGAGATCTGGATTGTTCTTTTTCATCAACTCGATGCCTTGTGCGGCATTGGGTGCACTCATGACTTGATAGCCTTCATCACTCAATGCCCCTGAAAGGGATTGGCGAATGGAAGCTTCGTCGTCGATAATGAGGATGGTGCGTCTCATGAAACCAGCTTAACCCGTTTCGTCGGGAGTTCAATGTTAAAGGTGCAGCCCGCGCCTGGTTGGGAACTCACTCGAATATAACCACCATGATCATTGATGATTCTTTTTACGATTGCCAGCCCAAGTCCGGTTCCTTCTTTTTTGGTAGAAAAATACGGTTCAAAAATGCGTTCTTGAGTTTCTGAGTTCATGCCTGGCCCATTATCTTGAATGGTAATGGCGGCCATTTCGAGGTTCTCGTTATAATGAGTCTCAATTTGAATTCTTCCAGGCCCCGTTTTTTGAATTGCCTTGATTGCGCTGACAGCATTTTCAATCAGATTGAGTAACACGCGTTTAATCTGGTCTTTATCGAGATTGATGAGTGGAAGTCGTGTTTCCAGTTTCGTAATGAAGTGAATCTCAGGATGCGCGGAAAGATAAAGAGGCATGGTCTCCTGGATGATGTCATTCAATTGAGTTGGTTCGGGTGAGATTTCAGGCAGTCGTGCAAAGTTCGAAAATTCGTTCACCATTTCTTTTAGTTCATCGGTGTGTTGAATGATGACACTAGTGCATTCTTGGACCAGTTGGCCATCTTTACCCTGCATTTCACGTAATCGTCTTTGAATTCGTTGTGCTGATAATTTGATCGGCGTCAGTGGGTTTTTGATCTCGTGTGCAATCCGCTTTGCAACTTCACGCCAAGCAGCTTCTCGTTGGCCTTTGACGATCATGGTGAGATCTTCCAGTACGGCTACAGCTCCCCAGATTTTACCCTTTTCTTTAAGAGGTGTTGCAATCGCAGTAAGGTTTTTCACTTCACCATTCACTCGTGCTGACCATGATTGTTCGCGTTCCGATTGAGGCAGGTCTTTCAGACCGGCACTAAGGGCATAGAGTAGAGCTTGATGTTCTTCAGAGGAGAAGATTGCTTGCATCGGGCGATTGAAGTAATCGCCGTTTTGCAGTTCGAGTAATTCGCGAGCAGAATTGTTCAGGGTAAGAAGGTTTCCGTTTTGGTCGACGAGCATGACGCCAGTGGCGATATTTGAAAGAATCGCCTCGAGTTGCTGGGTCCTTTGCCGTAACTTAGATTGATTTTCTCTAAGATCGGCAGTCATTTTGTTGAAGCTGTCAATCAGGATGGAGATCTCATCATTGCCAACTTTTTCCAGTGAAATATCAAGTTTTCCACGCCCCACTTCACGGGCTGCTTTCACGAGGCTTTCCACTGGAATGGTGAGCTGTCGAGCAAGGTAGAGACCAAGCCAGATTTCGGCGAAAATAATCATCAAAGTGATTAAGATCAAGATACTGAAATAAGTGGTCTTGATCGGGTAACGAAGGGGGTTGATGTCTTTGTAGTCAGCAGCAGTATGGGCAATTTGTCCTGCTTTCGCGGTTAAATTTACTGGAATCAACGTATTAACCACGACAACGGCTCTGACTCTACCGGAAGAGTAATCGATGATCGGCGCGCATGAACGCACCAAATCTGCATACCCCATATTTTGAATGTAAGAAAAACGATTGCCGCGGAAAGCCTGCTGAAGTCGATCTTGAGTCAGGCGAGAATAAGCATTCGGGTTGTTGATGCGTGACTCCGGGTCCATCACGATCATCGGTGAAGAAAGCGGATCAAAGTAGAGTTCAACTGCATTGAGTGCGTAAAGAGAACGAAGGGACTCGATATTCAGATTTTTCGCTTTTGCCCTGCTTGGCAATTGTTTTGCGATCAACTCGGCAAAGTGTGAGGAGTTGTTTTCCGCATTTTTGTAATAAAGGCTCGTGATCTCTAGAGAGCTTTGAAGTGTGTTTTGAATTTTCAGTGAAAACCATTTATCAAAGCTCTGATTGATGTAAAGAGAGGAAATCAGAAAAAGGGTTAAAGTGGGGATGATGGAAAAGCCGATGAACGCCGCAACGAGTTTCGTTTTCAGTCGGGATCCCAAAAGTCGGCTTCTTCGTTCAAAAAAGATCTTTCCGACATTTTTGAAGATCAGCCAGAGCAAGGCGACCAAGATAATGATGTTGAAATTGATTAATCCGAAGAAAAAGATCGAATTGACGAAGGGTAGCGTCGCCGAAATTTTCGATAAACGGAACTCAACGCCTGTAAGCAATGCGAAAACAAGGGCCAGTCCAATGATCAGGAACCGCTCCCGCTTCCGTTTCTTGCTTTCCAGTTTTTTTTCACCTGGTTTTTCTTCGGGTTTTGAGGCCATTTTTTCTTGTTTTTTCTCTTCCGCGGCACAGAATATCATACTATTCTATCGGGCATGGCAGAAAAAATCACTCCCCGCACAGAAGACTTTCCTCAATGGTACCAAGATGTTGTATTGCAAGCCAAGCTTGCCGACTACAGTCCGGTGAAGGGGTGCATGGTCATTCGTCCGAACGGTTATTCCATCTGGGAACGCATCCAGCAGGAAATGAATCGTAGAATCAAAGATGCGGGTGTGCGTAACGCGTATTTCCCAATGTTTATTCCAGAGAGTTTTTTGACCAAAGAAGCTGAACACGTAGAAGGCTTTGCTCCTGAGGTTGCGGTAGTGACCTATGCAGGAGGTAAAGACCTCGAGGAAAAACTCGTTGTTCGCCCGACCTCTGAAACCATTATTAACTCGATGTTTGCAAAATGGGTCCAAAGTTATCGAGACCTTCCGTTACTCATCAACCAATGGGCGAACGTTGTTCGTTGGGAAATGAGAACCCGTTTGTTCCTTCGTACTACTGAATTTCTTTGGCAAGAAGGTCACACGTGCCATTCGACTCTTGAAGAAGCAGAAGAGTTTACGATTCGAATGTTGAAAATGTACCATGAGTTTGCTGAAAATGTTCTGGCGATGCCGGTGATTCCTGGGCGCAAGTCTGATTCTGAAAAGTTCGCAGGTGCGCTTCGCACATTTACCATCGAAGCCATGATGCAAGATGGTAAGGCTTTGCAAGCCGGAACATCACATAACTTGAGTGACAACTTTGCAAAGGCTTTCGAAACGAAGTTTCTTGATAAAGACGGAAAACAAAAACACGTTTATCAAACCAGTTGGG
This sequence comes from Nitrosovibrio sp. Nv4, assembly GCA_943327105.2. Taxonomy (GTDB): domain Bacteria; phylum Bdellovibrionota; class UBA1018; order UBA1018; family CAIMNF01; genus CAIMNF01. The sequence continues at coordinate 34,894 of CALPVV020000012.1, forward strand.
GTGTTTCGACACGTTTGATTGGTGGAATGATCATGACTCACTCTGATGATAAAGGTCTTGTTCTTCCGCCGATGCTGGCTGACACCCATGTGGTGATCGTACCGATCGTACCGAAAGCGAATCTTGCACCAGCAGTTTACGAGGCTGCAGACAAATTGGCTGCTCAGATCAAGGAAAATGCGGCCGTATTGGGTCTTCCATATCAGGTTCGTGTTCACGTTGATAAAGACGAAACCAAGCAAGCCGGTTGGAAATTTCACGAGTATGAGTTGATCGGGATTCCGGTTCGTATTGAATTGGGGCCGAGAGACATTGAAAAACAACAAGCTGTTTTCACTCGTCGTGATAAAGGCGTGAAGGAATTCATTCCACTTGCGGAACTTCCTTCAAAAATTGGCGCTGAATTGGCGGCTATGCAAAAAGAGCTTCTTGAAAAAGCTCGTGCTCACCGAGAGCAAAATACGCATGATGTTGATTCCTATGATGCATTTAAATCCATGCTGGAAGAAAAGGGCGGTTTTTACCGAGTGCCTTGGGGCTTAGATCGTGATGCAGAAGCAGCAATCAAGACTGAAACCAAGGCGACACTCCGTTGTTTCTTGCTTGATGAGAGCAATGAACCGGTGAAAACTTCGAAACCTTGTTTTAAAACGGGTAAAAAAGACGGCAACGTGATTGCCATCTTTGCCAGAGCGTACTGAATGATGAACCGAATGACTGACCTTGTGGTCGCGCTTGATTTTAATCAGGCTACTGAAGCTGAAAAGCTGATGAGCGCCTTGCAAGATTTGCCCTTGATTTACAAGGTTGGTTTAGAGTTGTTTACGGTTGTTGGTCCTGAATGGGTCATGAAGCAGACATCGAGTGGAAAACGAATTTTTCTCGATCTCAAGTTGCATGACATTCCAAATACGGTGATGAAGACTATACTTCAAATTGAAAAAATGGGAGTTGAGTTCACAACCGTTCATTTGAGTGGCGGCCACAAAATGCTTGATACCATCGCTGATAATCTGCCACCCGGTTCCAAGTTGAAAGTTCTAGGGGTTAGTGTTCTAACCTCGTTCGAGGAAGAAGAGTGGATTTCAAACATGTCTCTCATCGCAAAGCTTGGTGCTGCCAGATCGATACACGACTCAGTATTGCATTATGCTGCTTTGGCAAGTGATCATCCTGCGATAGCCGGTATGGTTTGTTCTCCTCATGAGGTTTCTGAAATCAAGAACAAGCACCATGGTTTATTCTTGATGGTGCCTGGAATCAGGCCAGAGGGTATTGAAAAAAATGATCAGGCACGGGTGATGACTCCGGAAGAGGCTAACCTTGCCGGTGCCTCGGCAATCGTGGTCGGTCGACCGATCACTCAATCTGAAAATCCACGAAAAATTGCAGAACAGATCCTGCATGATCTGACTTAAGGAAAAAAAATGGCTGAATCAGAAGTATTTGTAAAAAACCCACACAGTATCCTTGAAGCGTTGAAGCGTCGACCAAAAGAGGTTTTGTCGGTTAGTCTGCCACGGGATGAATTTGACGGAGTGTGGGAGCAGATCGAAGAACTGGCTAGAAAAAACAAGGTTCGGGTTGAGGAAACTTCTGCTGTTGATCGTTCCGCAGGAAGACGTGAGCGAAGTCATTTTAAAAACAACATTGGTGGTCGTGAGAGCGGTCATGGTGCATTGTTGCGTCCAAAAACGTCGATTCCGATTGAAACCATGTTTTCGGGAGTAAGTGAATCAAGTCGTGGAGTTTGGCTCGCTTTGGATTCCCTGCAAGACCCGCAAAATTTAGGTGCGATTTTTCGTTCCGCTTCTTTTTTTGGGGTGAAGGGAATCATCATGACGAC
>CALPVV020000013.1 GCA_943327105.2 Nitrosovibrio sp. Nv4
ACCCCTCCTAAAGCGAATTGCTTGATCAGTGGGATCGAGAAATTGCTACCCGTACCGGCGGTGTTCGCAAAATTTTTCAGCCACCCGCCCCGAATACTCGTAAACCACACCACCCGGGGAATAAAGTTGAGGTAAAAGTCGTTCCGGGTCTGGAATCGGCCATAGTTGACCGGAAACGGCACTTCCTGGGACCCAAGAAAGTTATTCGCATACTCGAATGAAACTGAACTAAAAAAGCCTTTTTTCGGCGTTAACGGCTGGTCACGAAGATCCAGTCGCAACGACGGAGTAATGGTACCAATACGGATCTGCTGATTCTGGGTCTTGTCACTGGCGTTGAACTGACTGACCTGCTCAATTGCATAGCTCAAGGAACCATAAAGGCGAGGCCATTTCAGAAGCATCCGATCAAGACTCGCGGAAAACCCGTAAGTTTCCGCATCAAACTCTCTATACTGCCTTCTTTCAGCTGAAAGATTCGGCCTGAAGGTCGTTTCTCCCCATGCAAACCAAGGCCAGATATAACCCGCCTGTGCCGAGAACTCGGTGAATCGATAGTTGAAAACGCGTCGATTTCCACTAAGGTTGACGACCATCGAGTGATTAAGCCCCCAAAGATTGGCGTAAGTCATTTCGGTAAAGAGACGAACTCCCAAATCACTTCGGAACCCGGCCCCGATACCCCAATTTCCAGGGATCGCTTCAATCACCGAAACCTTGAGGTCTTTGAAATTCGGTCCCTTCTCACTTTGAACCAGCTCAATGGTTAATTGACTGAACAATCCAAGTTTGCGAAGGCGATCTTCGGTATCGAAAAAATCTTTTTCTGAAATGGGCTGGTCTGGCTTCAACAAAACCTCTCTAGCAATCACCAGCGACTTTGTTTTCTCAACACCATAAACACGCAAGCCGGAATATAAAGTCTGATCACCCTCTTCAATTTCAATATTCAGAAAAGCGAACTGGTTACGCTCGGAATAATTCACGAGACCACCTTCGTTTTCATTCACGATGCGAACATCAAGATAACCACGGTTTCGGTATTCCCTTTTCAGGTTCTCAAGCCCCGCTTCAAGACGGGCAAGACTCAAAGGCTGATCTTCATGAAGACCGACGAAGACTTTCAACTCGTCTTCCTTGAATACGCGATTGCCCGTAAAATCAATTGCCTGAATGGTGGTCTGCACACCCTCACTGATGAAGATTCTGACATCAAGGGTCTCGGGATTGACTTCATCTGTTTTGATCGCAATCAGCTTGGCTGAGAGATATCCTCTCTTTTTCAGCTCTTCAATCAAAGACTTCGCTCCGTCTTCGATCATTTTTTCATTGTAGATTTTTGCCTTGATCCGATCACTGGCAACGGTGAAATAAATTTCTTCCAGGTCTTTTGCGCTAAAAGACTCCATTCCGTCAAAGATCATTCTGCGAATCTTAACCCGAGGGCCCTCATCAATTTCAAAGACAACTTTTCTAGGCTCCAGACCATTTGATTCAAACGTGTAGGGAGTGATCTTCACCGATCGAAAACCATATTCAAGATAATGGCGGGTCAGACGATCCATTAAAACAGCAACGTAATCCCGACCAAGTCCGACCTGTCTTTGTTCATCAATAACCGTGGCAAGCTCGTTACGCGAAAAATATTTTGACCCAATCACTGAAAAAGCAATCCGCTGGCCAAGATCAATCTTAAAAATCACACGATGTGAGCGGTTACCCAGAAACTCCGTTTTCAGGTCAACAACTTTTGAATCGATGAAGTTCTGACCGAGCAAGACCACTTCGATCGTTCTTTTCATGTCTTTCAGACGATCACGATCTAGAAGCTCATTAGGTTTCAAATCGATTTTCTGAAGAATTTTTTGCTGAAGGTCTTCGTCAATCCTGCCAGTTTCAGCGACAAGTTTGATTTCAGAAATGCGAAGCGGTTCACCTAATTCAATATGATATTCCAGCACTGACTTTGAATCGGGACTTTTTGAAATCTTATCGCTGATGCTGGCATCGACATATCCCTTGGTGATGAGATATTCGATGAACTTTTTCAGTGCGTGATCGTTCTTCGTTTTATCAAACTCATCGCCTGGCAGAAACTCAGACGCCGCCTTCAGGTTCTGAACCTGCTCTGCACCAAGCCCCTCAACATCGAAGCGAATCTCATCGATCGGTGCAGCGCGAGCAGAAAGCGTGATCAGGAAAATCCCCAGAAGGATCGCTTTCATTTGAACCTTTTATTCAGTTTGAGATCGAGACCGAACGAAGTTCGGGTCTCACGCGTATTGGTTTCTTCAATGTTGTTCCAGACACCCATCAGTGAGACAGAGTTGTTCAATTTGTATTCGGCATTCACCTCACGCTGAACCTGATTGCCAACACCCACCGTGCTACCGAACGCAATACCAACCTTACGGCCAACCTGGCGCTTAAGAACTAATTTGGGTGCAGCCACATTATCCGACCTGTTTTGCGGCCTGAAAATACTGGTTGCAGATTGCTGATCGATAGCCTCTTCGACGTCGAACTGAAAACCGGTCTTGCTCTGGACATCTTTTCCGAAATCAAGGGAGTGCAAGACGAGTGATGCGGCTTCACCTTGATTCACATAACTTCGATCACGTGATCTAAAGCGACTAGCATCAGCACTCGTTGTTCCAGATGCGAGAAGAGAGAAAATATCATTCTGTGGAAGGTATGGTGTACTGCTGAATTCGGCTTTCCAAGAACTTGATTTTCCGAAAGCTAAAACCCTTATTTTATATTGGTTGATTTCTGAAACCGCAGCCGCGTTGAACTTAGGATTCATTCCATAAGGATCATCAAAAATCACTTTAACCGTTTCCAGAATGAATGGACGATCTCGAAAAAGCACCTTTCCTTGAACGAGCTGCCCCTCTCCCATCAAATTCGGATGATCAGGTGCTCCCGACAATTTAACTTTTCCTCGGAATTCTCCGTCAAGCACTTCGTTTCTGACCATGAAGCCCTGAGGGGCATTCACCTGAAGATCAAGTGTGAAAAGATTTCCATTCACTTGTTTTTCAAAATCTTTCGGGGCGTAACGTTCAGTACTGGATGCAGAAGCTGAGCTCGACTTACCAAAGCTTTTCGCCCATAGCGCCTGAACAACATCAAGAGCACCTGAAATGACATACGGAGGGTGATCACCACGAATAAATGCATTACCGCGAACCTGAACAAGATCGAGCGGTTCCATTTTCACCTTATTGTCTTCAAGTTGGGCTTTCAGATCAATCACCGGAAAACGATCGGAATAGGTTTCAATCTTGCCCTTCAATGCAAATTTATGTTCACCGAGGTAACCATCGACGCTTTCAACATTGATCGTGTTTTGCCTGATCTTCAATCTTCCATCAATCTCTTCAAAAGGAGTCTGCAACCAACGCATCAAACAATAGGCATTTGAAAAATCAAGATCGCCGTTGAATCGAAGGTCTTTCAATGGTCCGGTAATTCGCAAATCAATCTGTCCTTCGCCGTTCACTTTTTGGATCGTCGAACTGAATATCTCTGCAACACCAAGATCGAGGTCACCCTTCAACTTAAGGTCGACCTCACCCATCTTGCCACTACCTGACAGAGTCATCAGACTTGAGTTCGATTTGATCTGTGCCGGATTGATTTGAAAATATCCCAGTTGAACGTTGGTCTGCACGGGCTCTACCAGATTGAGCTGAAAACCTGTCTTGCGAAGCACATATTTACGCAACAGAATTTCGCCCTTTGATAACTCGGATTGAGTACTGAGAAAATCAAACTTGAAGTGACCATCAATTTGTCCAAGCAAATTGGGATCATCAAGAAGCTTCGGGTTCAAGATCAGGATCAACGGAGTGAAATCTAAATTGGTAAAATCAACATTCAGGTTGGAAGGTTGTTTTGGTGTGAGTGAATACTTGAGCCCAGCCTTGAGTCTACTACCAAAAACTTCGAGATTGGCACGCAAGGTGCTCTCACTCAAATCAAGACTGAATGAAGTCGGATCAAGGACCTCACCTTTTACCATGGTTTGAAAAAACCGACCCTTGGTTGATGAAACCAGATTTCCTAATTTGCCTGTCCCGGTGCTAGCAACATCTATTTTAGAACGAGCAGGTAATTCAAGCCGATTGATGAAATCAATATCATTCAACGAAAATTGCTCGGTTTTAAAGCTCCAAGTGAGTTGATCTTTTTTTGAATCGAAATCGAGCATTCCATTGATATTGCCACTGGTTTTGTACAGTACAACATCACGGGCATAGTAGGTTCCACGATTGTACCCGACTTCCATTCTGATTTTTCTGGAACGTTCTCCGAAATATTTCCAATCAGCTCCTTCGATCTTTCCTTCAATAGCCATCTCTGGAAAAGAGGTTTTGCCCGAAATCCCGACCGTTCCGTGAATTTCTCCATTCAATTCATTCGGGTACCAGGAAATCTTCTTGGTGTAATGCTCAAGAATACGATTCAAATCTTCAATTCTTCCGTTATGAATAGTAAATGGCAGTCTGATTTCAGCAGCATTACTCAGATCAACAAAACCTTCCGACAAGGAGTAAAAAGTTTTTTCGTTCTTGGCGTGAATTTTGGTAAAGCGCAGCTCATCCGCAAGCTGGTCATAAGTGATTCGCCCATCGAGATCGCCGATATGGAGATTCACATATTCAGCATTTTTCAGTACCGGATCAAAATCAATGATCACACCATTGGTGTCACCGTGTATGTGGGTGGCCAAAGTGCCTGTACCGCGAATCGGAATCTCGGCAATTTCACCCATCTCTGCAAGATCAAGATTCCCCTTCACTCGAAGATCAAACCCATCTTTCGGACTGATGCTGCCATTCGCTTCGTAATGGGTGTTTTTCATGCTTACGAGCATTTGTTGAAAATCTAGTTTGCCAGAGCCAGCCTTGGTCACCATCAAGCCTTTTACTTTTAAGGTTTCACGGGGCTTCAAGATGTAAAACATCGGCCGGGATACTTTATATTTTTGATTAGTGAATTGAAAACCCTTGATCTCAAGATCCGGCTTCAGCTCAAGACGGCCACGATTGGCGTTAATATCAACTGACCCATTCAGGTCTGCCCTGAGTGGGTAAATGGCATCGATGATCGCGCCTCCGGCCCAAAGAAGAGGAGCTTTTTTCAATCTCACTCTGGCCTTCATTCCATCAAGGATGGAACCAAACGGAATCACACCATCACTCACTTCAATTTCACCACCAGTCTCGATATTTTCCTTTTCATACAAACTGATTTTTTTGACCGAGACTTCTTTTTTCCTTAAATCGAGCTCTCCCTCACCCTCAAGCTTTGCTACCGTTGCATCCTTCCATTTTAGCTTTTGTCCGTTGATTCGATACGAACCCTTCATCGTTTTTACGATATCACTGAGATCACCCCGAACATTCATCTCTGCCTGAACCGAGCCACTCACTTCATCACTGATCTCATTTGCATAAAAAAATGTTTCAAGATCTGACTTCAATTTTCCATCAAGCTCAAACTGCAGTGGGTTGCCTTCATCCAGAACATTCCCCTTCAGCTTCCCTTTAGTGGTGAACTCAAGCCCCTGAAGTTGAACTCGAAGCTGATCAAATAAAATACCTTCATCGGTCAGGGATAGATCCCATTCCAACTCGGTAGCCATCTTCACAGGGAATTCAGCAATCGATTTTGGAATGTCGAATTTTACAGCGTTCACTAATGCCGATGAACGAAAGACACCCTTGTTGTCTTTTTTTACCTTATAAGCCTCAAGATGTTTAACGACCAGTTCAGTGTGAATCTTCTGGGCGGGATTCTTCGGTGATTCCACGGCGACATCAAGAAGAGTATTTTCAAATTCAACACTGTTGATTTGAAGCTCAAGAAGTTCTTGCCAGCTGAGTGGTGCGGTTTTTTTCTTTACCGGTTTTGGCTTGAAAACATCCGCACCAACAACCCCACGTAAGTACCCCTCATGAATCAAAACTTTTGAAGCCTGCAATGTTCCAGATAACATCTGGATCGGTTCAAAGTTCATGCGTAATTCTTTGGCTTCAATTTCGGCTTCGATTGGTTGCTTTGAAACGTTGTTTCTCAAAACACTTACTTTTGCATTCGATACACCAACGCCCGGGGGGAAAAAATAAAGTTTTAGATTACTAAAGTCAGCGGTGATGCCCAATGTATCAGGAGATCGATCGCGAATGAATTTCTTAGCCATTCCCGCAAAGCGTTCACTTTCCAGAAACGTGACACCCAGGGAAAGGCTCGCTGCCACGACTCCGAAAAAGAAACCAAACGCAAATTTAAGCTTATTGGTTTTCATGATGAATGATTGAGGTGCCTGAGTCTTTGTTCAACATCTTTGAAGTTCGGTTCGGTATCCTTTACCTTCTGCAACCATGCCTTCGCACTGATTTTGTTTTCTAGCGCCTGCTCGGCAAGCCCCATCGTGTAATACAAAATGATTTTTTGTTCGTGAGGGATGTCCGATTCGAGCAATATCGGTTCAAGGTAAATTCGAGCATCAAATGGCTGGCCCAATTCAATCAACGCTTGAGCCTGAAGAGCGACAATCGAAACACCCAACTCGCCCAGAAAAGTTTCTTCTATTCGAATTCTTTTTTCAGCTTTTTTCAATTCTCGAATCGCATCACCATAACAACCCATCTCGAAGAATGCGACTGCAAGATCTAAAAGTTCACGCGCAGTTAATCGTTCTCCGACAACGCTCCATTGCTCCACTTCCATGATGGGCATCTCAGAATCGATCGGTTCCATACTGAGATCTTTTTCAAGACTATGAATCAAGCGAGTAGGGTCTTCGACGCGTGGGGTTCTTTTCCCTCGAGGCGCTTTGTTCATCAATTCATCGAGTTCAATTTTTTCAATCTGTGAAAGCATCTCGCGTGCTCGACGATATGATATTGAATTGGTGTCACTGATGCGCGTGAGCATGCGAAAAAGAATGCGCTTGGACTCATCAAGAAGGTTTTCTTGAATGAGAATTCTGGCTGATTCGAGATCGTCGTTTTCGTTGCCCGACATATCCTTTAAGGATAGTCTAATTGCTTATTTTTGTGAGGAATTCTTGGATTTTTCTGCGAAAAATTCTTCAATAAAGCGTGTTGTATAATTCGACTCGACAAAAGCCTGACTGGTGAAAATTTCTTTAAAAAGAGGAATCGTGGTCTTGATTCCATTCACCTTGAATTCGTCGAGGGCTTGACGCATTTTCGCAATTGCATCGTCACGAGTACGCGCATGAACGATCAGTTTCGCCAACATGCTGTCGTAAAATGGCACCACTTTGTACTCATCATAGATGAATGAATCGATGCGAACACCGAAACCACCAGGAAGATGCAATGCAGTGATTTTTCCAGGACAAGGATGAAAAGTTTCAGGATCTTCAGCGTTGATACGCACTTCGATTGCATGGCCCGTGAGAACGATGTCTTTTTGAGAAACACTCAATTCTTCACCTGCAGCAATACGAATCTGCTCTTTGATGAGATCAATACCGGTGATCATTTCAGTCACGGTATGCTCAACCTGAATACGGGTATTCATTTCCATGAAGTAGAACTTGCGGTCTTGATCTACGAGAAACTCAACAGTACCAACGCTTTCATAGCCAACATGCTTACAAAGTGCGAGAGATGCCTCACCCATTTGTTTGCGAATTTCAGGCGTCAAAACAGGTGATGGAGCTTCTTCTACCAGTTTTTGGTGACGTCGCTGAACTGAACAGTCACGCTCACCAAGGAAAACCCGGTTACCGAACTTGTCACAGGCAACTTGAATTTCAACGTGTCTTGGAAATTCGCAGAACTTTTCAACATAAAGCGAACCATCGCCAAATGCTGCTCGAGCTTCTTCACTACAACGTTGGAACGAATCGGCAAGATCGGCTTCAGAGCGAATAATGAAAATACCACGTCCGCCACCGCCGGCAGCCGCCTTCAAGATCACTGGATAACCAATTTCATTGGCCGCTTTAACTGCAGACTCAACACCATCAACCGCAGAAAGCGTACCTGGCAACATCGGGACGCCTGATTCACGAGCTTTCGCACGCGCACGGGTTTTTTCGCCCATGGCTTCAATGTTTTCAGGAGTTGGCCCAATAAAGGTCAAATTGCATTGGCGAACCAAACGCGCAAACTCTGCATTTTCAGAAAGAAAGCCATAGCCGGGGTGAATTGCATCGGCGCCCGTTACTTCAGCAGCTGAAAGCAGGCTCATCATGTTGAGATAGCTGAGTTTCGGAGCCGGAGGCCCAATACAGATCGCCTCATCAGCGAGTTTCACATGCAAAGAGCTTTCGTCAGCAGTGGAATACACGGCAACGGTCTTGATGTTCAACTCGCGACAAGCACGAATGATTCGAAGAGCAATTTCTCCGCGGTTAGCGATGAGGATTTTCTTGAACGGTGGTTTCATTCTTCAGTTTCTTCTTAGCGAGCTGTATCAATCACAAAAAGAGGTTCACCGAATTCGACCGCTTGGCCGTTTTCAACGAGCATCTGAACGATTGTACCAGCAAAATCAGCCTCAATTTCGTTCATAAGTTTCATCGCTTCAACAATACAAAGAGTGTCGCCAGGTGAAACGCGCTTACCGACTTCAACATAAGCAGGAGAAGTGGGTGAAGGTGAACGATAGAAAGTTCCAACGAACGGCGAGTTAACCTTTTTGTAGCTTGCTGGCTCAGCACCGGAAACGCTTACGGTTTCAGTAACGGTTGCAGAAACAGAGGAAGCAGGAGCCGATGCAGAAGGACTGATCGAGGTTGAAATCAAGCTTGATGCAGAAGCCACGGTTTTCACCATGATCACTTGGTCGCCTTTAGCCCATTCAAATTCAGCAATACCTTTTGATTTCAAAAAATCAAAAAGATCGCCAAAATCTTCAGGCTGAAATGGAAGTGGCGACTTTTTTGAAGGCGCTTTAACTTCTTTTTTAGCTTTTGCTGGTTTTGCCGCTGTTTTCTTACTTGTTGACTTTTTCGACATATGCAGAATCCCGTGTATCGACTTTGATTTTATCACCTTCAGAGATGTGGAACGGAACGCTTACGACTGCGCCTGTTTCAAGAGTTGCCGGCTTAGTACCACCAGTAACAGTATCACCTTTGAAAGCTGGAGCTGTTGAAGTCACTACCAATTCTACAAAGGTAGGTAGATCAACGTTGATTGGTTTATCATTATAAAGCAAAACTTTCACTTCCATGTTGTCTTGCATGAACAACGCAAGATCACCAATTTGTTCAGCACTGATTACGATTTGCTCGAAGTTTTCAGTGTTCATGAAATTGAAACCGCTTCCGTCTTTAAACAGGAAGGTCATGTCTTTCATTTCAACGTTTGCCGCAGGAATACGGTCACCTGATTTGAAGGTTCTTTCGATCACGTTTCCGTTCAACAAGTTTTTCAACTTGGTACGGGTGAATGCGCTTCCTTTGCCTGGGCTCACATGTTGAAAATCAACAATCGAGTAAGGGATGTTGTCGATTTCGAGTTTAACGTTCTTTTTGAATTCGTTTGTTGGATATACCGATGCCATAGTTCTCTTTGATACCCCTGATCAGGTGTTATTCGCAAGTTTAAAGCGTTGAACCCTCAGTAACATCGACTGAAGACCTTCAATTTTTTTCATCCATTCCCGCTTCTTCACAATCGGATCATCGGAAATAGCTTTTAACGCACCCTTTACAGAATACGATTTTAGTTGAACTGGGTCATTTTGAAGTACAAGTGCACCATCTTCATAGGCCTTCAATTCAATTTCTTTCACCATCTTTGCAAGCTCTTCGTCTTGTGGCGTGAAATATAAAAGCACTTTATACGATGTGAGCGCCTGCGCGATGCGGCCAAGAATTAAATAACTGTCAGCCAAAAGGCGCTGAGCAACTAAATTGTCGGGAGCATCGAGTACAACAGGCTCAAGTTCTTTAACTACATCATCGTAATATCGTTTATCAAAAAACGCTCGAGCCAATGCCACCCTGCCTCCCATAAAATGGGGGTGAACTCTTAGGCCATCACGGCAAATGTCGATCGCCTCATCAAGCAGCCCTGCTTTACGATATGCCTCAGCCAAAGGAGCAAACACCCGAGAAGTCGGGTCTTCCTGATAGCGTTTCAAATAATGGTATATTTGGGGGTTACCCTTGATTGGTTCCTTGCGCATACAACCTCAAAGCCTCTTCATGTCTTCTTCTGAAATCGGTTTACGCTGATTCAGAATTCGCGGGGTCACGAAGAACATCAATTCACTTTTTTGTTTCTTAAAAGTTTCATTTCCGAACAAAGCACCTAGAATTGGGATTTTTCTCAAAAACGGCATCCCGCCTGACGCTTCCACTTCGTCAATATTCAAAACTCCGCCGATGACGAGCGTGTTACCGCTTTCAACGATCACTTCAGTGGTCATGTTGCGTGGCTCTGCTGATGGCGTACCATCTGCTTCAAAATGAAGAACATCACGAGTTAAATCGAGCTTCAAAAACACCGAACCTTCGTTGGTCACTCTTGGGGTCACATTCAACTTGGTATTGGCCGTAATAGTTACGATACTTGAAGTTGCCGGTGAAGTATTCGTCGCCGGAGTCACCAACGTTTTTGCCGTCGTCTGCGCTTGAGTGATATTCGCCGTTTTTCCACTAAGAACAACCGTTTTTGGTGTGGAAATTACTTTAACTTTGTTTTCACTTTCAGCTATTCGAAGGGTGGCATTCAATCCGGTTGTGATTCCGGCAAATGCCCCTGCGGCAGGCGAACCCGATGAAGGTAGATTTAAAGTGGTTCCCAACAAATCTTGCGGACCATTGAAACCCGTTTGAAATCTACTACCACCCAAACCAAATGAACCATTGATGTCTTTGGTGAATTGCTCGGTAGCTTCGAGAACTTTCGCCTCGATCAAAACCTGAGGTGTCTGCACGTCAATCAGCTCGATCAATTTTGCAATTTTATCAAGATTCTCTGAAGTGTCTCTGACGATAATACTTTGAGATTCCTTATCGATAATCACTACGCCAGTTGAGCCCTTATTTTGGTCATCAGTGAAACGCGATATGATGCCGGCAACGTCTTGAAGCTGCGCATAGCTGATTGGGAAAATACGGGTGACTCGTGGAGCAACTGTTTCTGAAAGTCGCTTAGTTTCCAACTCTTCCCGCTTTTCAGCAATCAACATTTCTCTTGGCAAAACTCTTACTACATTTTCTTTGCGATCTGCTCCCAATTTTAAAGTAGTCAAAACTACATTCAAAGCCTGATCCCAAGGTACTTGCTCAAGCGATAAAGTGATCTTACCTTTAACGCTTGGGTGAATGACTACGTTGAAACCACTTGTTTCACCAATCAATCTGAAAACCTCGCCGACATCAGCATCTTTCAGTTTCAAGGTGATTGGTGAACCGGTGAATTTGGTCTCGCTGTTCACGGTTGCACTATTCACCACTTGATCGACCGTACTCGATTCTTGGGCAAATGCACTGATTCCCGCCAAACCCAATGCAAAAACATGACGAAACTTCATTGTTGCTCCTTATCGGTATCTTCATTCGCCGATTTGCCAGCGATGGTCAGATTCACATACTCAGGCACCAACTTGCCCTTTTCATCTTTTTCATATTCTACGACTTTGACCGTATCACCTGAAATCGCGACCACACGTCCATCACGCACACCGAGCTTATCGCCTACTTTAATGAAAAATGTTTTTGAATTCGGGAGCGTAATCATCGCCTTTGGTGACTTCACACCCGCAATCAAACCATTTAAAGCCATTTCAGAAACCGAAAATGATTCCAGTTCAGGCTTTTTTGATGCCTCTACCATTTTTTGCGCACTCTCACTGGCCCGAAACGGGTCACGCAATGATTTGATCTCTTCTTCGGTCAACATTGATTCAATGGGTGATTGTGCCTGAGCAGGCTGCAATCCTAATGCTGCTAGAATCAGAAGCATCATTTGAATGCTCCTGCCATCGTGTCTTCTTTACTGTTGGTATATCGATAGGCCTTGATTGAAAAAATCCCGCTTAATTTCTGACTCGAAACAGAAGTTGAATTTGAATTGGCAGTCAACTCAACTTCGTTGACTCGCATCAGGCGTTGCATTTGTGCGATTCTTTGTAAAAACAGAAGCATCTTCGTGTAATCACCGTTCAGCTTCATCTTGAATTCCTGCTCAACGTAAAATTCCTTCAACGACTGAGATACCGGTTCAATTTTTTCAAGCTTCAAATCAACCCGTTTTGCCTCAGTCAACAACAACTTCATCAAGCTTGGAACATCGATGCGTTCTGAGAACATCGACTCATACTCGAACATCTTTTTGACTTTTTTGCGTAAATCTTCCTTATTCGTGTCGAGTGATTTTTCAAACTCTTTGGCCTCGACCACTTTTTTCTTCAAACTAGTAATTTCATTTTTGAGTGTATCGATCTTAATTTTGTGCGTCTCTACAGCTCCATCGGATGAAAACTCGAACTGATAAGCCTGAACTCCAAGCCATCCCAGATAAATGATAAAAAGCAGGAAAAATGGAATGTTTTTTAACTTCTCCATTAATTCCTCCTCGCTGTCAGATCAAAAGCCGCTTGCTGAGAGTTTTGTTCAATGCTGGTTCCCTTCAACACGACATCTTTGAAGATCTGACTCGTAGTCATTTTTTCCATCACTTCGCTCACAAGACCGATATCGAAAGACTTACCGCTGATTTCATAGTCAACATCTTTGATATTCACTTTAGTCAACCAGACATCTTTTGGGCATGACCGGGCTAAGGCCACCAATGACTTCAAGGTGGCGTCTTTACCCTTTAACAAATCATCGAAGGCAGAAACCTTGGCACTGAAAAAATTCATCATGCCGACCAATTCAGCTTTCTTTGCCTCAAAACCGCTGAATCTTGACAACTCAGCGGATATTTTATTTTTTTCACTCTCAAGAACCACGGTTTCCTTGTTCAGTTCTTCGTTTTTGAACTCAACATAATAGTCAAAACCGAAGTTTGCTCCCAATGCGAGCAATACCGGTAAAAGCACTCTTGGAAACAATGAAGTCAACAACTCTGAACTAGAAGCACCAGAGAGCATGCTTTTACCTGCAGATGCTGATTCGGCGTAAGTCGCTTGTTTTTTCAAAGCAAGATTGATTTTGATCATGCGCCAGCTCCCGCTCTCAAAGCCAATCCCATGGGAACCACGACTTCTGGAGAAAACGATGAAGCATCGCCTTGAAAGTTTTTGATTTTAACTTCAACCAGCTTGAATGGATTTAAATAATCACAGGGCATCGTGGTCATCGCATTCACCGTGGTAAGCAACATTTCCACACGAGAACCCCCGCCGGAAAAAAAGATCTTTGAAACCGGAGGCCCAAGCGATGAAGCACTGTAAAAATCAATCGCTTTCTTGATTTCAGAAGCAAGACTCTGACTTGTTCTACTCAAAACATCCCTGACTTCTTGTGGGAGATTAGATGAAACCTTGAGTGCTTCTGCATCTTGCGGGCGAGCAAGATTCAATTCGCGTTGAATCTCTTGGGTGACGTAATTACCCCCAAACGGAGTATCCTTGGTGAAATACGGAATCCCACCTGCACATACAATCATCTTGCTGCTGACCGCACCGACATCGACAAGCAATACCGATTCGGTTTTAGAAACTTCATAGTTCGCTTCATAAACATTCTGAAGCGCGAACAATTCGGCATCCATGATTTTTGGAACCAACTTCGCATCAGTAATCAGTGACATGTATTGCTCAAGAAAATCTTTTTTCACTGCAACCAGAATCACTTCGACCTGATCTCCGCGAGATTCACCGATCACCTGAAAATCAATCACCACTTCACTGATGTCGTAAGGAATGTATTGCTCAGCTTCCCAGAAGACTTGCTCTTGAAGTTCTTTGATGTTGCTGACAGAAACAGTTAAATTTTTGATGATCAAACCGCTGCCCGCAAGTGCTGAGCAGACATTTTTCGACTTGATTCCAGCTTCTTTATGGGCTGTTTGAATCAAGGAAACCATTTGTGCCGGGTTCAATACTTCACGAAGTTCGGTGAGCTGTTCAGGCAGTGGCATGGAAGAGAAGGCAACCAGCTGCCATAATCTGTTTTTTCTCTTCAATTCCACTATCTTGATACTGGAAGCACCAATCGAAAGACCAACAGCAGAGTCGCCGCCTAACAATGAAAAAATTGTTCCGGATCGAAGTAAATCGAAAAAACCGCCAAATGCCCTTCCTTGAGCTGATGCCATCTAGGAATTATTTTAATTACGTTCGACGCGGGTGTCGACTAATTTATTGAAATTCTTGCAGTAGCTGACTCAACTTCGACATACGATGCGCGATCGAGCTTCGATTCCGCCAAATCCTTGACGGGCAATACAACGAACACTTTCTTCATTTTTGACTGAGCTAACCCGCTCACCGGATCAAAACAGAGATGATCTACCACAAGGTTCAACTTCATTTTTTTTGCCTCTTCAACAGGCAAAATTGAAAGCTGTTCTTCTACATCACGCCAATTTTTAACATGTAGTTTTTCAGTTTGAACAGGTACTGAGACTGCGGCTGAAGCAGCCTCACAATCCGTCACCGCTTCAATTTGTAATTCACCATTTGCTAGCAAACTCATTTTTAACGGTTTTTTAAGTTGAATTGATTCCGTTTTAAGCTTTTCTATCTCAACGGCAATTCTTCTTGCGGCCTCAAGACTTTGCCATTTGAGCAGTCGCTCTTGATAAACCGGAATTCCGCTTAAAAACAAGAACAGCACCAACGCCAAGGAAACCAAGATGCGCTTACGGCGACGTTCGCGAATGACGATTTTCTCATGCAACTCGCCTTCCAGGAAATTTCGATCGTCTAAACGTTCATCCATTTTGATACCTCGTATAACATTTCAATCAATGCGCCCACCACCAGAAATGGCCCATAAGGGATTGAAGTTTTCAGTAATTCACTATTTTTTTGCAGTCGACCAACGATAACTCCAACCAGTACGCCGAGCAAGGAACTGATCATCAGACTCGACCAAATTCCGCCAAATCCGGTGAAGACGCCGATGGTGCCCATGAACTTGATGTCACCACCACCCAAACCCACTCTGCCCGTCATTTTCTCGTATGCAGTCGCAAACAGAAAGAACACGCCAAAACCAACAAAAGAAGCCAAAGCTAGATGACCAAATCCGTTTCGAAAATCCCAGTAGGCGGTTAACAGGCCAACAGCCCAACCACCCAGACTCAGCTCATCAGGAATGATGCGATGATCTAGATCGATGAAAGTAATCGCCACCCCGATAGCTATGAAAAACCAAATTCTGAATTGGGCGATATCAATCGACCCTCGAAAGGCGATTAAAAACAAAACGGCCGTAATGAATTCAACCATCGGATATCGCCAGTGGATTTTGGCTCCACAATCAGCGCATTTTCCACGCAAAAACAAGTAACTCAAAAGAGGCACATTGTGCTGCCAACGAACAGCATTGCCACAAGAAGGACAATGGCTGCCAGGCCTGACGATTGATTGTTCCAAAGGCAATCGATGTATGACCACATTTAAAAAACTGCCAATCACCAAACCAAATAGCGCTATCATTATCGTCATCATCATCGGTGGCATCATCATAAGTTCTTTCTTGAGAATACTGCATTACCGATCAGAGTAAAAAAGAAAACCCAGACCCCACCAAATAGCAGGCCATTTAAAAACAGAGCTACAGAAAGTGATTCTTCATAATAGATGCGGTCGCCCATGAGTAGCGCACTGAAATTAGGGGTGAGAACAGTCAACACACCCACGCCCGACTGCATGGAAGCTATCAGAGCATGATTATGACCCAAAAACACCATGGCAGTCATGATCATGAATACCAGTGCTGGCCTGAACCAAAATCCAAACAAGATGCTCGCCGCCAACAAAATCAACGATTCAAGATAGGTCAGAAAAAACGATTGTAAAAATGCCACTGACAAGTCACCTAACGCAAGAGTGACCGCAAGCCATAACACCAGCGATAAAATCGTATAGTTCAACAACAGAAAAAGTGCCATGCCAGCAAATCGGGAAAAATAGAATTCAGTTCGCGAGATGGGACGCACCAAAAAAAGGTAGATCGTTTTTGTTTCGATTTCTTGCCTGAAAAACCGGGCTCCGACACTGATTGCAACCAGAAACACGGAGATGGCATTCACCATCACGCCGATATCGAGCATCACCCGGTGTTGAAAACCAAATACCAATTGCGATGCAAGGTAGCCAATAAACAAGAATAAAACAGTCACTCCAAAAACATTGTAAATGATCTTTTCCCGAAGCAGCGAACGGAACGTATGAAGAATGATTGCCTTCACGACGCCCTCCATTCAGCGGTTGGGCCAAAAAACTTCTGTTTGCCATGATCAAGAACCAGCACCAAGTCAGCAAGTGCGGCAACATCTTCCATCACGTGCGAGGTGAATACTAATGCCACGCCCTGATCACGAAGAGCCTGAAGGTGATTCATGAGTTCTTTTCTTGATTCTGGGTCAAGTCCACTCATCGGCTCATCCAGAAAAATCAATTTAGGCGAGCCCAACATCGCCTGAGCAAGCATTGCCTTTTGCAACATCCCTTTTGAATAGTGTTTGAATTTTTTATCGAGCTCGTTTTGAAGCCCAACCAGTTCGGCAACACGGTTCATTTCAGCGCTCAACCCAGTCTTTGGAAAACTAATCAGGTTCAAATGCATTTTCAAAAAATCACGAAATCGCTCATCCATTTCAAGATAAGGGCGTTCGGGAACATAACCAAAGTTTGATTCATGAATTGAAAATCGCCCGTTTGAAGCAAATTTAAGTCCAAGTAGCACATGAAAAAGTGTCGTTTTACCTGCACCATTATGACCAACCACTGCTAGCGTTTTGCTTTCTGGCAATTGAAAAGAAATCTGATTCAAAATGTGTATAAACGATAGGTTTTCAGCTTCGATCATAAGTTATCCAATTTCTTCTGATACTCTACTTTCAGTTTTTCATTTTTGGTCTGACGGATCATCATGGTGAGCACTTTTTTGCCAAGTTTTTTTTCAGCACCGTCTTCTTGCAACCAGATTTTCATGTTCTGCAGATATGATGGCGCTCCGGGCAGTTCGCTTGCCCGTAGGTATTGTTCTTTTGCTTTTGACCAATCGTTTTTTTCAAAAGAATAGTAATAAGCCAAAATCAAATAAAGTAGATGCGGATGCTCCCAGTGTGCATTTGTATTTTTAATCCCTTTTTCCAGAAAGTAGATCGCCTCATCGGGTGAATGATACAAAAACCCGAACATCGTCGAAGCTTGCAGATAGAGTTCATGAAACCGAGGGTCAAGATCGGTTGCCAGTTCGTAAAAACCAAACACAGAGGGCTTAAACTCAATCGGATGGTTTTTGGAGCCAATAATTTGTAGCGTCTGAATCCAAAACCAATCTACCGCTGCAGGCCAATAACCCATCATGACAAACTTAAAAAACTTCGCCGAATATGGTTTAGGCTTAGGGTCTACAAATGCGGGTGCAACCGGCAAGTGCGATTGAATCAAAAATAGAATGGGGCACAATAAACCAGCGAACCAAAAGGCGCCAATCGGTCGACGCCTGAAATTCAACTGAATAAATTTAAAAAAATTACTCGACCCCATTTTCAACTACTGTACAATATTAATTAAGAATAAGGGGAGTCTCAAATTTTATGAAACTGTTAAAAAACAACAAGTCTGGTTTTACCTTGGTTGAATTGATGGTGGTCGTGGCGATCATCGGTATTCTTGCAACGATTGCAATTCCTCAGTACAGCAAATTTCAATCAAAAGCACGTCAGTCAGAAGCGAAAGTGGTTCTCACTGGTATGCACACTACACTTCAATCTTTTGCTTCCGAGAATGGAACTTTTACCGGTTGCTTGGCAAATATTGGTTTTGCCATCAGCGGTAACAAAAGTTTTTACACCACCGGCTTCTCAGTAGCTGGTGCAAGCAGCGGAACTTCTTGTAGAGCGAATGGTGCGGGTGTATCTTGTACTGCCATTACGGGTCTTGCAGCAGGTGTTTGCACACCTGGTGCGGGTGTAAGCCATTTCGCATCAAACATGGGTGGTGGCCCAATTACGATACCTGCATCTTTTCTCGGAGGTTCTGCAACTGCAGTTTCAACTACAAACTTTACAGTAGGTGCAGTTGGCCGTATCGGCGGTTCACTTGATGATCAATGGACAATCACTGATTCTAAAACATTGCTCAACGTACAAGTTGGGATTTAATTCTACTTAATCCAATATTAAAAAAGCCGGGGTGGCGACGCCCCGGCTTTTTTTGTTTCAATCTGAAGCTCCTCACTGGCCCAGAAGCTTTTTGGCCGCCTCTTCGTCATTCTTGGTATAAAGCATGGCTTCGCGTTTATAAAAAGCACGCACTTCTTGAAGTACTTTTTCAAGATCAACCGGCCCCATAATGAAATTCGCTCTTAGGGTCAATTCGCGTGGAATGCCCGCTGCTTTTCTCGCCGAAGCAACCATTTCGGGTGGCAGGGTGTTCACCTGTATTTCATCGCTTGCTTCCAAGGTCACTACCCGCTCAATCACATTTTCAAGCTCGCGAATATTACCCGGCCAACGATGATGAAGCATGACTTCCATCGCAGCCGGAGCAAACCCTTTGATTGATCGCTTTTGCTTTTCGTTGAACTTTTTCAGGAACACTTCAATCAAAAGATCGATATCACCTACACGTTCACGCAGTGGTGGTGTTTCAAGCATGATCACATTCAGGCGGTAATAAAGGTCTTCTCGGAAGGTTCCTTTTTTTGCGCCTTCTTCCAGATTCTTGTTCGTTGCGGCCACAATGCGCACATCGATTTTGATCGTGTCATTTGCTCCGACCCGTCTGATTGCGCGGTCTTGAAGTGCTCTTAATAATTTAACCTGCATCGAAAGTGGCAATTCACCGATTTCATCCAAGAACAATGTGCCACCATTTGCAGCCTCAAAAAGACCAGGCTTATCGACATGAGCACCGGTAAAACTACCCTTTTTATGCCCAAATAACTCACTTTCAATCAGGGTTTCAGGAATCGCTCCGCAATTGACCGCAATGAATGGTCCATCCGCCACCGGGCTGAGTTCATGCAGCGCTCGCGCCACCAGTTCCTTACCCGTACCGCTTTCGCCGATAATCAGTATGTTCGTTTTTGAAGGTGCCACCCGGACGATCATCTTCTTCAATGCTTCAACCGATTGAGATTGCCCGAAGATCGGGCGCTTGATTTCGTTAATGTCTTTCATTAGCCCTGACTCCCTGCCATTTGGAAAATAGGTAGATACATTGCAATCAATAAACCACCGACGATGCCACCTAAAAATACAAGCATGATGGGCTCGATCAATTTCATCATTCCCTGAACGACGTTTTGAACTTCTTCTTCATAGAATTCGGCGATCTTTTCTAACATCTTATCCAGACTTCCCGTGTTCTCACCGACCGAAACCATCTGGGTTGCCATTTTAGGGAAAATCTTCTGACGAAACATCGCCGTTGCAACCGTTGAGCCCAATTCGATTTCTTTTTTCATCTCACTGATGGCATCTTCGAAAGCGACATGGTCAGATGCATTTTTACAAATATCAAGAGAATCAACCATCGGCACACCTGATGACAAAAGTGTAGACATGGTTCTTGAGAATCGGGCGACACCTGATTTTTGAATCAATTCACCGAATAATGGCAATCGCAGCATCGCTCTTTGAAGAACAACTCTTCCCTCAGCACTACTGATATAAAGCTTGCCGATATATCCACCAATTGCAAATATAGCGGCCAATAAAAAGAAATTTCCGGTCACCCAATGAGAAAGATCAAGAACGAATTGAGTGATGGCAGGTAACTCACCACCCGAGCCCTTGATCATTTCTTCAAATTTCGGAATTACAATCACCAACATGAGGGTCACTACCAAAAACGAAATGACCAAGACAATGATCGGGTACATCATCGAACTCTTAATCAGTTTTTTCATCTTATAAGAGTTTTCCATGTACTTTCCACAACGCATCAGCATGACATCAAGAGTTCCAGATCCTTCACCCGCCCGAATCAAGGAAACAAAAACTTTTTCAAAAATTTTCGGGTAAGCCGAGAAAGCTTCCCACAAAAATGACCCCGACTTGATCTTCTCTTTTGATGTTGAAAGAATTTTCTTCATCATTGGATTTGATTCCTGATCATGAAACAGATCAATAGCCTGAATCACCGGCACACCAGAATTAATCATCACATGCAATTGCTTGATGAAGTTCATGATCGTTTCAGGCGGTACCTTATCGCCTTGACCTGTGAATTCTAAAATGAACGCCCCGATATCAATTTGAGACATCGACGGTCTTGTGATTTTCACCGGACGCAGGTTCTGACCGCGAAGAAACATCCTGAGTTCGCCCTCATTGACGGCGACCATTTTTCCTTCGATTTTTTTCCCTGCTCGATCAGATGCTACATAAAAGTATTCAGGCATTTTTCATTCCTAGATCATTTTCATTAATTCATCTGGCAAAAGGCTATAAGCAAGACCATCGGTCTTCGTCAAATTTCCTTTTCTGATATTTTCAAGCAGACTCTGGTTCATCGTTACCATTCCCGACCCCACCTGCCCTGATTGCATCGAACCATAAACCTGGTGAATCTTGTCTTCCCGAATCAAGTTACGAACAGCCATATTTGGAATCATCAGTTCCATTGCCAGACAACGCCCCGGCTTACCAGAAAGTGGAATCAATTGCTGAGTTACAACCGCTTGGAGCGTCGCTGCCAGCAGTTGCCTGATTTGAGGTTGTTGGTGAGGCGGAAACACGTTCAGCACCCTTGAAATGGTTTGTACCGCACTGTTTGTATGCAGGGTTGCAAAAACCAAGTGTCCGGTTTCTGCTGCGGTCAAAGCCATTTCAATTGTTTCAAGGTCTCGCAACTCACCCACCAAAATATAATCGGGGTCTTGTCGAAGGGCTCGTCTTAGCGCCTCATGAAATGATTTACTGTCTGAACCCACTTCACGCTGGTTCACCACACAGCTTTTGTGTTGGTGCACATACTCGATCGGGTCTTCAACGGTAAGGATGTGACCATTTTCTTCACGATTCAAAAAATCAATCATTGCCGCCAAAGTAGTCGACTTACCGGAACCCGTTGGTCCGGTCACGAGAACCAAACCATTGGGTTGTTTCATTACTTTTTTCAAAACTTCAGGAAGCTTCAAATCATCAAAGTTCGGCACGCCCATCGGAATTTTTCGAAAAACTGCACCCATGCAACCACGCTGAAAAAACATGTTTCCACGAAAGCGGGCGACATCTTTCACGCCAAATGAAAAATCAAGTTCCTGGTCAGCAAGGTATTTTTCACGTTGACCTTCATTTAAAACTTCAAACAAAAGTTCTTGCGTCTGTTCAGCCGTCAACGGCTCCGACTTGGCCTTGAATAAACGGCCGTGAATCCTGAATTGGGGTGATGACCCGACAGAAATGTGCAAGTCAGATGCATCCTGGTCAACCATGGCTCTCAATAACGCAGTCAATGTGATCTTCGACATTTCTTATTCTCCTATTCGTCATCAGCAGTCATCGAGACCGCTTCTTCGAGTGATGTAAACCCTTCAATCGCTTTCTTGATTGCTGAAATGCGTAGGGTCTGTAAATTGAATTTTTTAATCGCATCGCGCTTGATCTCAATCGCGGTCTTGCCCTTCAAAACCATTTCTTTCAAAGTGGTATTGAAATCAAGAACCTCATAAACAGCTACGCGCCCTTTGTAACCGGTCTTATTGCAGGCATTGCAACCCACCGGTCCGTAAAACATTGCCCCTGAAGCCATTTCTCTGATTCCGAGTGCGAACAATTGATGCTCAGGAATCTCAATTTGGGTCATGCACTGCTTGCAAAGGGTTCGAAGCAACCGCTGCGCGATAATCGTGTTCACCGAAGCGGTTACCATGAAGGGTTCACAGCCCATGTTCACCAATCGGGTGATGGTCGCGACGGTGTCGTTCGTGTGAAGAGTCGATAAAACCAAGTGACCAGTCAATGCTGCTTGAATGGCGACTTCAGCAGTTTCCAAATCTCGAATTTCCCCGACTAGTACCGTATCCGGGTCTTGGCGAAGCAAGGCACGCAAAATGCTAGCAAAAGTAAGCCCTACATCTTTATTCACCTGAACCTGATTGATGCCTTCCAGGTTGTACTCGACCGGGTCTTCAACAGTCGAAAGGTTATCTGAAATTTGATTCAGTTCCATCAACGCTGAATAAAGGGTCGTGGTTTTTCCTGACCCGGTTGGTCCGGTCACCAAGACCATGCCGCTGGGTTGATGAATTCCCTTTTGAAAAATTTCAAGCTGACCTTCTTCAAAACCAAGCTTCTTCAGATCAAGTTGCAGGTTTCCCTTACTCAATAGTCGGAGCACCACTTTCTCGCCAAACAAAGTTGGCAGGGTGTTCACACGAAAATCCATTTCCTTGCCGCCGATTTTGATCTTGATACGACCATCTTGCGGTACGCGCGATTCGGCAATATCCATGCGTGACATGATCTTGAAACGAGCAACGACGGCGCGTTTCATTTCGCTCGGAATGTGAGTGATATCAAGCAAGGTTCCATCTACGCGAAGTCGGACTCGAAAATCTTTTTCATAAGGTTCAACGTGAATATCACTTGCACCCCGCTTGATTGCTTCACTGAGAATACCGTTCACCACCGCGATTACCGGCGCATCATCCGTTGAGCCTGAAGAATCGACTTCATGAACCTGAAACTGGTCAATTTGCTGGATTTCTTCGCCCTTTTTCATCTGGGTCTGGGAATCCTTGATGAACTGGTCCATCGCCTTACCGAGACCTTGAGTACCACCGTAGTATTTGGTCAGTGCGTGATCAAATGAACTGAAGGTCGTTAATACGGCTTCAACATTCAACTTGGTTGCAAACTTGATATTATCAAGAAGACTGAGCTGAGTGGGGTCAGGAATGGCAACCACGATAATGCCTTTTCCTGATTGAATTGGAATTGCCTGGGTCTTTCGCACCACTTCGGGTGGAATCATCGCAATCACTTCTGGTTTGATTTCAAATTTAGTCAGGTTCAAGCTTTGCAATGAAAACTTCTGGCTTAGGAAAAACACCAATTTTGAATCTTGAAGAACCTTGCGCTCGATGAATTGGCGAACGGCATCGCCACCCGCTCTCAAAATTTGATCGGCTTCTTGCAATTGAGCATCGGAGATAAGTCGTTCTTTATGAAGGAGCTCGACCAGTTTTCGAGACATTATTCATAAATTTTAATTGTTTAACTGCGTTGTCGCAACCTCTAATGCAAAAGGCTTTTCGCCAAATTTACATCGCTTTTGATCTGTGCTTTCAATTCGTCAATCGATGCGAATTTGCGTTCATCACGAATGCGGTGATGAAATCTGACTTCAAGGATTTCGCCGTAGAGATCAAATGTCTGATCGAGAATGTGCGTCTCGATTTTAAGTGGAATCAAACTCAACTCTTCAGTTTGCTGAAAGGTGGGCCTTTTGCCGATGTTCGTAACACTCGGATAAACCTGACCCTGCCAAATTACTGACGTTGCATAAACGCCAGGAAGAAGCGGAAACTTTTCTTCACACTTCATGTTCGCCGTAGGAAACCCAATCGTGCGCCCCCGCTTGTCGCCATGGACAATTTCACCCTTATAAAAGAAGGGGCGGCCTAAAAGATCTTCTGCCTCTTTCAGTTTTCCGTGAGAAAGCGCCTCTCGAATTAACGAACTAGAGATCACCAGTCCATCCTTTACTACTGGAAGGGCAAGCTCGAGTTTAACGCCCGCTTTTTCACAATATTCCTTCAAAAGCTCGGTATTCCCCTCTCGCTTCCGTCCAAAAGCAAAGTCTTGCCCGACAATAATCACCTGGGCATGAAGGGTTTTGAGGAGAAAGTCCTGAAAAAACTCGTCGGCCGACCTGGCGGCAAACTCAGCATTGAAGGGTTCCTCAACACAAAAATCGATACCCAATTGATCGAGTTGTATCCGCTTCTCTTCATAAGTCATGAGTAACTTCATGGGTGACTGGGGGCGGAGCTCGAGGGTCGGATGCGGGTTAAAAGTCAGTACAACCACCGGCAAGTCCATTTTACTGCCGTAATCTTGGGCTTTTTTCAAAATTGACTGGTGCCCAAGGTGTACGCCATCGAAGTTTCCGATCGCCACAACTGCTTCAGTCGGGTAGCCACTTTGTGGTTTTAGGGTTTCTTTTGCTCCAAAAAAGGTTCGCATAGGGGGATTGCCTGTTTTTACACTGGATTTTAACTTTGTGACAGACTAAACTCCAAGGAGTTGATACGAAGTGCCTTAGCTTTGTGTCATTAACTTACGATGCGCGCGTGGTGAAATTGGCAGACACGCCAGACTTAGGATCTGGTGCCGTAAGGTGTGGGGGTTCAAGTCCCTCCGCGCGCACCAACAAGTTGTCATCAACTTGTTGAGAAATACCCTTGAATCTGTAAGTTTTTCTACTTCTCATAAATGTGCCCAGGTGGCGGAATTGGTAGACGCACTCGTTTCAGGGGCGGGCGCCACAAGCGTGCTGGTTCGAATCCAGTCCTGGGCACCATTTTTTACTTTTTTATCAAATTAAATAAATTCTATTTACAGATTAAACGCAGTGCGTTACAAGTTTAAAACTCGAAGCTCGAGCAACCAAATCAAGCTTTGTAGAGTTAAATTGCCGGCCATTGCCGGGAGGTAAGTAGTCATGAAAAAGATGAGTAAAAAATTAAGCGCTGCTCTCGTTGCAATCAGTCTTATGGTAGGTGCCGTAAGCTACCCAACCAAAGAAGCAAACGCAGGTGTAGTTCTCATGTCAATCGGCGGCGTTGCCGGCGATGGAACCGGAGCAATCATTCTTCCCGTCGGAGTATCGATTGCAATGATTTTTGGTGGCCTTAGCCTTGTTGGAATTACCAGTTATATCTTTCTTACCGACATCAATCCGGGCGACATGAAAAAAGCAGCAATTGCGTTTTCACTACTCACTCTGGATAAAAATTCATCTGAAGAATCAGTTCAATCCGAACTTCGAAACAGACTCATGATCAGTTACAAATCAATGAACATGAATGAGAACGATGCAGATTACCTTGCACAAATTATCATGAAAAAAACGGCGAATACTCAAGTTGCAGCAAATAGCGGTGTTGAGGTTTTATTCACCGATGAAGAGATTTCTCAGGTAGTGAACTCGATCGCTGAAAACAATCCTGAATTGGCTCAAAAAATCACAAACGACTTCACTAAGTCATCAATCTAATTTAATCACTTACTGAAATAGCCTCAGCTCGAAAGACCTGGGGCTATTTCATTTCTAATTCAGGTGAAATCAGGTCTTCAAAAGTCTGGCGCCTGCGAATCAATTTCGTTTTTCCCTGATCAACCAGCACCTCGGCCACTTGAGGGCGAGTATTGTACGAATTGCTCATCGAAAAACCATAGGCACCCGCCGATAAAATGGCCACTCTTTCACCAGGTAATCCTTCAACTTGAAGGGGGCGATCACGAGCAAAATAATCAGAGCTTTCACAGATTCCACCAACCACATCCCACTTCGCCATTTTCACATCGCGTGACTGATGAAGAGCTACAATCCCGTGATAAGCATCATAGAGCGCAGGACGCATCAGATCATTCATGCCCGAATCAAGAATCAAGGTTCGATGATTTTCACGAACCTTTGAATACACCACTTCAGAAATCAATACTCCTGCATTTGCCATCAGACTTCGACCAGGTTCGAGCAGGATTTTCTTCATTTTGCGGCCACCCTTCGCACTGGAGTGGAAATACTTTTTCACCAAGGCTGCATATTCACTCAATGAAAGTGATTCCTCGCCCGGCCGATAGGGCACCCCAATGCCGCCACCGAGATCGATATAATCCAGTGGTCGCCCAAGATGTGCTTCAACTTCATCGCATAGATTGCTCAATATCCGGAATGCTTGTTCGTATGGCTTCAGACTCAAAATCTGGCTGCCGATATGAATACTGATACCAGCGATGCGCACATATTCGTCTTGAGCAAAATTCACACTCAAATCAAGAATCTCTTCCCGTGTGAGACCGAACTTGTCTTTTCGGCGACCTGTAGAAATTTTTTCGTGGGTTTTGGCATCTACATCGGGATTATATCTAAACGCGACAGTTACCGGTTTTTTCCGATAATTGGCGAGCAATTGAATCAACTCGAACTCCATCACCGACTCAACGTGGATGGAACCCACACCGGCATTCGGTAATTGCAACAACTGATCAAGCTCTTCGGCTGTTTTCGCAACGCCTGAAAGCACGCGAAGGCCGCGAGGGACACCAGCCTGCTCAGCCCGTCGCCATTCGCCATGGGAAACAAGATCACAACCCGCACCCAAATTACGAATCAATTTCAAGATCGAGAGGTTTGAGTTCGCTTTGACCGCATAACAGATTTGAACCGGCATGCCTTTTAAAGATTTCTTCAAACGGGCGTACGATTCACGAACGGCTTTTCCCGAATATACATAAAGAGGCGAACCATATCGATCCATCAGCTCTGTCAATGGAATGCCTTCAACACAAAACTCATTTTTCTTATAATTAAATGCGTAATCTGGCTGAATCAATCGATCTTTCATATTTTTCATTCTTTGATTAGACTATCACCATGGAAGCTCTTTTTTCGATAGAAAACCTCACAGCCTTGATTACCTTGACCGCAATGGAAATCGTTCTCGGCATTGATAACATTATTTTCATTGCCATTCTTGTCTCTAGAGTCGAAAGGCCTTTACAGCAAAAGGCTCGCACCATCGGGCTGATGCTTGCATTGGTTTTCAGGATTGCGCTCCTTATGTCGCTCAATTGGATCATGGGCCTGACCAACACTCTTTTCTCTCTTTCTGATCACGCTTTTACCGGTCGCGACCTGATCTTGCTCGGGGGCGGACTTTTCCTCGTCGGAAAATCAACTCTCGAAATTCACCATAAAATTGAAGAAGCGGCTCACCCTGAATCACACGATGATTCGAGCAAGAAAAAGAAATCTAAATTCAACGCCATCGTACTTCAAATCATGATGATCGATATCGTTTTCTCTCTTGATTCAGTGATCACCGCAGTTGGAATGGCCCAGTCAGTAGCAATCATGATTTCAGCTGTGATTGTATCAATGCTGATCATGCTGAAGCTCTCTGGCCCGATCAGTGACTTCGTTGACCGAAACCCAACAATCAAGATCCTGGCACTTGCTTTCTTGATCTTGATCGGCGTCATGTTGATGGTTGAGGGTATGGGCGGACATGTTTCAAAGGGATACATCTACTTTGCAATGGCGTTCTCACTCGTAGTTGAACTACTCAATATGAATTATCGCAAAAAGGCAGGCCGTTCTTGAAGCTGCTTGAGACACTTTCAAATACTTTTTCAGCTCCGGGTTTTGGAATCTATACGGTCCATGCCGGAGCTGAAAAAAGGAAAAAACTCTCCAGACTGATATACCCTTCCAGCCAGACAGAACCTGATGTGATTGAAGCATGGCATGAGTCTTTAAAACAAATTTCCAACCATCAAGGCATTTTCATTTACGGTATTCCATCCGACAGCGGGGGTGGTATTCAACGGGGCGCTAACTGGGGCCCGCTTGCGATCCGCGAAAAACTCTATGCTGAATTATCATCAGCTGAGCGGACTAAAATTCTCGATCTGGGCGATGTAAGAACCAATCCTCATTTACTTCTTGATGAATATTTGAATGATGCCACTTTGAGTGCATGTAAAAAATCGATGCATGGAA
The DNA here is from genome assembly GCA_943327105.2 of Nitrosovibrio sp. Nv4. Lineage (GTDB taxonomy): Bacteria > Bdellovibrionota > UBA1018 > UBA1018 > CAIMNF01 > CAIMNF01. The sequence goes on from CALPVV020000013.1 coordinate 27,877, forward strand.
ACGAGCATAGCACTTACAGTGTCTCGCCTCTTTCGATCGCAAGTGACGTACTCACTCTGTTTCATCATCAATACCCTGAAAAGAAAATCTTCATGATCGGCGGAGACCACTCGGTAAGCTATCCTGCTGTGAAAGACTTTTTAAGACAGAAGAAAATTGACGGAAAAAAGGCCGCCGTCATTCATTTTGATGCTCACACCGATCTTCTGGACGAACGACTTGGAATTTCAGTCTGTTTTGGTTCTTGGGCATCTCACATGATTCCGGAACTATCCCATCCTTCACTATTGGTCCAGGTAGGCATTCGCTCGAGTGGCAAAGACAAGTCATTTTGGGAAAAAACCAAAGGTGTTACCCAATACTGGGCAAAAGAAGTGAATGAACATGGCCCACAAGCCATAGCTTTGGCAATTTCAGCAAAGCTTCGAACTCAAAATGTAAATTCGCTCTATGTTAGTTTTGATATTGATGCACTTGATGAAAGTGAAGCCGGCGCAACCGGTACACCTGAAAAAGGCGGCATCATGACAGATGATTGCATCACCATCATCGAATTACTTTCGAAAGAGTTTAATATCGAAGGTGCTGACCTGGTTGAGGTGGCACCTTTTGTCAGTCACCCTGAACTAAAGACAAACGAGCCTGAGAACACACTCAACAATGCAACAATGATTGCAAAAACACTGATCATCGCCCTTACAAAGTAGTCTCGGCAACGGTCAGAATACCTTTTAAAATACCGACCGATGAATTCTTGCATGCATCAAGAATTGAAAAGTGATCAAGTTCGACAGCTGAACCATCTTGGGCACGTTCGATTCCGGCCCCAAGATTGCTGATTAATGAAAGCGCATTGACTTGTGCTCCCGAATGCTTAAGCGCAATGGTTTCCCACACGGTCGACATACCCACCGCCTGAGCCCCGATCATGCTATAAAATTTAATCTCAGCAGGTGTTTCAAACACTGGTCCAAGTACACCAATATACACACCCTCGTGAACTATGAGACCTTCAGACTTGAATGCCTTCACTAGTAATTCGTTTTTTTCACGGTGAAACAAATTAGCAACATCCGGGAAGCGAGGACCCCACTCTTCACCATTTGGTTTTTTTGGGTTTTCACCAAAACATGGGTTTTTGCCGGTTAAATTAATCTGATCATTAATGATCATCACATCACCGGGTTTTTGTCCTTGGGCAATTCCACCCGCGGCATTGGTAATGAAATATTGATTTGCGCCCAGCTCCCGGGTGAACATCACGGTGCGAACTACTTCGCGAGGGTCAAGTCCTTCATAGCCATGTAAGCGTCCAACCTGAATAACTCCGGTTTTTTTCGTTTTTGTGTGTTCAACAATGACATACTTGCCCGAATGTCCTGGTGCAGTTGAAGGAAACAAACCAGGCACCTCGGTAAACTCAATCTCGCCTTTGACCTGGTAACCACTTGGAATGCCACCCTGAAGGGAGTCTTTAAAACCGGAACCCAAAATGACGTGAAAAGAAGGTCTAGCAACACCGAAAGATTTTAATTTTGAATCGATTAGTATTGCGCCATTGGATAAAATTTCAGGATGAACTGACATAGAATTCCTATCCTACTCGCTTGAGGCTAACTTTCAATAAGAAAGCCCCCTGACAATGAAGGCAGGAGGCTTTTCTTTGATTTTTTAAAAAATCAATTACGCGTTTTCAGTGTTGTCCTGATTACGGCGCATGAATGCAGGAACATCAATCCCTTTTCCATCACCTTCATTCATCATGCCTAGACGGCGAGCGATTTCACGCGCGCGATCAAGACCTGGGTTATTGGCGTTGGCGTTATTGTTGTTCGCATTATTGTTATTATTGGTGTTCGTATTTGTATTCGTATTGTCGGTTGAAGGATTAGCAAAAACCGGAATACTGTTACCCGCACTAGTCGCACCCAAACCGTTATTCAAGTTTGAATTATTGTTCGTATTGGTGTTGTTATTCGAATTAGTGTTGTTATTGCCATTAGTAGCATTTGTGCCAACAGAATTCATGTTTACCGGATTGTTATTTCCAAGATTGCTCTTGTTTGCATTGGCATTCAAAGAATTGTTGTTGTTTGTTGAATTGTTTGCAGTCGTCGCGCCAGCTGTTGGTTTTGTCGGAGACAAAGTGCCTGGTGAAAGCAACAAATTTGCATCGCAATCAAGACCAGTTGCTACCACTGTCACTTTTACGCGTGCGTTCATTGATTCATCAAGAACGGTACCGAAAATGATTTGTGCATCTTCATCAGCCGCTTCTTGAATGATTGAAGTCGCTTCATTCACTTCGTGAAGGGTGAGGCTGGAAGCACCAGTAATGTTGATGATGATTCCGGTTGCACCGTTGATCGAAATGTCTTCAAGAAGTGGTGAAGAAATCGCAGCAGTCGCAGCTTCAAGCGCGCGATGCTCACCTTCACCAAAACCGATACCCATGAGTGCAAGACCTTTGTTTTGCATGATCGTGCGAACATCGGCGAAGTCACTGTTGATGTAACCAGTGTGGTTAATGAGGTCAGAAATACCTTGAACCGCGTTCAAAAGAACATCATCGGCTTTCTTGAATGCATCCATCATAGAGAGAGATGCATTTGAAATGTTAAGAAGACGATTGTTAGGAATGATGATGAGTGAGTCAACGCATTCACGAAGTGAACTCATGCCTTCAATTGCCTGACGCATGCGTTTTTTACCTTCGAACAAGAATGGCTTGGTCACAACACCTACGGTGAGTGCTCCTACTTCTTTGGCGATTTTTGCGAATACCGGTGCGGCACCGGTTCCAGTTCCACCGCCCATACCAGCAGTGATGAACACCATGTCTGCACCCGCGATCAATTCAGAAATTTGTGCGTAATCTTCAAGGGCAGCCTTACGGCCGATGTCCGGGTTTGCACCGGCGCCAAGACCACGGGTCAATTCTTGACCAATCGCGATTTTGGTCGGAGCTAGAGCACTTTCAAGAACTTGTTTATCGGTGTTTGCACAGATGAAATCAACGCCGGTAAGACCAGCACGGATCATGGTGTTTACCGCATTACAGCCACCGCCACCGACCCCGATTACCTTGATTTTCGCGCCTAAAGTTTTTTCAGATTGAATTTCGAACATATGTACACCCTCTCCTATGGTTGTTTCTGTTATTAATCCCTTAAAACAGGTCTTTCATGAATGATCTGACCGAAGCTCCCATTTTTCCGATCACACCGTCCAAACTTTGCAAACCGTCGCCAAGCACTGAATGCTGTTGTGGATGGCTTCCGAGCCTTTCCGCTCCATACTTCAGTAATCCCACTGCGGTTGAATATTTTGGTGAATTTACAACTTCTTTCAATCCGCCAAGGCGGATCGGCACTCCGCGCTTGAGCGGAATTTCAAACAAGAAGTCTCCGAGCTCCACCATGCCTTGAAGCAAAGTGGTACCACCGGTTAGAACGATTCCTGCAGCGAGCATTTCGGCATAACCCGATTTTGCAATTTCCTGCTGAATCAACGAACACATTTCTTCTACACGTGCTTCAACGATTTCTGCCAGGATTTTACGGGAAACAAAACGAGGTTTTCCTTCCCCTACTGCCGGAACTTCAATGGTTTCGTCTTCATTTACCTGTGAAGCGATTGCCGTAGCATAGGCAACTTTGATTTTTTCTGCATTTTCAATAGAGCAACGAAGACCCACCGAAATGTCATTGGTGATGTGAGTTCCGCCAATTGGCAAAACACTAGTATAGAGAAGCGCACCCTCACGGAAGATCGCGATGTCTGTAGTACCGCCACCGATATCAACCAAGGCTACACCCAGTTCTTTTTCGTCTTGAGAAAGAACGGCAGCAGAAGAGGCTATTGGCTGAAGGCAAAGCTGGGTCACGCCCACACCTGCTTTATTGGCACACTTGATTAAATTTTGTGCTGAACTGATCGAACCGGTCACAATATGCACCTTGGCTTCGAGTCGAACGCCGTTCATTCCGACCGGTTCACGAATACCATCTTGATCATCAATGATGAACTCTTGTGGAATCACATGAAGAACTTCGCGATCTTGAGGAATCATTACTGCCTTTGCAGCTTCGATCACGCGTTGAATATCCTGTTGCTGAATTTCTTTGTCTTTGACTGCAACTACACCGGATGAATTGAATGACTTAATGTGTGTACCGGCAATTCCGACATAAGCGGAGGAGATTTTAATTCCAGCCATATTTTCGGCTTCTTTTACCGCTTTTTTAATACTTTCGACAGTGGAGTCGATATTGATCACAACACCTTTTCTCATGCCTGAAGAACCGGATTGTCCGAATCCGATGATGTTGATCTCAGAAGGCTCAGTAGGAGTCGCAGGTTGATATTCACCAACGATGCAACAGATCTTGGTAGTGCCAATATCCAAACCGACAATAATTTCTTTTTTAGACATTCTCATCCCTCCTATGGACAAAAAACTGCCTGACGCAATCCTTATAAAAAAGTTTAAGAGTCTCTCGACATTTTTACAACGATTTTCTTGCCGTTGCCGAGCCAAATTTTTGACGCCGGCAAGGATTTCCCTGACAGATACTCGAAGACTTTACGAAGGGATGACTGGGTGATCAGGAGGGCCTCATCAAGGTTCAACCCTAATTCAATTACGGGTCTCATGAATTGACCGTTTTTAAGCGGATACACTACAACAGCTCTCAAGCCCATCTTTGAGTCGTAACTGAGGGATGAAAGCCTTAAGCCTGGAAAATTGCCTTCTTTAAACCACTCAAACATCAATGAATGAAGCTGCTTCATCATGACTTCATCTTTAACCGAGAACCCCTGAAGTATCGGAAGGTCTTTAGAATAGACGATCGAGCTGTCTTCAAAAACAGTCCCATCAGACTCAAGATAAACCACCTTACCCCGGGACTCATTCAACAAAGCGATCGGTTCGCGCTCGACAATTCTTAGTGATATGGTGTCAGGAAACTGTTTGCCAATCACCACTCCCTTAACCCAAGGATTTTTGACGAGTCTGGCCTCAATCGGTTTCATGTTGAAGTCAAATAGACTTTGACTACCGATTTGAACCTTAGCCATCTGAAGCACTTGCTCTGAACTTAAGGGGTACCCTTGACTAAGCGGTTCAACAGTAAAGCTCTTAAGCTTGAAAAGCGATGAACTCATTGCACGTGCAATCCCAAACCCCATCAAAACAAGTACGAAAATGGCCGCCAATAAATGCAACGCATTCTTTCCTGATGTCGAACCTGAGCTTGAAAACGAATTCACTTTGCCACTGACATAAGCCATCTATTTAGGGATAATCTTTTTATGCGAAAAATTCCACTTCTATTGTTGATCACAACCGGCATGATGGCCATTACATCGTGCAGCCATCACCACTCGGGCATCCACATTGACGAGAAAAAAGAAAAAATGGTCGGCTCATTCGAGGTAAAAAGGGTCAAATTTCAAAATGGGCTTAAGCTTCTCATTTTGAAAGATGAATCATCGCCTACTTTTGCATACCAAACCTGGTTCGAAGTCGGTTCGCGCAACGAAGTGATTGGCAAGACCGGGCTTGCACACCTTTTCGAACACATGATGTTCAAGGGAACAAAAAAACATCCGGATGGAAAATTTGATTCGATTCTGGAACAAGCAGGGGTTGAGGGTGAAAACGCCTTCACCAGCAATGACCATACGGTTTACATCCAGGAACTTCCAAAAGAACACCTTGATTTGATCGTCAATCTTGAAAGTGATCGCATGGTCAACCTTGTGGTTGATGACCAGTCATTCAAGACTGAACGCGAAGTCGTTCAAAATGAACGTCGCTACAGAAAAGAAAACTCTGCTGAAGGCACGCTTTATCAGATCATGTTCGAAACGATTTTTACCGATAGTCCTTATCACTGGCCTGTAATCGGTTACGAAGAAGATCTCAACAGCATGAACGCGCAGGATGCTCGTGAGTTTTATCAACGCTATTACAGCCCCGACCGTGCGACGATTGTCGTAGTGGGCGATGTAAACGAGAATGAAGTCATCAGGCTTGTTGACAAGGCATACGGTTCGATTCAAGCAAAGAACACTCCTAACGGAATCATTAAGCGAGATACAGAGCAAACAGCTCAAAAACGCAAAAAAGTTCCACTGAATATACAAAATGATAAACTATGGATGGCATACCGAATCCCTGAAGCCACTCACCCTGACGCTCCTGTTTTCGAGTTGATCCAGGGTCTGCTTTCGGATGGAATGAATAGTCGTCTGAATCGCGCACTCGTAAATACGGGAATTTCAACATCAGCAAGCTCAGGTTCGTTTTCAATGAAAGACCCTGGCATTTTTGTTTTCATGACCGATTTGCAAAAAGGAAAGAATGCAAGCCTTGCCGAGGGAATCATTCTTCGTGAAATCGAACAACTGAAGAATAAACCGGTTCCGGCTGATGAATTAACAAGGGCAAAAAACGTGATTCGTTTTCATTTCTACGAACAACTCTCAACTGCAAAGGGTAAGGCAAACTTTCTTGGTGATAACGAGACTAAATTCGGGAACTTCGAAGCAGGACTGCGCATGCGTGAGGAAATCATGAAAGTCACCCCTGAACAAATCATGAGTGCCGCTAAAAAATACTTCAATACCACCAACATGACTGTACTCACAGGAGTGCCTAAAAAATGAAAATCGCATCCATAATTCTTTTCATCTTATTTTCAATCAATACGAACGCATCTGAGTTTTTCTTCGAGAAAGACCAGTCTTTGCCACTAGTGAATATCAATATCGCTTTGAAGGGCGGTTCGACACAGGACCCTGAGGGCAAAAATGGCGTTACCGATCTCATGTCGAGGCTGATATTGCGCGGAACCAAATCAAAGACCAAACAACAAATTGATCTCACACTAGATCAGCTAGGTGGCCAACTTGGAACTGAAACCCGCGGCGAATTCATGGTCATCCGTGGGAGCGTCCTCTCTGAAAATCTTCCAGCTTTCTTGAATTTAATAGAAGAAATCCTGATCACTCCATCGTTTAGCCAGAAAGAGTTTGAAAAACTAAAAAAAGAACAAATTTCAAACTTGATGGAAAACCTGGATAATGATCAAAAATTGATGCGAACCAAGTTCGATAGTATTATTTTCAAAGGCCACCCATTCTCAAAAATCAATCATGGCACGATCAAAGACATCACATCACTCACCATTACTGACATTCAAAATCAGTATAAGAAAATCATCAATCAGTCGAGAATGCTCATTCTTGCCTCGGGTGACACTGAAAAAACGGCATTCAGTGCTTTCCAAAAAAAGGTTGATGAAAAACTGAATTCAAATACTCAGATCGATGTCATCGAGCCATTCAAGAACTATCCACATAAAATCAAAGTCGTACTGATCGACAAACCCGATCGAACTCAAACCCAAATCTCAATCGCACAGAGGGGCAGCAGCTTTACCAACCCATCACTCGATGCGATTCAAATCGGAAATTTCGCATTTGGGGGCGGCACTTTTCTTTCCAAATTAATGGTAGAGCTTCGAGTAAAGCGTGGATGGACTTATGGTGCCGGCAGTGCATTTAAAATGGCCAGCCAACCCCACAGCTGGAGAGTTTCGTTTTTTCCAAAAAATGCCGATACTCCTGCGGCCATTAAAGAAACACTTCGCCTACTGACCGATCTGCGTGACCACGGCATCACCCAGGCCGAATTTGAAGCAGCAAAAAGTAGCATGATCAATAGCGCAGGTTTTAATTTCAACACTCCTGAAAAGAGAATTGAAAATCTGATGGTTGAAAAAATATTCAATCTTCCTGAGGGCTACCATAAGAATTTTGCCAAGCGTATTTCCGATATCAGTCTCGAAGATGTTAATCAGGCATTGAAAAAATTCATCGAGCCAGATCACGTGATTATCGGTTTAGTGGCAACAGCTTCCATTACCAAAGCCGCTCTTGCAAAAGAACTGGGCATCAAGGAAGCCAATATTGAAATAGTTGATTATACTTTTTGATTCTTTTTCAAGCCGAATACGATAGCGACAGCCATCAAAATCCACTGCCCCCAGAACCAAGGGCTGTCGCTGGAATGAAAATCCACTCCAGAGAATGAGAACCCCTCTAAAACAACCTTGCCACCTACAATGGTAATCAACAAATACGCCGTTCTTTCAAGGTTGGGATAAATACCTAAAAACTTGATGAACTGATTCGCCGCAAATCGCATCATGAAGGTACCGATCAGCCCACCTGCTACAATGACCCAATATCGATTCGTCAGTGCCACTGCTGCAAGAATCGAATCAATCGCAAAGGCAATATCAGTCAATTCGACAATCAACACCGTTGCCCAAAACCCTCTTGAGACCATTTCTTTTTCTTCTTTTTCTTCAGTAAAAAAGAAATACTGAACCGCTAACCAAAGCA
>CALPVV020000014.1 GCA_943327105.2 Nitrosovibrio sp. Nv4
GGGTGACATCACGCTTTTGCGTCGGCTACATGAAGTTGAATCAGAAGCCGAAGAACGCAGGTATTTTGAAAAAGCAATTGATGCCTTGGTCAAAATGCATGTCAATTCCGGGCCATCCAAGGCCATGTCTGATGAAGAGCGTACTGCGGTAGAAGGCTTTCGTCTGAAGTTTGATGTTGAGAAACTCATGTGGGAAGTCAATTTCACCATGGAGCATTTCTTTTTCAAGTTTCTTCAGCGTAAGATCAATGATTCTGATCTTGCCGTGATTCAGGATGGGTTCACGAAGATTTGTACCGAGCTCGATTCGATTCCAACCGTGTTCACGCATCGCGATTATCACTCTCGAAATCTGATGATTAAGGGTGAGGGTAAGAATGAACGCTTCATCCTGATTGATTTCCAGGATGCACGAATGGGCCCACCCCAATACGATCTCGCTTCATTGTTGAGAGATAGTTATTATTTGCTCGAAGAAAAGCAGATTGAAGACCTGGTTGATTATTATCTGATGCGAATGAAAGAAGAAGGTGCGGAAATGAAAGATAAAGCCCTTTTCTTGCGCCAATTCGACTTGATGGCTGTTCAGCGGAATTTCAAGGCTATCGGAAGCTTTGCTTCCTTTCAGAATCGCCGTGGTAATCCTGCTTATCTTAAATTCATTGGTAATACGTTTGAGAACATTCGCCGTAACTTGAAAAAATATCCTGAATTCAAAAAACTCAGAGAGGTTCTTTACTATCACTACTATTTCTAAGGCCATGGTTCTCGCAGCGGGACTCGGCACTCGACTTCAGCCTTATACTCTTCAAACACCGAAGCCCTTGGTTCCATTATTAGGGGTTCCATGTATTGAATACAGTTTGCAACAATTGCCTCGTGCCGGCGTTGAGACGGTGGTGGTGAATGTTCATTCCCATTCACTTCAAATGATCGACTATCTTCGTAAGTCGGCTCTATTGAATGGTGTAGAAATTAGAGTCAGTGATGAAAGTCAGAAATTGCTGGGTAGTGCTGGCGGATTCAGGAAGGCCTTGCCTTTGATTGAATCCGTTCCGGGAGAATCAGAGTCATTTTTTGCTTTGAATGCCGATGTGGTATCCGCAGTTGATCTGCAACAATTGGCCGTTCGTCATCGTGAGCTTCAAAAGAAGCATGGTGTGCAGATGACCCTCTGCCTTGCCGATGGGAAAATGCTCGAGTCTCAACAAGGTGCTTATTCTGAAATTGTCATCAATGAAGAGAGCGGTTTGGTCGTGGGCATCGGTGAGAAAAAGAAAAAAGTGCCTTTCTATACCGGCACAGCTGTTTTTGAAACCGAATGTTTCAGGCATCTCACTGATGGTGTTCCTTCTGAATTTGTTCCTGAAGTATTGATGCCGATGATTCGTCAGGGTAAAGTGGGTTTTTTCAAGGTTGATCAGTTATGGCTTGATGTGGGGTCACCTGAACTCTGGTGGAAATCGCATTTCGAATTGCATCAAGAGTTTAGTCATGGAAAAACTCCTTCATTTTGGAGCCAATTGATTCAAGAAGGTTCTAAAAAGGTTTATTTGTCAGAAGCTGAAGGCGTTGTTGATTATGACCATTTTTCAACCGGACCGATGACAGGTACTGGAAAATACATTCGGTTCAGGGGAGTCCGTACTGATGTTTGAAATGCGTTTCTTTTCTTGGGGATTATCAAGATTTTTGTTGTTTCTGATCGGGGCATTCCCTCTTGCATTTACTTTTTCATTTCATTCTGTTCGTAGCGAGCTTTTAGCTCTCGGTTTGATGCTTGCCGTGATGTGGGTATTTTTTCTATCCAGGGGGTTCTATTTTTTTACGAAAATTTACTCATGGCTTGCGCTGACCGGACTGACACTTGAGCTGATCAACGCTCTTCGTGATAAAAATCTATTGCAGATGATTGCGGCAATTGTCTGTGTGCTTTTGTTCTTATTCTCATTCCAGTGGCTTGAACGGCAGATCGGTAAGGCTCAGTATAGTCCCGATGTGAAATGGTATGAAGGCTTGCCTAAGTTCTTTCCCCGGGTTCAGGTAGATGTCCTTTGGAACGATCAGTGGCAAAAGGCCAGTCTTCGTAAAATCGACGATCATGGTTTATTTGTCTTTCTTCAGCAAAGCGAAGAAGTTTCTCAAAAGCTGAAATTGGGTAAAACCATCAAAAATACTATCGTTTCTGTGAAAATTCGTTATCGCGATCTTGAGTTTGAAGGTGAAGCCGGTCTGAAATCGGTATTTCGCGATCGTTGGCTCGGAATGGGGCTTCAAATTCAGCCCAAAGATCTGTATCATTTTACTCAATACGGAAAAATCGTTCAAAATTTAAAAGGAGAAGGCTATGCCACGTAATTTCAAGTCGATATTGATGGTTGTGATTCTGTTTTCAACCTACTTGATGGCTTGTACTTCTGCAGTCAACGACAAGTCGCCGGTGAAAACCCTTGAGAGTTATGTAGAGATGAGTTTCAACGTTAAGGAACCGGGTGACAAAGCCAAAATGGAGCTTTTGCTTACCGGTGATACCAAAGAACGTCTATCGGCATGGAGTGATGAGCAATTTCTGAAGGCATTTGTCGAGACCAAGAAAAAATTCGGTTCCTTGCGTATTTTAGAAGAAAAGAAAATTACCGATCAAGAGATGGCATTGACTTACGAACTTTCCTTCACGGAAGGTGAAAAAGAAAAAGAAGCCCGGATCACCCAGAAAAAACTTTGTACTGTAGTTAAGATTGATGGTGGTTGGAAAATCAAGGAAGTTCGCAGTCAACGTGAATCGATCGAATATCTTTCAGAGTTGAGCCTTCCTTAATGTTTTTTACCAATTCGATTATTTCATACGGCTGGGGACTTTTGAAAAGACGCGTGAAGGCGTCTGTCCTAGAATCTTCGCCTCTGCTTGATGCTCTTTATCGAAGTCGTGACTCATTTGGCCTTGAAGGTGTGAACTACGAGTTTTGGACATACCCTACGGCGCGTGCTGAAGGTGGTTTTTGGGTACGGAATAATAAGACCGTTGCTGTTTTGCTGAGCGAGGGGTTTTTGCTGAGTGCAACCGAGTCCCAAGTAGCCTCCATGATGGAAAGCCTTAACGCGGGCAATTTTCAAGAGATTCGACACATTAATCGTAGAGAGTCACTCTTGATGGTCTTCGAGGGTTGGAAGGGCGAGTCCAGGAACTATCGCTTCTGGGTTATTTCTTTTTTGCTTTATCCACTTGAGCGTTTTTTTAAAATTGCTAAAATGTAGTCATGGAAATGCCTAAAGTCGACCTTACCACGTTTTTTCTTTCAGTGTCAGCGGCTGCAATGCAATCCCTCGATAGCAATCCACCTGATTTGCTCATGGCGAAACATAATATTGATTTGCTGAACTTGCTTGATGAAAAAACAAAGGGTAATCGGACAGTTGAGGAAGACCAGTTGCTGGCTCATTTACTGTTTCAATTGCGAATGAGCTTCGTTCAAGCAGACCCTTCTCAAAAAAAATAATTCTTTATCTATTCTTTATTTAATGGTTCAACTTGAGCCTAAAAAAAATTGCGGTGATGGGCTTGCTTTCTTTGAAAGCAGGCCCATATTTCTTGGTGAGGAGGCGCACGCGCCATGAAACAAAAATTCACCAATAGTTTTGAGCAGATCCTTCAACAGTCCCAGTCTGAAGCCCTGCAGCGAGAACATCAGGAATGGCGAATTGAGCATGTTTTGAAAGCGTTGCTCGATTCTCAGGGGGAAGGAGGCGAAGAGTCATCCATCACTGCCGTGCTTTCTTTGGCAGGTGCCAGTATTCCTGCCTTTAAAGCGGCCGTAGATGCAAAATTGAAAGCATTTCCAAAAGTTCTTTCTGGCGGCTCTCAATTGTATCCATCAGGTGAATTGCAAAAAACATTGGCATTTGCTGAGGCTGAAGCAAAAAAGATGAAAGACGAATTCATCGCTCCAGAGCACTTCGTTCTTGCTCTTTTTCACTCCAGTTTGTCACAAACTGATTCAGGTAAACTGATTCGCGATACCGGGCTGACCGAAGCTAAATTCAAAGAAGCGCTTAAGAAAGTTCGCGGCAACTCACGCATTCAGGATCAAGACCCAGAGGGGAAAATGAACGTATTGAAAAAATATTGTCGTGATCTTACCGAGCTTGCTAGAAATCAAAAGCTTGATCCGGTGATCGGTCGTGATGAAGAGATTCGTCGAGTGATGCAGGTGTTGTCCCGCCGTACTAAGAATAATCCGGTACTGATCGGTGAACCTGGTGTCGGTAAAACTGCTGTGGCTGAAGGTCTTTCCATTCGTATCTCAAAGGGTGACGTTCCTGAGAACCTTAAGAACAAGCGTTTGTTGGTACTTGATCTTGGTGCACTCATCGCCGGAGCCAAGTATCGCGGTGAATTCGAAGAACGCCTGAAAGGTGTCTTGAAAGAAGTGACCGCTGCCGAGGGGCAGATCATTCTTTTCATCGATGAAATTCATACCTTGGTAGGTGCCGGAGCAACCGAAGGCGCAATGGATGCCGCTAATCTTTTGAAACCAGCACTTTCACGCGGTGAAATGCACTGTATCGGTGCCACTACTCTGGACGAATATCGCAAGCATATTGAGAAAGACGCTGCACTTGAGCGTCGATTCCAACCGGTCATGGTAAATGAACCGAATGTTGAGGATACGATTTCCATCCTGCGTGGTCTTCGTGAGCGCTATGAAGTGCATCACGGGGTTACCGTAAGGGATGCCGCATTGGTTGCCGCAGCCACACTGTCCAACCGATATATCACTGAGCGGTTTCTTCCAGACAAGGCCATTGACCTTGTTGATGAGGCAGCCGCTAAACTTCGCATTGAACTTGATTCGCGTCCTGATAAGATCGACCAGATCGAGCGTCGTCAAATTCAACTGGAAGTCGAGCGACAGGCTTTAAAGAAGGAGCCTGATTCCGCTTCGCAAGCCCGCTTGAAGACGGTTGAGCAAGAATTGGATTCTCTTCGTGAAGAGGGTCAGAAATTCAAAGCGATTTGGGAAAAAGAAAAAGTTGGCGTTGAAAAGGTAAAGCAACTGAAAGAACAGATTGAGCGTACCAAGCTTGATGCCGATTCGGCTGAGCGTACCGGTGATCTTGCGAAAGCTGCCGAGTTGAAATACGGAAAACTCATTTCGCTTCAAAAAGAATTTGATTCATTGACGAAAGGTGGAGCCAAAGCCGAAGGTGCCTTGACACTTCTTCGTCAAGAGGTCACAGAAGAAGACATTGCTGAAGTTGTTTCACGATGGACCGGTGTACCGGTTTCGAAAATGGTCGAATCTGAAGGTCACAAATTGGTCGAAATGGAAGCCCGACTTGCTGGTAGGGTGATCGGTCAGAAAAAAGCGCTCGAAGCAGTGGCAAACGCTGTTCGTCGTTCCCGTGCGGGACTTCAAGATCGCAAGCGTCCGATGGGTTCATTCCTATTTCTTGGGCCAACCGGTGTTGGTAAAACTGAAACTGCAAAGGCCTTGGCCGAATTTCTTTTTGATCAGGAATCAGCAATTGTTCGAATCGACATGAGTGAATACATGGAAAAGCACACGGTTTCACGCTTGGTTGGTGCGCCTCCGGGTTATGTCGGTTATGAAGAAGGTGGAACGCTGACCGAAGCAATTCGTCGACGTCCTTATTCGGTGATCTTGCTTGATGAAGTTGAAAAGGCGCATCCCGATGTGTTCAACATATTCCTGCAGGTTCTTGATGATGGCCGCATCACGGATGGTCAGGGACGTACCGTGAATTTTGCGAATACTCTGATCATCATGACTTCGAATTTGGGCAGTGATGTGATCTTGAATGAAAAGAATCCCGTCATCCGTGATTCAAGGCTTCAAGAAATCTTGCGCGCAAGTTTCAAACCTGAATTCTTGAATCGTATCGATGAGGTCGTCACATTTGATCACTTGGTGAAAGGCGACATCGATCAGATTCTTGGAATCATGGTTCGCTCGCTCAACAAGCAACTTGCCGAAAAAGGCATGGTGCTTGAATTGACCGGGACTGCAAAAGAACGCTTGCTCGAAGAAGGGTACGACCCAGATTTTGGAGCACGTCCGATGAAACGGGTGTTCCAGAAACGCATTCAAGATATTCTCGCCATGGAAATGCTGAAAGGTTCAATCAAAGCCGGTAATCCGGGTGAGCCTGAAACTTACGCACACTTGAAGATTGATTATGATTCAAAACGCGAGTGCATGGTGATCGCTTAGATTGATCGAATCACATTCCGTATTGGTAGGTTTGATGGTCCAACCCTGAGGTGCTTTCCCGCAACGTTTTCATAGCCGTTTCGTATGCGGAAAGCATACTCAGGGAGTAGTCGATGCGCTTGCGAATGTACTCATCGTTAGACCCTGTCTTTGCTTCACCGATCAACATATTTTCAGCATCTCGAATGATGACGTGATCAGGAATATAAAGTTGTTTTGCGTTCTTGTAGCTTGATCCACGCATTTCCATGATCGGGTAAGCGCCATTGGTTAAACTGCTGGTAACACTGACCAGTAGTGTTGGTTTGTGCGCGAGTAGACTTCCACCACAAAAGAGCATGAAGTTTTTAATCGCCGGTCCGGCCATTCCCGAATATTCAGGCACGATAAAGATGAGTGAATCGGCTGCTTGCAGTTGAGTAAAAATTGGATCCAGAATTTTTTTCCACTCAGCGGTGCC
Organism: Nitrosovibrio sp. Nv4; assembly: GCA_943327105.2. Taxonomy (GTDB): domain Bacteria; phylum Bdellovibrionota; class UBA1018; order UBA1018; family CAIMNF01; genus CAIMNF01. Next base: position 6,694 of record CALPVV020000014.1, read on the forward strand.
TTCCCAGACTTTTTCATCCCACATCGGAATTTGGTGATTAGACAACTCGGTAATGGTTGCAGTTCCGCCTTTGGCCTCAATCTGCGATTGCAGGTATTTGGCGATTTTTGCGCTCTGAGATACTGAACGATGACTTCCAGAAATGATGTGGGTTTTCATGCACAAAGCTTAAAAGAATTGAATGGCAGTTACAATCTGAAATCGAAGTGAACTTATCTGGGGCCCGGAGCCATGACGGTGACTTGTTTGCTTTCGTGATCAATGAAAGTGGGCGGGAGGTTTGATTTTGTCTCTTTACAGGTGTGTGAGCCGAACGTTTCATAGCAACAGCAAGAACTGCAGCTCGTGGTACTGTGACACGATCTTTTGAATGGTTTTCCTGCATCTTCACATTGGCAATCCAACCAGGTGGCTGCGAGTGTTGATGGTGAAAAAGGCAGGAGGCCGAAAGAGATCAGTATTGAAAGAGTCGATATTGGACTTCTGATCATGGTTTTACTCCTATGATCATTTTAGTCCCTTTTCGGTAATTAATCAAAATCCCGGACTTTACCGCAACTAATTCAGTTTTGTGCTTGCTTTGTCGGTTTTTTTGTTTTTTTGAGAAGAGCCTTCAGTGCTTCTTTTGATTTTTCTGAATTCAGGTCTGAAATCGCCTCGGTGAGTTTCTTTGGCTTCACAGTGGTTTTCGTGATGGGCGTGGGTTGTTCGATTTCAAAGGATCTTATCCAGTGTTTCTTCCCTGTTTTGGCATAAAGATAGATATAGGCAGAGGCGAGTGAGTCAGACAATGCCTCGTGATGTTGAAGCGGGATCTCAAGAGTTTTGCAAACATGGTCGAGTTTTGCCGGCTTGATTTCCAGTTCACTTCGCGCGATCTTTACGGTGCAAGCAGTCGGTTTTTCTTTGAGTTTGATGGAGTGATGTTCGGCCGTTGCTTTCAATACCCGGGAGTCAAAACCAATATTATGGGCAACAAGAAGGTCAGCGGATTCATAGAGGCTTCCGAGTTCAAGATCCCATACTTGCTTGAAATCGGGAGAGTTTTTAACCTGTTCCCAGGTGATGCCGTGAATGGAAGTGAATTGAAAGACCTTCGATGGTGGCTTGATCAATGAATGGAACTGTTTAACGATTTCACCGTCATCAATGAGAATCGCGCCGATCGCACACGCACTGGTAGCCGAAAAGTTTGCTGTTTCAAAATCGATGACTAATACCCGTTTTGCCATGGCATACGATTATCATCGATGTGAGCTCATGGCGAGCCAGAATTAGATGGTAAAAACCTTACCCGGGTTCAATAAGCCTTTCGGGTCGAACACATTCTTTAGTCCGCGCATCAGGCTGATTTCAGCTTCAGTACGCGAGAAATGCAATGCATGGCGCTTCAGCACACCGATGCCGTGTTCGGCCGAAACCGAGCCTTTGTAATTTTTAAGAACCTTGAAAAGTTCCAGGTCGGTTTTTTTTGCGTCGGCAAGGAATTGATTTCGATCAACCCCTTTGGGGCCTTGAATGAAAATATGTAGATTTCCATCACCGATGTGACCGAAGAAATACACCTTTGCCTGATCACCACCGTTAGTCGGCGCGAAAGCCTTGCGGTACCGGCTGTGAATTTCAGAATAGAATTCAGCAAGTCTTGCCACAGGTACTGAAACGTCTTCCTGGTGTACGTCATGTCCTGAAAGAATGCTTTCAGCAATTCCTTCGCGGTAATGCCAGAGTTCTTTTGCTTCACGATCGTTTTGCGCCATCACTCCATCCACGACCAGACCCGCTTCGAAAATTTCACCCAACCAAACTTCGCATTCTTCCAGTGCCGCATTTTCCACTTCCATTAAAACAAATGCATTTGATTCACCTAAATTAACAGGAGCTTTCAATAGAAAGTGCTTCATGGTGGTTTCAAGACATGGACGGTCCATGCATTCGAATGCGCTCAGGGTCGCAATGCGTGAACGTGCGAAGGCGAAAAGTTCCACCACGGATGAAAAATTTTCGAGCGAAAAAAAGAAAACAGAACGAGAGCGGGGAAGTGGGGCTAGTTTTAAAGTCGCCTCGGTTACTACGGCAAGAGTGCCTTCGCTGCCAATCATCAGTTGACGAAAATCAAAGCCGGTATTGTTCTTTTCAAGTTCACCATTGAACTCATGAACAGTGCCATCCATCGTTACGGCGGTGAGGCCCAAGATCCAGTTCCGGGTGTTGCCGTAGCGAAGAACGCGTACGCCACCCGCATTGGTAGCAATATTACCACCAACGCATGAAGAGCCTTTTGAGGCAAAATCAACGGGCCAGGTGACTCCATTTGGCTCACAGAATTCATGTACGGCCTGGGTGATTGCACCTGCGCCAACTTGAACCGTGAGGGCGCCTAAATGCAAATTTGCGATCTTGTTCATGCGAACCAGTGAAAGCACGACTTCGCCATTCGAAGCCACCGCACCGCCAGAGAGGCCGGTTCTGCCACCGGAAGGCACCACGCTGATCGAGTGCGAATTGGCCGCACTCAGGATTTTAGAGACTTGTTCGGTAGTTTCGGGAAATACGGTAGCAGCCGAATTCGGAGTCAGTACTGCGCTCCAGTCTTGTGCGTAGTGTGCGCATTCGTTTGCGTCGGTGAGGATTTGAGACTCTTGCAAAAAGGCACGAATTTGCGTCAAAAAAGCGTCGATGTGATTCATTGAGAACAGAATGCCCTGACCTTGGCAAGACGGACAAGCAAAAAAATCCGTCAAGACTAAATTTGCATTATTTAAAAATGATAGGTAAAATTTAATAGAAGCTTTGCGTGATCAAAAAATCGTCGACGCTTTTGATTGAGACGACATTTGAGAGAACAACAAAGACCTCGCAGAAAGGCGGGGTAACAAGGGAGAGAAAGCATGGAAATCACCGAAGTAAAGGTTTTCCCTGTCAACGAAGAGAAGCTCAAAGCGTACGTCACGATCGTACTCGACAAATGCTTTGTGGTCAGAGACTTGAAGATCATTAACGGTTCGACAGGGCTTTTCGTTGCAATGCCTAGTAAAAAACGGGCAGATGGCAGTTATAAGGATATTGCTCACCCATTAGACAAGGACACCCGCGTCATGATGGAGAAAATTGTCCTGGATGCCTATTTGGCTGAGATTAGGCGAGGGCCCTCATCAGGTTCTGATGAAGGCGATATTCACGAACGCACCGGTAACGAGTAGCGTTATTAAGTTTTAGTCCTTGATTTTGTACGTCTATGTTGCAGACGCTCACAACCTATGCTAGTTTTTTCGTATCACTAGCTATTATTAGCACAAATTGTTGGGGTGTCGGCAAGTGGTAAGCTAGCGGATTTTGATTCCGCCATTCCAAGGTTCGAATCCTTGCACCCCAACCATTTTACTTCCATCTTTCCAATTTTACATCGTTTCGCGTCGGTCTCATTTGCTACAGCGTACTTATTTGTACGCTTCGCTCATTCGCCTTGCTCAACATCGTAAAATTGAAAAGCTGTCGTAAACTGAGTTGTTCATTCACTCGTCTTGTTCGATTTCCTGAAAAGGGATTTTAAGAAAGAACTGGCCGGTTAGCTCGGGTTCGACAATTTTAGCAGGAGGCGCGAGATCAATCCTTGCACCCCAACCATTTTTTCTTTTCCCTTTTTATTTCGTCAAACTGCAGAGTAGCTCGAACAGTGTATTCCAGTTTTCAGAGCGTAAATTTTACTCCTTCATCGCTTGAGCTATTCTTGGTATTTTAGGTAGATGGCAATTCATTCTGATCCAATTGTAAACCACATTCGCTTTGTTCAAGAGTTTAAAGATCTTGTTTCCACTGAATTTAGTGAAGAAGTAAATGCCGTTTGCTGGTCTCGAAACTTGAAAGGTGATTTTGCAGAGATTGCAAATCAAGTTGATTTCAAAGAAAACATGATTGAACTCAACGAAGATCAACTTCGCGCACTTCATCTCAGTCCAGATGGTTCTTATGCTCGTGACATTCTCTTAAGTGATTTGTGTCTTTTAAAGCAAATTGGCGCTTCTCCAGTTCTTAATGTGATTAAGTGTTATGATCGGGATGATCATTTCCAGCCTTTGGCAACGGATGTTTATTCTTTTCATGTGGACCGTTCGGATTTGCCCACTGATACTTATTTGTGTACTTATTTTGGTGAAGCCACTGAAATATTGCCAAATTCACAAGCAATTCAAAAAATCTTAATTCCTGAAATCCGTTCTGAATTGATGAAGATATATTCGGGGCGGGATGAAGATTTTGAAAGATTTTTGAAGGATTATTCATTCGATTTGCACTTTCAACCACTTCCGCTTGCACGCCCAATGAGTTTAGGGTTGGGAAATTTGTGGAAGTTGGCGGTTGATCACCCGGGTAGCCGTGTGTTGCCTTGTTTACATCGCGCACCTCGGGAGAAGAATGATGAAAAGCGTTTGTTGTTAATTTGTTAAACTGATGATGATCACTAAAACCATGGCAAAATAAATGCTTTGACTGTAAAATTTTTTTTTATTTTTAATCATTTATTGAAATTTTATCCTAATCATATTTTGAATTTTTTACTTCTTTCCTAGTCATAATTTTAATACTCTATCAGCATGAAAATCCTGATCCTTGCATTGATCTTCTCTAAAAGCGTATTGGCCTCTGAGGTAGTCAACAAAGTGACCGTGAGTGGTGAATGCACTTTGGAAACAACACCCGATCGCGGATCCGTTACGTTTGTGTCCAGCCACTTGGAACCACTCGCAAAAACAGCGATCACCAAATCCACCGAGCTCTATGAAAAGCTACGCACAGAACTAAAAAAAACAGGGGTCAAGAACCTGGAGTTGGCGTCGACCGAGTACTCGGTGCAAGAGCGCAAAGAGTGGGAAAACAACAAAGCCGTCAGCAAAGGCTTCGAGGCACGGCTTGGTTTGAAAGCAACCACGACGGACATCGCAGCAATGGGCGATTTGATGGCGTTGGCGGCGAAGGTTGGAGTGAAAGAAACGCATTCCTTGCAGATCACCCTTTCAGAGGTCAAATCGCTGGAAGAGAAAAAGAAATGCTTGAGCATCGCCGCACAGAACGCGAAAGAAAAAGCCGAGACCCTGGTGAAAAGCCTCGGGGCGAAACTGGGTAAAGTGACTCATATCGTGGAGGGCGGGATCGCACCACCGGCCCCAGGGCCAATTTTCGAAAAAGCGATGATGCGTGCGGATAGTAGTGCAGGTGCGCCGGTCATGGAAGGTCAGAAGCAAACCATTCATCTCAGTGTCGATGTGACATTTGCGATCGAATAGGATTGGATCTTCAAAAATCCATCTACTGATAGTGCAAAGCATTTACCCATAAACTGGAGGGGATACGATCGTTACTGCTAGCACTGGGGTGTCTGTCTCTGTTGGGCGTTTAGCCTCAGTCCTCCGGAATTGACGCTTCACCGGCCCATCATAAGCATCCCGGAACGAGAGTGGAGGGGGATTCTGCGATTTTTAGGTTAGTCTATAGAGAGAGATGTGCTTTGAGATTTCTAATTGCTAAGGCGCAGGATCATAAAAAGACAAATCTCTTTCTCTCAACTTCAGCTGTCCATTCACGATTCTCGCCATCAACAAAAAACGGCGGTGAGTATAATGATCAAAATGAGGGGTTTTGTAAGAAAGAGACAGAGTGAAAGGCAATTTGAAATCCTCGCATTCTAATGCTCCAGAAGAATGATTTTTACCGCCAATCTTGAAGTAGTGTGGATTCCACTGCAGATCAATCCCTTGATGTTCGATGAATATTTCTGGAAAAAAACAATAACCTTCTGTGCAAACAATCAGTTCTTTGAATGGCGCCAGTTCATCATCAAATACCACCCGGTCAGCTTTGACTTGTTTGAATGTTGAAACCCTGACTCCGGTAAGATCAGAAGAATCAATGTCTACAGGCACCACCTTTTCATCCTGATCTGACGTAAGCTTGGTCACCAAACGACGCAAAAGAAGATCAATGCGTTTTTCCTGTTCAATGAGCAAATCATCGTCCGGAAAATGCTTCAACTTCTCATTGAAATCACGAATGAATACTTTTTTCCAGGAGTGAATCGACACACCGTGAAGGCGGACCCTTCTTTTCAAGTGGTTGACCTTGAAACCGGAAATGATTCCTCGCTTGGAATGAAACAACGAGGGGTGATCCGGTTTCACTTCTGCCGATTCAGCGGTAGCTGACAAAAATAAAAATGAGATCAATAAATTCCGGAACATCTTACCTCTTGCTTTTAAACAGGGTAAGTTTAATAAGTGCGAGTGAAATTGTCAAATTCAAAATACTTTTCGTCGAATGCACTCAATGAGAATCATTTAATCATGACCAGGGTAAGAACTTCACGCCTGCATCGCGAATGATCAGCACTTCCTGAAGATCAGCGTGTATTCATTCGAAGTCAAAACTGCGAATCTACAACCGGGTACAAGAGTCTTTCGAGTGATTTTGAGTGGACCGCTCAGGCCACCGTACCTCGGACCATCATATTGATTCTGGAAAGATCGAATTATTAGTGAAAAAATAAAAGATAGGTTTTAGATGTAACAATTTTGTTGAAAAATTTTTCAGTATTGGTTTAAAGAGCTTACTTGTCAAAAAACAGGAATTGCAGTGTTTAAATAACTGAAAACTCGCACTCATGTTCATATATTTCCTATATCAATAGCTTTTATGGTTTTAATTTAAATTTAATTCAAAACCGACACATTCCATATATTTTCACTTTCTGGGATAATCTTCTAATGTGGGTGAATTCTAAAAGATCTTACCGATTATGGATTTTTTTTAGTGTTGTTATTTGCTTTTTATGGGGAGTTATTGAGTATAAAATTATTGCGAATTCATTCTCACATCCAAAGATCAATCTGATCATCATGGCTATTGGAATAACCTTGTTTTCAATTGCATATTCTATTATTCCAAAAATTTTTAGGCCTTTTTACTTTATTTCATATCGATCAGGTGAACTTAGAGTTCGCTTCAATGACACCAAAAAAAAATATTTATTAAAACATGGATCACCTGCATTTTTATTCATGGGTTTTTTTCGTATTGAATTAAATAGTGGAAGAAAGTTATATGTTCCTTTTATAAACAAAAAAAGAACAGTTGAAAGATTAGAAAAAGAAGGATTAGTCATCAAACAGCCTTCAATTTATCAGCAAATTTTAATTTTCATTGCATTCGGGCTCACCATATATTTTTTAACATTGAAAAATGACTCCATTAAGGATGAGTATCTTGGCGCATTAATGCTCATAGTAGTTGTATTTAATTTAAAGAATAAACTTTCTGAAAAATCAGATCAAGTTATCAACATGAGTAAAAATATCCATTCGTTAAAAAAGAAGCAAATGAGAGTTCGAACAGCAAAAAAATTTGGTGCACTTTTAATTGCCTCATTCGCCCTTAGCTTTGTCAGCGATCTTCCACTCAGTGAAGACGATAGAATTTTTTATGTTCAAAGTAAAATTTTTGAAAAACACCCTGACGCGGAGGGGCTTGAATCAATGGCAAAACTCGCTTCAGCAGGGTTTAGTTCTTCACAGCTGAATAAAGTTGCATGGTATTATATTGTCGTTCCACAAATGGAGTTAAGAGATCCAAAAAGAGCAATTGAATTATCCACGTTATCTTTGAAAATCAACGGAACTCAAGAAGCATTCGATACTTATTTGTGTGCTTTGATGGCAGATCATCAAAATGAAAGAGCAATTGATCTGGCTAAAAAAATAAAACTTCATGAGCGTGTAAAGCTATTCAAAGAGGGCAACCTTTGTGAAGATACTGAGCGCTTTACCGGATCCCGTAATGTTGCTAATAGTATTTGAGTATGATCACCCTTTATCACAATAACAAATGCAGTAAATGCCGCGAGGTTTTGGAAATACTTAAAAACTCAAAAAAAGAATTTGAAGTCGTTGTATATTTAGAAACTCCACCCTCCGCAGAGCTACTTGAATCACTTTTGAATCAATTGAAATTAGAGCCAGAGCAAACTGTACGCACTGGAGAAGATGAGTATGAAATACTGGCGACATCAGGTAGCTTACCTAAAAGTCGGACTGATTGGATTGCCTTGATGGTTAAATACCCCATCTTAATAGAACGTCCTATTGTGAGTAATGGAATGACTGCTGTCGTGGGAAGACCACCCTCGAAGGTATCCGAATGGTTGGCAAATTTTGATGATTATAAAAGCAGTCTAAATATCATTACTCACAATCTCAAAATAATCTTATGAATGATATTAAAGATGATTTAGAAGATTATTTATAAAATTGGCTTTGTATCCAGTCTTGTTGATCTCTGCGAAAACGATATCTTTTGAAAATTACTTAAATTTTTTTTCTTACTAAAATTCCACTTAATGCTGTTCCTGGGGCAATCGTATTAAAAACTGTTCCATATTTTTTTACGTTGGTGTGTAGGGACTCTAAACGATGGTCAGACTCATCGGTTTCCACAATAATTTCGTAGGTAATAGATTCCAACTTTGGGGGTGAATCTTGTCTTATTCCATGAACTTTCACTTCTACACCGCGTAGTTCAAAATTTAAGATGGGTACGACCCTTTCGATTCCTTTGATAATACAAGCTGAAAGCGATGCTAAGAGTAACTCTGCGGGGTTAAAGGCTTTTGGATTTCCGTTTAGGTTGGTATCAAGATCTATCTTTGCTTCTTTACAAAATGATGCGCTGATCTCAGAGCTAATTCGTTTCGATAAAATATTAAATTCCATTTTTATCTCCCTAACTAAACTAAGCCTCTTTCTTGAGCGAAGCTTGTTAATCTTTTTTTAATCTCATCTCTCGTGGCTCTAAATCGATTCATCTGTTCATCATCGCTCCCAGTCCCGGCAGGGTCAGGTAGGGGCCAGTGAAGTTTATTCGCTTTTGATATTACCACTGGGCAAACTTCCTCTGCGCATAGGGTAATAACGAAATCTAGGGCATTTACGAAATCAGGATCCAGATCATCCACTGACTTTGAAGTGTGGGCTGAAATGTCAATTCCAATTTCATTTAAAGCACGAATTGCGAATGGATTCACTTGAGTTGGTTTCGAACCCGCACTCTGAATCGTTGCTTTATCGGCAAAGAGATTTTTTGCAAGTCCATCGGCTAATTGGCTTCTTGCGGAATTTGCTACACACATAAATAAAATATTCATGAGTAATACTTCTTCCTGATTTGCTGTGAAACTTTAACTAAACCTAATAAAATAGGAACTTCCACTAAGGGTCCAATCACCGCTGCAAATGCAGATCCGTGATTGATGCCGAAAGTTGCAATAGCCACCGCAATGGCTAATTCGAAATTATTTGAAGAGGCAGTCAGTGATAGCGTAGCCGATTGTGAATAATCAGTCCCGATTTTCTTGCTGATTAAAAAGGTTACAAAAAACATCACGGTAAAATAAATAGTCATTGGAATTGCGATCGACAGCACATCAAGTGGGAGTCTTAAAATCATCTCACCCTTAAAAGAAAACATGAGCACAATCGTGGAAAGCAGTGCAATGAGTGTGATTGGACTGATTTTTGGTATAAAGACAGAACTGTACCATTGTTCGCCTTTTTTTTCTTCTAAGAATGAATCGAGTAAATAGACCTGTAAAAAATGGAATTCCAAGATAAATTCCAACCGTTTTTGCAATTTCACCAATGCTGAAATTGACTTCAGCGCCTTGCATTCCAAAAAGTTTTGGTAGAAAAGAAATAAAGAAATAGGCATAAGCTGGAAAAAACAAAATTTGAAAAATTGAATTGAACGCAACTAGTCCTGCACAATATTCCTTGTTGCCATCTGCCAGATCATTCCAAACTAAGACCATTGCAATGCAAGGTGCAATTCCGGTGAGAATGAGTCCAATCATGTATTCCGGCTTGTCATGCAAAAAAATGAGTGAGATCGCAAACATCAAGGTTGGCGCAATCACCCAGTTTTGAATCATTGCAAGCCCGAATACTTTTTTATTTTTGAATACATTCCCTAGTTCTTCAAATTTAATTTTGGCTAGAGGAGGATACATCATGAGAATGAGTCCAATAGCTAGAGGAACTGAAGTGGTTCCATAGTTCAGTTGACTTAGTTTTTGAGGGAAGGAGGGGAGCAGCTTTCCAAGCAATAAACCAATGCCCATTGCTAAAAATATCCAAAGTGTTAGATAGCGGTCTAAAAATGATAGTTTCTTTTCCATTTAAGACTATTCCTAACAGCAAGAGGGCTTGTCAGACTCATCTACAGGGGTGCAGCATGCGATATCGTCGATGAGTTGATTTTTTTCATTAAAGACTTCAGCATCCGCCATATTCTGGTAGGTTTCCCATGCAACACCAGCAGGGTCTGTAACCCATGCTTTATTTGATTTTGCATAACAGCAAGTCGTTTCACCTTCGTCTTGCAGTTTTAGGTCGGCACGTTTAAGGCGTTCTGTGATCTCAGTAAGTTCACTTGCTTCTTCAACTTGGATGCCCAAGTGGTCTACGCCTACTTCTCCGGTTCTGGTTGAGATTGCGAAGTTAATTCTTGGATCGTCCAGTAGCCATTTAGCGTAATCTGGCTTCAGCTTCACTGGTTTTTGTCCAAAAAGAATCGAGTAGAATTGAACCGATGATTCTAGGTCTTTTACACCAACATGGATGTGAAATCGTTTCATATTAGCATTTCCTTTCGTGATTTACTTTTGCTTTAACTTTGGCTTCTTTCACGCAGCAGTTTGCTGACAGATATTCAATCAGCTCCTGGATGAGGTCAGCGTTCGCAAAATAGGTAATGGAACGCCCATTTTTCTGCGATGAAACCAACCCAGCTTTGCTCATGTGTGAAAGATGAAAAGAGAGTGTGTTATCTGGAATCTTTAATTTTTGGGCTAACACACCAGGCATTAATCCCTCACGTCCGTATTCAATTAAAGTTTTAAACACCTTAAGTCTTGTTTCTTGGGACAAAGATGAGAAGGCTTCAAGTGCATCAAACATTTCCATATTTCTAGAATAATAGAAATAAATGATAAAGTCAAGAAACCAACGAAGAGCCCGGACACTCTAGTTAGAGGGCATAGAGATCAGAGGGGTCTTCTGATGTTCAGTTTAGATTTGGTAGTGGAGAACGGGAGAACATTGTTCTCCTTCATAAAATTACTTTGTTTGAAATTTAAGCAATTTTAAACTCACTAATATCATTACTTATTTCGCTGTAATTATGGAGAGCATGGGTTCGATATGCGGCCACCAGCGTCAGCCATTTTTACTCATAAATCCCTTTTCACATCATCTCGCAGCGATCTCATTTCACTCGACGTACTTTATGTACGCCTCAATTGTTCACCATTGCTGGCTGAAGATAGGGCTGATAATATTAAAAAATACCTGAAGAACTCAGATAGTAGTCTTGATATTGATACCTTTAATATGGCTAAACGTCCAAATTCAATTTCAAAATTATTCAAAACGGAAGATTCTAGAATCAAGAAATCCATTGAAAATGCAGGCTTAGAACGTGAAAGAACTGATCATGTTTACCCGGATAAAGCTGGAAAATCCACGGTAATGGTAATTTTGAAAGAATAGGGCTGGACTCACTAAGAACTACTTTTATCAGTTTCTTGATGTTACTCATCATGGATGGTGTTTTCTCTTTGATGTTGAACCCACACCACGAAATGCAATTGAGTCTCTTTTTTTATAGTTTTTCGATGATCTGTTTAAGTTGTTGCCAATGGATGCCCTGGTGGGCAGCGAGAACGAAATACCATTGGCGAGCGTTGCATTCCCCAAACCAAGGGTGCTTAAGTGTAATGTCACTGTCACGGTTTTTCATCTTTAAATCCAAGCGTTGCATCAGCGTCGGTGCAAAGGCTTTAAATTCGAATAAAATGTTTTGAGGTGAATCGACTCCCGAAGCAGCAGTCGGTTTTACTTTCGCGATGTCTGCAACTACATTTGGCTTTACTCCGCTATCGAGCGAGATAATGATCGATTCCATGTTTTTTCCTACGATCATCAAATGCTCTAGTAGCATGTCTACAGACCAGTAACGGGAAGAGTCCTCTAAGCCGATAATGGGATTGACGAGAATTTTTTTCTTCCGCTTTTCTAATGGCACCGCTTCTGCGGCTTCGATGATTTTTGAAGTGAGCTTTTCGTAGTTTGTTTTTGATACATTCCAAGATGTTATTTTAGATTGGAATGGTCCGATGAAATAACGGAGTATTAGTTTTTGAAGTAAGGGGAGCCCTGCGCCTGGTGGTTGAAGTTTTGGTTCCATAAATTGAGTATATCTTGATTATTTGAATTTGGCTCAGGTTTGACTTCATCGCGCTCTTTTTGTTTGGGGACGCCAAATTGTGGATTAAACAGGAAGATTCATCTCATAGATAGGGCATAAAATAGATTGACTAGCTTTTAAAATGCCTGAAATGATCTGCTAATGAGGATTTTGAAGGTATTGTTGGTTACGGTTTTGATTACTTTTTCGATGAGTGCTTTTGCTCAAAATTCTTTTGTGCAGCCCGGCATTTTCAGCATGGAAGAGGGGCTAGCCATCAACGATGCATTTATTGGTTTTATACAATCCAGACCGTGTGAATTTGGAATCGAAAAAAACTGTGAACGCCCCCTTACTGTCAAAGACATTGAGAAGTTCAAAATGCTTTTTAAAAGGTTAGATGTCTGGAATAAGGAATTAATTAAAAAAATCATTCCATTCACTGACCGTCTCAAAAACTTGCCGTTCGAATTGACTTTTGGTGCAAGTTTTTCAGCTAAAGTGAAGTCACGATTTAATCCCAATAAATTTAAATATGAAAAGTATCTTACCATTGTTTTAAATGACCAAGACGTTGAGTCTCAACGGTTCTTAACGGATGTACAAATCACAACGGCTTCAATGTTATTGATGTATGACAGTTTATTCAAATTATCGCACACTTTGGCACGTTCTAAAAAAGCACGTTCTATTTTAGAGTATGATCTTGGTGAAGATATCCACGTTTTAAGAAACACCTTCAGCGCGGCTTTAGATGAAGATTTCTGGAACCGTACTAAGAATAATATCAATTTTTTAGAGAAGTCATTTAAGACAAATCTCAATATCAATTATTTTGAACAATATATTTCAAAATCATTTACAGCATCAAAAATCAAAGACAATGACTTCACTTTCCGGATGAGCAGTGTGCTTTTCATTGGAAAAATACTATCGGAAACACAGTTTCTGAATGCTTTGGATAAAATTGTTCAAAAAATAAGTGAAATTTTTGGAAATTCAGTTGGCCAAGTTCAAACCAGAAATGGAAAACTTAAAAAATTCGCTTCAGATCCGGATTTCATGGATAGTTTAAAGTCTAAATTAAAGCCACTCGATATTCTCCTTGAAAAAACATCCTTTAGACTGACCGATCAATTCATTCCTGGGTTTTTTGGTCATGTTGCGATTTGGCTGGGTAGTTATGAAGAACTTTTAGGGTATAAGGTACAGTATGAAGGTAAAGAGATTTACCTCGTTGATCATCCTCTTTTAAAACCTTATTTAGAGTCGCTCCATGACAGAAAATCAGTGGTAGAGGCGCTCAGGCTTCCTGGGGTGACCAACAATACACTCGAACACTTCATGGATATCGATGATTTTTTAGTTTTAAGAACAGTGGAACTCACCAATCCTGGAGAAAAAATTCTTCGAACAATCATGCAACTCGGTAAACCCTATGATTTCAATTTCGATATCGAGACACAAAACGCAATTGTATGCTCTGAATTAGTCTATTCGGTTTTCAATGATGAAAAGTGGCCTGTTGATAAAACAATGGGGCGCTACACCATTAGTCCTGATCACATTGCTTGGAAAAGCATGGATTCGTGTTTGGATCCGATTATTTTATTTCATGATGGTAATGAAATAACACAAGATCTGAATCTAAAATTAAGATCATTTCTTGAACAGCCTGGTGGAATTACTCACTCTCCGGAGAAGTGTAGATTTGATAAAAAAATCCGTCTTTAATGATCATTCCTTAATTTTTAGCGTTGCAGTGATTAATAACGGATAGATCGAAGCTTCTTTTTTTCAGAGTGCCGTTTCTTGCTCTCTTTTGACTTCAATTTACTTGAATAGGTTTTCTTTGTTTTTTTGCGCTTCTTTGGTTCATGGAGCGCCAGCTTGATCAATGCATGGAATTTTTCAATGCAATCTTCTTTGTTTTTTCCCTGATCGCGGTAGCGATCACTCATCACGATCACTTCACCCTCATCATTGAGTTTTAGCTTCGATTGAAGTTTTGCGCGCTGATCGTCAGTAATCGATTCGCTTTTAAAAAGATTCCACTTTAATACGGCCTTGCTGTTCACCTTGTTTACGTTCTGACCACCAGGTCCTGAACTGCGGGCAAACGAGAAGAGGAATTCCGAATAAGGAATGGATGGGTACGGAATCATTCCATCATCATACCGAATTTAATGAGTTTCATTGAATGATTTTAAAGACTTTACCTGACTGCATGAATCAAGTATGATCCCGCAAATGCCAGTCAGTATTTTTTCAGCAATTTTGTTATTTTTTTCGGTATTCGCACACGCAAGCCCGCAGCCACTGCATTTGGAATATGGAAATCACTACCGCAAACCTACTCATCAAACCCTCACATTGAAGGGCGATCGACTGGGGCGCTGTTTTTTTCTCGTGCTTCAAAATCATAAGAAGCTCACGTTGACCGACATTGTACGTCGCTATCCTTATTTGCAAAATTATCTTCGTGGCTCAACTTCAGTTGATTATTCAACGGGTAGAGAGCCTGATTTAAAAAGAATAATCATGGCATCGGCAGATGCTTCGGTTACTCCGGTTCAGCTATTCGAGTGGTCTCTTGAATTGAATCAGGGGCGTTTATTTGAATCGATTCTTACCATTCACCAGTTACTTCGAAACGAAGCCCGATTTTATAGAACCTGGATTCATGATTACCCCTCCACAAAACCGAAGATGATTGCATTCTTCAATAAGTTCATTGATATCAGAGGTGATCTTGAAGAAAGAGGCGGTGGGTATCATGGAGATCATCGTGGGTCTTGGTATCGCATTTGGGGAACAATGCTGGATTATCTGTCGATGGTTGCACCGGATGATTTTCTTGTTGGTTCACCCAACACTGTTCTCAAGTCTGCTTCATGGCTCGATTATGCCATTTTTATGGGTACATTGACTGCTAATCTTGCTGAAGATTTAAAGCCAATTATCATGTACGGAACTGAAAGTGACCCTAGAAAAGCCGAACTCAATCAAGTTGGGTATGACACTATGGATAGCATGATTCGTCAGGCTGAACAGCCAAGTTGGTCTACGGAAAAGACTCGCTGGTATCAGAATCTCTGTGATCAACAAAATTATTTGATTCCAAAAAAGCAAACACCTTAATGATGCTGGATCACATAGAACCCTGACCCAACAATGTATGTTTGATTTCCGTGTTCCACCATCCGTACAAATGTCTTTTTGAGGGATGCGAATCGATCGCCTGGTTTATACCAGTAACAATCGACCCATGCGCTGCCTTTTTCTTTTGCCTCTTTGATGCAGTTCAATGCCAAAGGCGTTCCGTGTGCATCTTTCAGGTTCGCAACGTTTTTGCCTTCCATGTAAGGGGTGCCGCCGTTGACGAGTTCCATCGCATCATTTGAATTCACGAAAATATAAGTATCCATGAAGCGGAACTGACCTTTTTTGTCCCTGAGTTCTGGAAAGGATGCGGGGCCTTTTTCTTGAATCAATAGCGCAGCATGATTGACCAGGTCTTCGATGATGGTCTCATTCATCGGCATCGAATAAGTTCCACAACAGATCAATCTTTTTTCACCACTCGATAAAGTAATACGTTTTGAATAAACCGATTTCCAAACAGGAAACAATTCACCAGGGCGTGGATATTGGTAATGAACCCAGCCTTCGCCACTTTGGCTGGTCGCGATTTCCATCAGTATTTTTCCATAAGGTCTCCCCAAAATGTCTTTTTCGTCGACAATATTCGAACCTTCCAAGCTGGGTGTCGCTGCATGGAACTTTCGGGTTCCATGCATGTCGATTTCAAAGAAATAGGTGTGAGGCGAATACCATTTTGAATCTTTTTTTCTGAGTTCTTCATATGCAGAATCGCCTTTTTTGATGATCAGTTCGATTCCTTCATTGACCAGACTGATGACCTGATTCGGGTTGATGCCTCTGCTAGGGCGAAGGTCAACCGGAGCATCGGCGAGATAGACTCCGCATCCAACCATCACCCAGCTGTTATTGAATTTTACTTTTTCAACGTAAGATGATTTTTGGGTTGGTACATTGTCGCCTGGTTTTGGCCACAGATAATTCACCCATCCTGACCCTTTTGTTTCTGTGGTTTTAAGCATTTCACGAATGAAATATTGTTTGTTCGAGTCTTTTTCGTTGATTAAATTATGGCCCTGTAAATTCGGAAATGCCGGATGAACGAGACAAACACCTCTTGGGTCAATGACGAAAATATAAGCATCTTTTGCAATGAATCGACCTGATGGTTCATGAAAAAGGGAAAATGCGCTTTTTCCTTTTATTTTAATCTGCTGAACCGCTTCTTTCACCATATCGATGACAAAACTGCGCTCCATGAGGTTGTGATAAACACCGCTGCCCACGATATAGCTTTTTCCGATTGGTGATTTTGCTAACTGAACAAAACTACTTTTCCATCGAGGTGAAAGATCATTGGGTTCAGGCCACTGGTAATGAAACCAGCCGAAGTGTTTTTGGGGAAGCGACGTTGCGGCATCGATGAGTCCTTGAATCACTGGCTTGCCATTGACGTCTTTAAGATCAATCGTGTTTTTTCCACAGAGTTCAGGATCGGGGTGAACCAGCATGTTGCCCTGCAGGTCGATGACAAAAATATATTTTTCCTTATTTTGCCATTTGCTGTTTGGCACACTGAATTCAGACAATACGCGTTCACCTTTTGTTTGTAAAAGAAGCGCAGCACTTTCAACCAGTGAAACTAATTCGTGAGTTTCTTCGAATTGGTAAGCACCGGCTGACTTAGTTTTTACGGTGGGTCTTGAAATGGGGCGTTGGTTTGGTTCAATATTAATTCTGGATTGTGGCATATCAAAATTTCCTCAAAGGACGAACTTCGTCAAAATTGGAAATGCAATAGTCATGCCTTTACCGTTTTATTTAAGTGCTTAAACGCAAGGATGAGTTTCAAGTGAAACAGCTTGATTTGAAAGCTTTGTAAAAATGTGATCCCAAAATCCGATTCTTGCCTGAATGGAGTGGATCGCCGCTTTTTCTGCTTCTTCCCATTTGAGTGGATCATCGCCGCAAAGCTCGATCAGCATTTTACGGGCAAGTGGTCCATGATGATCACCATCGACCTCGATGTGCCTTTCTAGATATTGCTTCATGCGTTTAAAATGAACTGAATTCAGTAAGTTCATTTCTTTCAGCACGACTTGAAACATCTCCGGAATGATATCTTCGCGTCCGAATAAAAAAGAAGAGGCAACTTCGTGTGTTTTTCCTGTGATGATATTGAATGTAGTAGTCATGAAGTCGCGCACGACCTCATTTGGCTGTATTGAGCCAAGAACTTCATCTATGTTGGCTGAATTATTGATTTGAGCAATAAAGGTTTGTATAGGTGATAGATCTGCACCTGCTTCCTTCATTGCCAGCTGATAAAGTTCAAAGTGACTGAGATACTCGTTAGGGCCTACTTCATCACTTTCTTCTGCAAGTACGATCTCATTGATGAATCTCGACAAATGTGGATTCTGAGGCGGTGTCCAAGGCACAGTGACCGAAGTCAACCGGTTCTGAAGTGTTTTTAACAAAGACATGAAATCCCACACGGCAAACACATGATACTTCATGAAAACTCGAACCGACTCAAGACTCTTCAATTCCTGATAGATAGGATGGGTGAGCAACCTGGTTCGTTCATTTTTAATTCGAGATTCAAATAATGAAAGACGTTGATTGTTCATTGATTGAGCCATACGAATATTTTGCTAGGCCTGCTCAGAACGATCAACTTATTTTTGATTTTCGTTTCAACAATTTTTTTTCGCACATCCCATATAAGACAAAAGAGTAGAAGGTGTTGTCTTGAATTTCATCGTTTTTGGCACAACGCCACTAAACAGGCTTTTTAGCGTCAAGCTCATGATGACCGGTCTCAAGCCTGTTACGGATTGAACACTAAGTCCCGCTTCGCTACAAAAGTTTTCTAATTCCTTTGGTTTGATGAAAAGCCTAAGAATATGCATGTCTTTTGGTGTGTTTTTCACGAGCCATTCCACCAGTTTTATGATCACGATCCAGGCTAGCCAGTTGCGATTAAATGTATGATAGATCAAAATACCACCGGGTTTTAAAACCCTTGCACATTCCTTCACCACATCTGCCGGTCTTTCCACATGTTCAAGGAAGTCCATGACGGTGACCACATCAAAACTTTGATCTGCAAAAGGCAAATGATAAGCATCTGCAGGCAAGTATTGGATGGTTCCTGTAATATCATGAGCCTTAGCGACTCTCAGACTCTCTTCTGATAAATCAACACCAGTTACAGCCAGTCCATTCTGGGCCAGGGCATTACTGAGAAAACCACCACCACAACCGACATCAAGAACCGTCTGTTTGTTCTTTGCGCCAATTTTTTGAATTTCGTTCAAAACCCAAGGTAGTTTTGCTTTTGATTCAGCTCTTAATAAAGCAATGGGGTCATCATCAGCAGTATACCATCGTTCACCATAGGTTTCATAAATCTGATTGTTCACTTCATTCATGACGGATGCTCCAGTAAATGATCTGATAAATCAGAAACATTCCCGTTATAAGGGTTTGGCCAATCAGCAAAGAATTAGGCAATTGGTTGATCCACATCCATCCAGCCAAGCCGAGAATGATGGGATGAAGCATGAAAAGAAAAGCATGCAACCAGTGTTCAGAAGGTGAGCATTCTTTCGCATGGATAAATTCATCCTTGGTGACAAAAAGACAAGAGAAAATCGCTAAACACCCATAGATGATCACATTTGATTGCGTGATTGAAGCAAATAGAAGGAAAAGATAGCACATGAAAACAGTGATTGTATCAAGGGGGTGACCAATTCGTTCCCATCTGAGCAACCCTCGTTTTCGGTGAAAGTAAAATTCATCTACAAACATTGCACTTCCTTGCAAAACAAATGGAATATACAGCAAATTCATCATTTCACCCTCAATACTGCGCCGAAAATGGTTAATCCCGGGCCAAATGCAAAGCTGACCACATATTGTCCTGAAGCAGGTTTGCTTTTCAATATCTGATCCCAAATATGGGGTAGTGTTGCTGAAGACATATTGCCGCGCTCACGAAGTATTTTTTTACTGGCTGAAAGCTGTTCTTCAGAGATTTTCAATTCAGCCTGAATCGAATCGATGATTTTTGGCCCACCGGGGTGAATCGCAAAAATAGAGCTATTGATGATTTCTTCAAAATCAAGTCCGGCTTCTGTGATGAGTTGACGGCAAAAATCTGAAATAATCTCTTTCAGTTTGCTCGGAACAGCCTTAGCCAGTGTCATTTGCATTCCCCAAGGGGCTGGATTCCAAGTCATTCCATCAATTGTTTCTGGTACAATTTTTTCTTTTACCAAAATTATCTCTAAAGCCGATTGGTCATCGTTTGGTTCACCCACTTGGTATTTGATATGTCCATCGGCAAACAGGGTTTGCACTACGATTTGTTCGGGTTCATGCATGGAAGGATTCATGTGCAGACTACACATCTCGGTATGTACCACATCAATTGTCTTTTGAGATTTGAGTTGCAGGGCCTGTGCCATTCGAATTGCGGGCATCGATGCATAGCATCCCATGTGGTATGCATGAGTCACAGCAGTTTCAGACCAATTTCTTTTTGAGACCAGAGCTTGTGCAGGGCTTGGGGCAAGATATCCAGTGCAGGTAACATGAATCAGATGAGAGGGAGAAGGGGCATGGCTGGGATAGAGTAGTTCAAGAATTTCATTGGCTCGAGTTTGAAAGAATTGATGACGCTGATCGATAGCCATACCCATAGGTGTGGATTCTGTGACTCGATAGATCTCGTTTGTGTTCCAGTCGTTGTTTGAAAGGTCTTCAAATTCAAAATATCGCTGCTCAATCAAGTTGTCTTTTACCGCATATCTCTCGATCAATCGTTCAAGTGGAAAGTCAATTTTGATTTTGGCTTGAACTTCATCTGATCTTCGATGAGCCTTTTTAATCCAATCTAATATGTCTTTTTGCTTGAGATGATACTTGGGTAAGTGGGGCTGAAAATCAAAAAGAGATACTGCTTTCTTCATGTTGCCACTTCTACCATCTTATTGGGCGTAATGAGAAGTTTAGTGTTAATTTAATGCAGGAGTATCAAATTTATTTAACCGGCACAGAATGTCTATTGCGTCGATAAAGATCTATTCCTAGTCCAAAAGTGACTGGGTTTAACCTCAACTCATAGCTGATGGTGCCATCGTAAAAAGCATGTTTTACATTTGAATAGATCGTTTTTTGGTCAATAAAAACTGAATAACGACCTCGTTGAAACTCCATTCGGTGACCAATAGAGGTGTTGGCTCCTTGAATGCGCCAGTGATCGTAGTAGTCGTCCCATGCAACTCCAGGAACAATGTGAACCGATCTTGCCTTACCTGTTTGAATGCCAATATCTCCCTTGATGGTATAACTGAGTTTTCCCGATCGTTTTTCATTGAAAATTACGAATTGTCGTCCGTAGCCCAATTGCCAAATCATGTTAAGGTGGGTGTTTCCAAGATAAAGTAGGTTTGCGCCTTGAGGGATCTGAGCCGAGAAATCATCGGTCTCGTCGATTTCTCCGAACTCATAATTAGGTTCACCGTCTTGTTGTGTTTTAGTGTATACAAGACTCTTCAAGTACTTAGGATGGTAAATCGTAAGATAAAGAATGTTTTTTTTCTTCTCTAGAGAGAGGGTGAAGGTGTTGGTGGGTTCATCAATCCATTGCCCGTAGTTTTGAAGGGTGTGCCAAGTTGCTGGATTATAATGCTGAGCAGAGGTGCGCTCATGCATTTCGACATCTTTAACAACCACCTTGATAACTTTACTGTCGATTCTGAGATCGGTTTTGTCATATTGGGTTCTGGAAAAACCAAAATTGAACCGGATTTTCCATTCTTTTCCAACTTCATCTGTTTTCGGAACTTCTATCGGATCAACATGGTTTTCTTTCATCGCTTGGATGACTTTGCACACGAATTCACTTCTTTTTGCGATAACTGAAGTCAATGAATTCATTGATGATTCCGTTTTCGGTATGCAGATTTTTAATAAATCGGTTTCTGCATTATCATTTGGTTCGAGTGTGTATTGTGCATGGCTATTTGCGCTCAAGATCTGAATTAGAAAAAAGATCAACATCGGCAAACCTTATCGATTGACGATATCGACTGGGAGTAAAAAATATCTCCTGCTATTCTATTATGTATTTTAAATTTTTTTCGATTATAAAAAAGCAAAAAGCCGGTTTCAGCATTACTGAAACCGGCTTTATAATTGATTAAATTAATGATGACTTACATTGGCATGTAGCAGTAAGGCATTGAAGAGAAATACTCGTATGGCATACAAGACATCGGACCATTGTATGCTGGACGGCCCATGCTGTTATACGGATTGTATGGATCGTATGGATTGTATGGGTTGTAAGAATTGTAATTCATAGAACAACAATAGCCGTATTGAGTGTTGGTGTTCGTATCTGTGTACGTGAAGGTATCAGTATAGGTATAAGTGTTAGTAACGGTATCAGTCACTGTGTTGGTAAGAGTATTGGTAACAGTGTTGGTAGTAACCAAAGTTTCAGTATTGATGATCGTCTCAGTGTTATTGATTGTCTCAGTGCTGGTAACTGTTTCAGTGTTAGTGGTCACATTAGTAACTGTTTCAGTGTTAGTGGTCACGTTAGTAACTGTTTCAGTATTTACCTTTGTTTCAGTATCTGTTTTAGTTTCAGTTTTAGTTTCTGTTGCTGTATTGGTAACTGTTTTAGCTTTAGCCTCTTTAACGTGTTTGATTACGAGGTAAGTTACAACGCCAACGATTACAACGCTAATGATGATCATTGCTGTTTTCATTGTTGCTTTGCCGCCACCGCTGTAGCTTGCGCCTTGTTGGTATTTTTTCGCCATGAAGGTCATAGCAATTTTACCAGCTTCATCACTGGTGGTTTTTTCTGGGTTGATGGAAAGCATCAAACGGTCAAAGTCAGAACGTGTCGCGTTATCCAACAAGCTCATGCGCGTGTAGTTCAAGATTTCTTGAGTAGAAACGCCTTCAGACTGAAGTTTAGCCATGCTTTTTTTGAAAGTTGCGAATGCTTTTGCTTGATAGTTAACATCGCTTGGATTTACAGCGACTGTCATTTGATAACGAAAGCCATCAAATACTTTCGCGATTTTATCATTGTTGATAGAATCTTGGTTGTGTGTCGAAGTTGCAAATGCAGTGTTTGACATCATTGCCAACACCATTACAAGACTAAGTAGTTTTCTCATCGAATTTTCCCTTTTTTGTTTGGTTAGTAGATTGCTTTTAGCTGTTCTTTTTTTAAGGGTCAATGAGATTGATTAAGTTTTTTTAACCAATGTTTTTTTGAGGGGTATTGTTGATTCTACTCAGGTATTCGTCAGTTTTTTCAACATGAAAAACTATAAATTGGAACAATAATAAAGTACCTGATAATCAAAGTTAAAGTGATCTGAGGCCCATCGGGTTAGCGTGCTAGACACTGATTTACATCCTGAATGATCTAGGTAAGACAGCATCGCATTGGCCTGAGGGCCTGGATTGCTGTCGAAGTAGATAAAATATTCTGAAAATTTAGATCTGAGTTGCTGAAGCTCTTCCTGGTTAGTGTATAGGTGCATCGCCTCTGAACGAAATCCATCGGTCAATCGGATATTATAAAATGGACGCTTGTATTTACCTTCTTCAAGATAATTCAGATTAGTCAACCATTCTGCATTCGGATGTTTTTGAGTGAATTGATGAACCAAGTGAATCGGCCCCAGCATTTTTATCGATGCTCCTCGAAGGCTTGAGCCCACAAAGGCAACAGCGCTAACGGTTACATAAATGGATAATGCTGCTGGTTTTAGAAATACTTTTCCTTTTTTCGAGTCTTCAAACCAAACGATCGCAAGCAGCGGTACGAAATTCAAGATTGGAAACAGAAATCGGTATTCTTTGTTCGTAATGAACCAATGGAGAATGAAATAAGAAAGAAAAAAAGCTCCAAAAACATTCGTTTTGTTTTTAAGCGTGAATCGAGTGGCTCCATAGAGAATGGGAATCGAGATGAAAGGAATGAATTGCAGAATCCAAATCAAATACTGATACCAAGGGTATGGATTGAATGATGCAGCTACATTTTGAACGATATTAACTTTGTAATAAAGATAAGGGGTGAAAACCCAGTTCCCGTATCCCCATCGATCTAAAAGAGTTCCGAGGGCAATGGGTATGATGAAACCGCCAAGCATGGACCAGTGTGTTTTCAAAAGTGCACGGTCTCTGATCAAGAGGGCGATGGCTACCCCCGCCATTCCAAGGGCAATTTGATAACGGGCAATGAATGCGAACCCGAACAAGATTCCTGATTTGAAAAAAGCACTGAGGGCTTTTTTTTCGTCAACTTGAGGAATTCGTACAAGGGTGAGTAATGCGAACGCTGTGAAAATGCCAGATAGATTTTCGCTTGAGGTGCGGACATGGATGTAAGGAAAAAACCACATCGCACTGAAAATAAGAAACCACTTTGAAGAGAGCTGGTGCTTTTTTTGAAAATAATTCCAAAGTTCAATCAATACCCAGATGTTGAGTGCAGCGTAACAAAGTCTGAAAAAAGTTGCTGCAGAAAATGGCTCATAGATTCCAAAAGCCATGAACAATTTTATGAAAAATGCATGTAGAAGAGGTTGAAACCAAGGTCTGATTTGAGAGGCAAATTCCCAAGGTAGGTGTGATGCGTCTGGAGTGTTTCCTGCAAAGTAATTTGCCCATTCCAGAATCTGAAAATGTTCGTCGGGATGATGAAATCCGAAAGAAGTGAATGAAGCAAGGATATGGCCGAAGAAGATTACGGATAGACCTAATTTTGTATAACGATCGAGTTTGTTCATGGATGTATAAAGAGGCTAAAGTAATCTACATCTTGATGCAAGATTTTGTAATTGCACCTTCATGTATGCAGTGAAAGAGTTCACCGCAATTGATCGTTCATCTGAAAATTTATTTTAGGAATTGCTGTTTTTCCTACGCACTGACTGACAAAAATAATGCTATTGGTCTCTTGATCTTTTCTTCAATTATATCGTGTTTTGCTTCAAAAAATATGTTGACCGTGTGAGTCATGTTCTGAATCAAATGAATTGTTTTCCACTTATTAATTAAACAAATATTAAATAATTAATGACACAAATAAATTAAAGGCGTATTAACACTTTCATGATGAAAACCAATTACCGTAACTTATTGTCCTTGGTATTATTTACTTTTTCAGCGACCGCACAGGCCAAAAATGTAGCGTTGCTGATTGGAGGGGGGGGCGATGAATCGATTCGAGTGGCTGCAAAAACCGAATCCTTGAAGTTCATTGATTCAATGAATAAGTTTGGATGGGAAACGAAAGTGCTTTACGGAGAGAGTGGTGATTCCGAACTTAAATCAAGCTCTTTTTCACGCGAAAACTTTTTCAGTGATTTGAAATTTTATGCAAATGAATTGAAGCAAGGTGATCACTTCCTGCTCAACATCGTTACTGAGGGGCGTTATGCTCGCCGTGGTCATGAGCTGGTGCTGGGTGATGGTTCACTGGTGAACCTGAATGAAGCCGAAGTTCGTGAAGCATTCAAAACAATGAATCGCAATGGTGTACGTATCGGTGTGCTTGATAATTCAGCCTACGGTGGTCAGACTGTTCACTTCATGCCGAAGTATGTTTGTGTGGTTTCATCGCAGGTGCCGAAGTTTCCAAGTCATGAAGTTGTTACAGATACGAAAGGGAATCAAAAGAGTTCTGCCTACGGAGTTTCGACTTATGTCTGGGATCTTCTGAAGTCCAGAAGACAGGCGACCATGGAAGATGTATACATTTCTGCCGCTCAGAGAATGGGAAAAACAGGCGTATTTCCTCAAATTTCAGGTATAATCGAGCATGAATATGATGGTGAAAACCTTAGTAAGCTTGTAAATGGGTTAGCCAACCAGTTGTCGAGCTTCAAGGGTCGCGTTGGCAAACCAGGTGAAGAATTGGGTATCAATGATTTTCCTCACTACTTACTTTGGCCGCTAGAGCGAGGAATGTTCTCTGATAGCTGGGTTGTTAGAAATCCAGATCTCCAGGCAAGACGTTTAGAAAGCGAATTTAATCAGCTTGAATCGAAAGATCGTTTTGTTAAGAAGTTGAATGTCCTTGAAAAAGAACGCAATCGAGTTCTTTATTCTGAAGAAATCAAATCAGAAAGAACAAGAAAAGTTCGCGAAAAACATTTCAGTGACAGAATCGACATGATGAGTGAGGGGTATTTGGCAAAGATCAATCATTTCAGCAATGAATTGAACAAGGCTCATGCAAATAATTACCTCGACCTGCGTGAAAACGATGGTGGAATTCAATTGGAAAATTGTCAGGATTTTAAATTGAATCAGACTGTTGAGTTGCAACGCGCTAAACGTTAATTCTTTTTTAATCTTTTTTCGAAGATTCAGGCGATTTACCGATAGGTAGATCGCCTTTTAATTTTGTTTTTCCCAAACCTTTAAAAAGTCCGAACCTACAGCTTTATGGTATTTGAGTTTATATTCATCAGGCAGTGCAGCACCTAGTCCATAATAGGTAATCACTTTTGTACCCGCATTTTGCTCTCTAAGTCGATTAATCGTGATTTGAAGATATGAATTATAGATTGATTCATTCATATTCAAATCGTTTCGCATGCGACGTTCAGGAGTTTTTTGCTCGCAAAAAGGATTGTAGAAGTAGAGACAGTCGAATTCTTTCCAGCTCAAATCAAACGCACTTCCGTGAATGAAATTCAAATTGCTCAATTGAAATAGATTTTTTGCCTTTTTCGCTGCAACAGCCAGAAAATCGCGTTGTTCAACACCGGTAACTTGAGCTTCGGTGAGTATTGATGTCAGCAAACAAAACTTACCGCAACCGGACCCGACATCGAGTAATCGTTCTACTTTTAACTCCTTTATGATTTCCGAGGCTTTAATCGCAACACTTAAGGGGGTCCAATGGATTTTAGAATGGTTTCTGACTTCAGGAGAAAAAATAAGATCAAAAAGATCATCATTGAGTGTTTCATGGTCAAAGTCATGGCTTTGAAGTTTTCGTTTTAGCCCTTTGGTGATACTTCCCAGTTCTTGCTTGGTTAGTATCTGAGGTTCGTAATGATTTTCGATTCTTGATTTTTTCAAAGTGAATCCAGTTTAACACTAGAGGCTCTTTTGATCCAAATACGACAAAGTCTTGACGTGATTTTTCAATTGAATACCGCTTTTTAATGAATCAAACCATGAATGCCGAAAAGTTAAGCGATGATTGGAGCTTTCCCAAACCTTTTCGCATTCATTCTTTTATCTTTTGTAATGGTATCTTCCAATGCGATTGCCACTGAGTGTAATTGGTTTCAACGGATGTTGAAACCAATGTTCGGTGATTCTGGTCAGCTCATTGCTCCCAAGAAAAAATCACTGAATTGGGATGCGTCTCGTGGCTCTTCAAACAAAGTAGAACTGATCTCAAAGGAAACAGGCGAGTTGGTCTCAACTCAGCCTTTACTCAAAGTTGATTCTTCAGGACAAAGTCAGATCGAAAAAATATCAAGACAACTTGAAAAGCAGGGTACGGCACTGATTGGGCATCCTAGCCGTTTTGGTCCACGGGGTGCATTTGTCGATGTAAAAGTTGTATCAAAATCTGTAAACGAAAATGGAGTGATCATTGTCAATTCCAGATTGTCTGATACCCCTCAAATGAGATCAGTATTGGGCCATGAAGCTTATCATGCCAAGATGCAGGCAAAACGCAGTAGAGGAGAGACTGATCTATTCAATTCCGAGTTTGTTTCCAAAGACAGAATCGGTGGTACTTATGACCAGTATATTTCTTCAGAAGAGATTCATGCTTGGAGCAAAGACTTCAGTCAGGCAGCAGTCAAGGCTCATCACCGAAAAACAGTTCAACTGATCGAAACTAAAGTGAAGGAATTACCTTCAGGGCTAACCAGGGAAGAAAAATTGAATCTGGTGAAGATCAAGGCATCTACCGTGGTGGACGAAAAATATGAAAAATTCAGAGGTGAGTATGAACAGGTGCTCGATGCACATGATCGTTACTTGAATGATATCCTTACAAAGATCGAATTCGGTGATTTCAAATTGAAATTCGATGATCAAAGTAAAGTTCTGATCGAAACCGATTCCTACATCTTCAAACCCGGAAATTACCGTAAACTTTCAAATGGCTCAGCAGACATTTACGCAATCAAAAAAGAGTTGATGAGCCTGTTGCAGGTCAATAAAAACCTTCGTAAGAAATTGATCAATGTGGATGGTTTGATCAAAAAAGCAAATCTCAATGGGCATTTCACCGGCACCGAATATTATAAATTGAAAGAAGAAATCGCCAAAATGGGCTCCATTGTCAATCAGCCTATGTCCAGTAAGGAAGTGATTGAGTATGGGCCAAAAGCATTTCAATGGAAAGCGATCGAACTCGATCACAAATATAATGATCAAGGTTATTTGATTGATCGTGCTCGAGTTGATGAAGAAGTGATTGAAACCAATTGGGCATATCATGGAACTAGTCAGCAATTTTTTGATTCAATCAGGAATTCTGGAATCGATAATTCAAAAGGCCTCACCGTGAACGGCGGAGCAATGAAAACGGGAAAAGGTGCAGCAGCGAGCAGGAGTTTGATCATCGCAGATTTTTTTTCAAAAAAAACAGCCCGTAAGGTCGGCAATGAACCGGTGATTTTTCGTTGGAAAACAGGTTTCAAATCAAGTACTTCCCAAAAATATTTAGCACCACCTGTGCCATCAGATAAACTAGAGTACAGTATTGATGGTGGAAACGTCTGGTTCAACCTCGAAAAGACAGCTCTTGATGACGCTAAAAGGATTCAGGATGAAATCAATCAATCAAGTGTCAATTATTTCATTCCAGTCACATCTCCGATTTTTGTCCATGGAAAATTGAGAAGCAAGGGGGCGGCTCCATCGGTAGAAGAGACTGCAATTTTGATTCAAAAAAAATATCATCCTGATGAGCTGAAAAAACTGAATGGGGCGGTTTTAGGTGTTTCCCTTGATTCGAAATCGGTGAGTTTGATCGAAAATGGGCTTGGTTCATCAAAAGCCGTATTAATCAGTGAAAAAAGAAAATTGTTTTTCAATCAAGAGAGTGATGAAGTTTATCCCATGATATTGGGAATTAATCCAACACGTGCATTTTCTGTGGAATCGTCAATTAGTGGAATCAAGTATGAATTTGCAATTTCAAAAGGTCTGATGCTTGATGAAGTCAAATCGGTATTTGTTCCAAAAGATAAAATCCCCGCAATTAAAAACAAACTTCAGAGCCTCTACGGAGACAAGGCAAGACACATCATTCTACATGATATTCAATTCTTTCATCCGTGATAAAAAGCGAGTGTTATGGTATTCAATTCAAATGGGGGTCATCTGTGGCAACTA
>CALPVV020000015.1 GCA_943327105.2 Nitrosovibrio sp. Nv4
GTCCCATTCATCAGATGCCTGAAGTACTTCAATTGCTTTTCCTTCTGCATCAAGTGTAGGAGCAACTTCTACTACGTCAAAGCCGATGATTTTTTTGCCTGATTTTGCAAGCTTACGAAGTATTTGAATCGCCTCTGGGTAGTCTAGACCTCCCGGTACTGGTGTACCGGTATGAGGGCAGAATCGAGGGTCAAGGCCATCAATGTCGAAGCTGACCCAAACATTTTCAGGAAGATGAGCGATCATTTCATCAGCTATTTTATCAAAAGAGTCGCCACTCATTTTTTTCATTCCGATGTCACGGTCGTAAAACACATGAAATCGGTTTTTCTGAGAAGAAGTGAATTGGAATTCATCTTCACAAAAATCACGAATACCAACTTGTACGAATTTTGAAATTTGAGGAATCTTGGTTGCAGCATTGTACATGATGGATGCATGAGAGTGTTCAAAGCCCATGTATGCATTTCTGGTGTCAGAATGCGCGTCAAAGTGAAGGATGCCAAAGTTTGAATATGTGTCAGCAGCTGCTTTGAAGGCACCAAAAGGAGTGGAGTGATCGCCACCAATGAGAGCTGGGATTTTACCTGCTTTAAGAATGGAAGAGATGTTTTTTTGAACGTACTGGTTTAACTGCCCAGAGAGCTGATTCACCATTGCGAGGTTTTGAGTGAGTTCTGAAGAGCCTTCAACAATTCCGTAGGCTTCAATGACGGTTTGTGCGAGTGCCTTCGCTTGAGAGTTAAGTTCGGCAATCTCTTTAGACTCTTCCAATGAATGCATTCCAGCTAGATAGGGTTTTTCTACATCTAAATCGAATAAGTCGATTTGTGAGCTTGCATTGAAGATTGCTTCGGGGCCATGGGAAGTGCCACCACCATAAGAGGTAGTTGCTTCCCATGAAACCGGTAAGAAAACCAATTTGGATTCTTCGAAAGAATACGGTAGACCGAAAATGCCTGCATTCGGGTCTGCCGCGCCGTTTGGATCAAAAGTATTAGTAGCCATTGCTGAGATCAGTGATTTCGCCGGTACCGTAAATTAGGTATTCAGCTGATTGCATTTGATATTTGGTGGTAGTTGGAGAAGACCAAGTGATAATGACTTGAGCGCCTGCAATCGGATCGACTTCGTCTCCAAAATTAATCACGCTGGCAAGTTCAACTCTCATTTTTAAAGAACGGTCTGTTCCCAATTTGATGTTGGTGGGAACTACGCTGATCTGGCCAATGAATTTTCCCTTACCTTTAAAAGAGCCACTGTGAAAGTAAGTGATACGATAATCAAAGCCGCCTGCCGAAGCACCGAACGCGTTGGTGAATTCTACACGATATACCTTTGAAACGGGTTTTGACCATTTCATGAGTTGCATCCAACTGGTGATGCCCTCAGGTACTACCGAAGTTTTAAATACTTCATAGTCAGCACTTGGTTTGTTGGTAACCAGGAAGTTCCAAACTTTTTCACCTAATGCAACGATACGGTCAATTTTAACCATGGTGTCGTTGAAACCACCCGTTGGAAGGGTGTTGTTTGGAATGGTCGTATTTGGCAAAACAATTGGCGTTCCAGTGTTATTCACGGATGGATTGATATCTAGTGGGTTCACTGGTGTTGGAGAAGGAGCGGGAGTAGGCGTGGGGAGAAAATCTGGAGCAAACCCCATTTCGTATTCTGCGGTGACATCACGAACTGTTGTTTTGATTTGATCTTGTGCGTATCCGGTTGAAGAGAAGAGTAATAACCCTAAAGTAATTCCCAAAATTTTCATAAAACCCCCGTTTCGTCGAAGTTTCTATCGAAGAATGAGGGATTAGGCAAATGCTTCTGGAATTTTAATTTTATGCTATGCGCGTCAAATTGATTGAATGGTCTCGATCATTCCTCGGATTGAAACTTGGCCTGAAAAATTGGAAAAAATCACCCTACCCTGTTTGCTGCAAAACGTCTGATCGAGATGGTTTATGTAATTGCAAAGATTGGAGGAATAAACGGGGATTGCTCTCGACCATTTGCTGATAGTGATTTGATCAGGTTTGGCTTGTGTATTAAATAGAGTTTGAAGTTCTCTTTCAATGATTGATTCAATATCAGCTTCCGAAAGGGATACTGCCTCTGGATCAGAGGTTCCTCCAAGCATAACGGTGAGGGATACTTGGTTTGGATTAGCTGTTCGTCCTTTAAATGCACTGGAATTGAAGAGGCAACCTAGAATTCGAAGTCCTTCCCCACGTGGGATGAGGACTCCAACCCCTTTCGGAGGGGACTTAGGGAATGCATCTCGATTGAAAAAGACAGTCGCAGTAACGAGTGGGCTGTACTGAATATCAGTAGCTGGTACAGACAAAACAAGATTACCCTTGATCGAATTCAAGTCATGGATCGGTGAATTGAATATGATGTTGTCTTTGAGTTTTGCTTCAAGTTTTTGAATGAGTTCTTCTGTTCCGTTTTTGAAGACCATCATCTGCCCACGTGGAGATTTCGGTTTTTTACTCATTGAACGAAAGTGTTGAAAAAATGAAAAATCAGGAGAAGCTGGAATCAGCTTTGGGAAACTGAGTTTTGCGTTCAACTCACTAGGGTGACAGGCAAACACTCCGGTAGTGAAGGGAGCGAGCAAAAATTCCGTTGCCGCTTTTCCTAAATATGCATACCCCCATTCGGCCAGTGTTAGATCAGCGAGTGGTTTATTGAGTTTTGGCTTTCTGAAAAAACGAAACAAAGTACCGAGAAGTTCAAAAAAGGTAAGCGGCATACGACGCATTTTGCCTTTTCGGTAAATATATCGGGCCTTGGAGTCGGGATTGACGCCGATCACTTCTACCCCAAGTTCATCGAGTAACGACTTTACCGATTCATTTACAAGAATGCTGTGAGCTGCTGTTTCAACAAGACCGCAAGCGGTGTGTTTGGATTCAATCAATCCGCCACAGCGATTTGACTTTTCATGGATCGCAACCTGATAGCCTTTTCTTTTGAGCGCGTAACCGATCAGAAGTCCGCTGATTCCTGCGCCGACCACGGTAACTTGCTTCTCACTAGGGTTTAGTTTACCGATCATACTGTTTGAGAAAAAAGGCGGGTCTCAGGAGCTTTGCGAATCAAGCGGGCATCAAAAGCCATACAGACATTCCGCAAGAATGCGCGGCCCTCTTCTGTAACTTCGCATTCCGTTCCTTCGATTTTCACCAAGCCATCCCTTTTCATTTCGGCAAGTTTTTCGGCAACATCGGAAAGGATTTCTGTTTTTTCCTGTTCAGAAGACCAGTTGGTTTTCATCTTGGTCATCAAATTCAAGATGTGCTGACGAAGAATGAGGTCTTCTTGATTCAGGACATGCCCACGCATGATTGGGATTTTTTTCTCATTTACCAAATTGGTATAGGTTTCAAGCAGTTTTTCGTTCTGAGCAAAGGCCGTCCATGCATCACCAATTGCGGAAACACCAAGTGCGATGATTGGAGAAACATTTCGAGAAGTATAGCCCATGAAATTTCGATGAAGTGTTTTCTGCTCGGTTGCAAAAGAAAGGGAGTCGGTTTTGAGGGCAAAGTGATCCATTCCAATTTCAATGTAACCAGCTGCTTCAAGAAGTTCGCGGCCTCGTTCGTAAAGTGCACGCTTTTCATCGCCACTTGGAAGATCTGCTTCGGTGAAGCGACGTTGGCTTGCCTTGATCCAAGGTACGTGAGCGTATCCGTAAAAGGCGATGCGATCAGGTTTCAAGTCAATGACGTGAGCAACAGTTTGTTCGACACTTTGAATGGTTTGAAGCGGAAGCCCGTAGATCAGATCATAGTTCACGCTATTAAAGCCAAGTTCACGAGCATCGTCGGTAATCTTGCGAACTTGTTCGACGGATTGAACACGGTGAACAATATCTTGGACTTTTGGATCAAAGTCCTGAATTCCGAGACTGATCCGTTTGAAGTGAAATTTTTTGAGTATTTCGAGATGTTCTTTACTGGTTACACGAGGGTCGACTTCAATTGAAAATTCGTAATCAGGATGAATTTCGCAATGCTCGAAAATGCCACCAAGAAGATTGGATAATTCTTCAGGTGTGAGGAAAGTTGGAGTGCCACCGCCAAGGTGGAGCTCGCTCAAGATGAGTTTTTTGCCGCTCAGTCCGAGCTTTTCTCGGTAGAGGTCGAATTCCTTCAAAAGGGTCTGAATATAAGGATTGGATACCGCATGATTGCGGGTGATGCGTGTATTGCATCCGCAATAGGTGCAGAGTGACTCACAGAACGGAATGTGCGCGTAAATTGCTGCTCCGGTATTGTCTTTTTGTGCCTTATCGAGAGCTCCGCGGAGGGCGTCGATCCATTGGTCTGCGGTAGGGGATGCATCCCAATAAGGAACGGTTGGATAGCTGGTATAGCGAGGACCTGCAACGTTGTATTTTTTGTAGAGTTGTTTGTTCATTTGGAAAACACCTCATTTTGATATTTCAAGAAGTTGCGAACATTTTGTTCCGGAGTCCATTGTAGAACGCCGTGACCGAGGCCGCAGATCCAGCCGTTCAATTTTTCTCGAGGAAGTTTGAGAATGGGTTCGAAGAATTTTTCGATCTCAAGCTTACAGGCTTGCTCTGGAAGAAGCATGAGGTGTGGATCAAAGTTGCCCTGAATGGACCAACGATCACCGAATTCTTGAAGGGCATTCGCCATTGGATAATTCCAATCGATACCAAGGCATTCAAAGGGTAATGAAGTGAGGTGTTGCCAGTGTGTCGGCCCTGTACCTTTTGAGTAATATACAACAGGAGTGTTTGGATGGCGGCGACGGAACTGGATCAGAACTTCACGGATGGTTGGAACGATCAATTCACGGAAAATTGAGGGTGAAACTTCGCCTGCACAGGTGTCCATCATGGCAACGGCATCGGCACCATTGGAAGCCTGAAGACACATGTTCTCAACCAGCAATGGAAGGAGAATGTCGAAGAAGCCTTCGTAACGACCGTCAGTGAGGCCCGCGAAGGCATCCTTGAGCCCTTTGCCGCCTTCTGCGGTTGATGCTTGATGTGAACCCGCAACTGCATAATAGAAGAGAGTCATCGGGCCGCCGACAAAACCAAGAAGAGATTTTTCAGGAGCAAGCTTTGAGCGGATGAGTTGAAGGGCTTTTCCCTGGTAGGCGATTCCAGCAACCAGTTCTTGGGGCGTTTTTTTCTCTGGATTCAGTTTTACCAACATGGATTTGTCGGTGATGTGCCAATCAAGTTTTGGGCCTGGAACATATTGGAGTCCCATACCAAGAACTTCGAGTGGAAAAAGCAGATCGGAAAAAAGAATTGCCGCATCAAAGTTGAAATCGTTGATTGGGCCGAAGGTCACTTCTGCCGCAGCTTCAGGAATCTTACAAAGATCGATGAAGCTGTAACGTTTTTTCATGGATTGATAATGGGAATGATATCGGCCTGCCTGGCGCATGAACCAGACTGGCGGACGATTCGTGTTTTTGCGGAGTACCGCATCGAGATACAAAGATGGTTTTATTTCAGTGCTCATGATGATTCTCTTTCAAGGAGGTAGCCGACTCCGCGAATACTGCGGATGAGGGATGGTGAGTTCGGATCGGGTTCGACCCATTTTCTAAATTTTAAAATGAAGTTATCAATAGTTCGTGGGGTGGGGTACTCGTCTTCGCTCCAGACTACATTCAAAATATCGTCGCGGCTGACGACTTGACCTCGTTTTTCAAAAAGTAGTTTTAAAAGGGCGCATTCCTTGTGGGTCAGGTTGTACTTATTTCCTTCACTGGTGATTTCATATTGTCTAAAGTTGACGGATGCTTTTCCAATCTTGATTTCACCAACGATCGGAGCAGGCTCTTCTATGAAACGAAGTCTTTTGCTTGCGTTTTGAATGCGCAGCAAGAGCTCTTTGAAGTGGAAAGGTTTGACAATATAATCTTCAGCACCAAGTTCCAGTCCGTGAATTCGATCTTCTGTGGTGCCAGCTGCAGTTAGAAATACCATGACCACTTCTGGGTGTTTTTGACGGATCAAACGCCCCAGATCAAAGCCGCTTCCATCGGGTAATTGAACATCAAGTAACGCAAGTGAAACTTGGGTGTTTTGTAATATGGTTTTTGCCTGTGCAATGGATTGAGCCCAGTGCACTTGAAATCCTTCCATTTGGAGACGGTCTTTCACAGTGGAGCCCACGTTGATTTCATCTTCGAGCAGGAGAAGGTTAATCGACATGCTTTGCCTCCCCATCTAATTTAAAGCGAAGCTCGGCAATGAATTCTCCCTTTTGTCCGTCACCGATGCTTTGGAATTTGGCATCTCCGGACATTTTGTTCATAAGGGTTTTAATCAAATACAGGCCAACACCTGCGCCTTGTGAATGACTTCCGCGATAAAAGAGCTTCCCAAGCAGCTTGCTGTCGGCGTGTGGAGAAGAGTTTTCGTGAATGATATCGACTTGTAATTCGCCATTCAGGATACCGCTTCGAATAGAGAGTTTTGCAGGAAGTGAAATGGAGTACTTGATTGCATTGTCCATCAGGTTGCGAAAGATGATGGTCACTGCAGACGGGTCGGCAAGAACAAACTCATCGCCCATTTCGATATTCAGTTTTAATTTGTTTTGAGCAGTAGAGTAAAAAGGGATTATGCGTGTTTGAAGATAGTTTTTGAGGGCGATACTTTCTTTTTGTAAACCGCCGCCACCTTCAACACGCGCAAGTTCAAGTGTTTTTTGAACCTGTCCTTCAAGACGTTCCACATCTTCAATTAAACGGTTGAGAAAAGGCGTGTGTTTAGGATTGTCTTCGATATCTTTTAGCGCCTCAGCCTGAAGCTTGATGCTCGTAAGCGGCGTTCTGAATTCATGGGTGAGGGATGCAAAAAAAGCCTGAAGGCTTCTTGATCGTTTTGAATCGCGAAGAAAAAAGAAAATTAAAACGGCATTGGTGATCAGAATGAGCAATACAAAGGTGCTAGATTCGCCGATGATCATTCTTTCCGTTCGATCGAGTTTGTTTTGAACTTCGAGCGTAGAAATTCCGAGTTGGGTTTGAAGGTTGGCGATTTCATCACTCTTTTGAAGGAGCAGGGTCCCCCACCAAATGGCAAGCACCAGGAGCATTCCTGCCCATAGCACTTGCATCAGAATCAACAATTTGATTCTGCGGTCGGGATTTTTAATGAAATCACCTTTGCCCATGTCTTAAACCGCTTTCACCGACGCAAAAACTTTTTTCGCTTTTTCAATCACTAGCTCAAGATCACCCTTAGTGTGTGCTGTACTTAAAAAGCCTACTTCGTACCCGCTTGGTGCGAAGTAAACGCCTTCATCCAGAAAGCCGTGAAAGATCTGTGCATAAATTGCTTTCTGTTGGGCAGGGATTGCTTCAATGCTCCGAACAGTGCTGCTTGGCTTTTGACCCTTTGGTGCGCACACCATCCAGGAAATTGAGCCAAAACTTTGAATGTGCAAGGAGAAGTTTGGAGCCTGGTCGGCAATGGCTTGTAATTCGTTTGTAAACCATTTTCCAGTTTCAGCAAGCTTTGCATATGGGTTTTCACGAACGATTTTTTTAAGCATCGCGTGACCTGCTGCCATTGCAACTGGGTTTGCACTCAATGTTCCTGCTTGATAGACAGGACCGGCTGGGGCAACCATGTCCATGATCTCACGGCGTCCGCCGTATGCTCCAACTGGGAAACCGCCACCAATAATTTTACCGTAAGTAACAAGGTCTGGCTTAATGCCGGTAATTTCAGCCATTCCGCCCAATGCGGTACGGAAGCCGGAGATCACTTCATCTAGAATGAGAACCGTGCCGTGTTTATTACAAAGTACTTCCAGCTTCTTCAGGAACTCATTGCGTTGGAGAAGAAGACCGTTGTTTGCTGGCAAAGGCTCGATGATTGCAGCAGCAAGCTTGTCGCCGTATTTTACAAAAACTTCTTCAAGCGCTTGCTCGTTATCAAGTGGGCACACCAAGGTTTCTGCAGCAGTGCTTGCTGAAACACCAGCACTGTCCGGAGAAGCCATTTCGGCAAGGCCAGAGCCTGCACGAACAAGAAGTGAATCAACGTGACCGTGGTAACAGCCGTCAAACTTCAAAACTAGATCGCGTTTGGTATAGCCACGAGCTACACGAAGAGCAGACATCACGGCTTCTGTTCCGGAATTCACGAAGCGAATTTCGTCAATAAACGGAAGGTGTTTGATCATGTCTTCAGCGAATTCGAGTGAGTAGCGTTCGGCAGCACCGTAAGACCAGCCCCGAGTGAGCGCACTTTTTACGGCTTCACCGATTTCCATGTCTTGGTGACCAAAAAGCAATGGTCCCCATGAAAGGCAAAAGTCTACATATTCATTTCCATCTACATCTTTCAGACGAACACCGTTGGCAGATTCGACAAACACCGGTGTTCCACCAACGCCACGAAAACCACGAACGGGAGAGTGAACACCGCCAGGTACG
The DNA here is from genome assembly GCA_943327105.2 of Nitrosovibrio sp. Nv4. Classification (GTDB taxonomy): domain Bacteria; phylum Bdellovibrionota; class UBA1018; order UBA1018; family CAIMNF01; genus CAIMNF01. Next base: position 8,455 of record CALPVV020000015.1, read on the forward strand.
ATTTTTTTGGAACGTTCGAACAATTCAGCTGATTTTTGAAGATTCATATTTTCTTTCCTCGCTATAAAAATTTAATTTCTCTGCAACCACTCGCGGGCATTTCGGGCACCGTAGGTGATGACCATTTCTGCGCCTGCACGGAAGAACGCTGTCCACGATTCAAGGTGAGCGCGTTCGCGGTTGATGAGATTGTGTTCTGCCATGAGCTCGATGGCAGCGTATTCTCCGCTTACTTCATATACTGCCCATGGAAGTGGAATTTTGGTGGTGAGGTCTTTGATGACATCAAGGTAAGGAAGGCCGGGCTTGACCATGAGAATGTCAGCGCCTTCTTCCATGTCGCGAACGCTGGAGCGGTAAGCATCAGTCGGATTCGCAGGGTCGATTTGATAAGTGGCGCGATCTTTCAGTTTCATTTCACCTTTTGGAGCGGAATCGGCTGCAACGCGGAAAGGGCCATAAAAGCCGGAGTGAAACTTCGCCGAGTAACTCATGAGAAGGGTTTGATCGAGATTGTTTTTTTCGAGTATTTCACGGATAGCACGGATACGGCCATCCATCATGTCACTTGGAGCAACGCAATCTGCGCCCGCTTGTGCATATGCAAGGGCTGAATTTGCGAGAGCTTCAACGGTTTGATCATTGATCACGTGATCCATGGAGTCGTTCAAGATTCCGCAATGACCGTGAGAAGTGTAGGAGCAGAGGCAGACATCGACAGAGAGAAAAACGTCAGATCCAAAACGTTTCTTGATCGCAGTAATTTGATTTGCAGTGAAATCGTAATTGAAATTGCATTCATGTTTGTGACCTGGGACACCAAACAAAAGAAAGCTGTGAACGCCTTTTTCAAGATCACTTTCTACTTGTTGCAACAAAGAAGTTTCCGTTTCGCGGTAAACACCGGTTAGGCCAGGAATGATTTCTTTTTTGCTGAGCCCCTCAACGGCAAATAGGGGCTGAATGAGTTTGTCAGGAGAGATCACCACTTCTTTAGTGAGGTTGCGTAGCGCTGGTGTCAGTCGGGTACGGCGATAGTTCAATTTCATGGCCACTCCTATTCGGCGTCCATCACTACCGGTTCGATTCCGCAAGACCGGAGAGCCGCCGCTGTTTTTCCGGCACCACTAGCGTGAACTTTTTTAGCGAATTCAGCCTGTTTTTCCGGTGAGCCAAGCTTACTCCAAACTGTTGAAAAGGGTAAGCCCGAACTCCAATAAAGATGGGTTGCATTGAGGATTTTTTGCGGGATTGACTTGAAGCTGTGTGAGTACGTGGCAATCAAGGTCGTATCTTTGTCGTTGATTGAGCTTTCAGAATGGGTCAGGAAAGCAGTGCTCAACTTCATCCGTAGCAGCTGTTTGTTGCGGAAGGTCTGAAAATGGTCGTAACCCTTGTATTCTACCGAACCTTCAACCCAGATTCCTTGTGAAGCAAGTTTGTGCCAGCTTTTCATGCCGGAGACCCAGATGCGCTTTTGTTGTAGAAGTTTTGTCTCGGTTTCGCCTAGAAATTCGAGAGCTCTAGAGTGCGCAACGAAGCATACTTCCGCATTTTGTAGCGCAGTGGATTCTTCAGTTAATAGCGGTTTTTGATGAAACTCGAATAATTCGCCGGCTTCGACTTTGGTGAACTCATTCATTGAATACGGGACTCGGCCGATATTACGGATTTCTTGTTCGTATGCCCCGTTCGGCCGTTCGCCACGAATGTAAAGTTTTCCGCCGTATTTGTTGGCGATGAAGTTAGCACCTAGTTTCTGGTGGCAGCCGCCACCCCATTCTTGAAGTATTTTACGTTCTTCTTGTACTGCGGTTAGAGTTTCTTCGTGATGAAGTTTTTTCAATGCGGCGAGAACGTTGTCACGATCGAGGTGTCCCTCGATAGCCAAAGCGCCTTGAGCTGGTGCTGTAGGACATTCGCGGATTGGTATAACCATGATCTTTGCATGTTCAAGCAGTTTCCAAAGTTCGAGTGATGCTTTCGCGTCAAGTGCAAGTCTTTCAAGGCCGGCAAATGCAAGCACAACACCATCAAGTTTTCGATCGGTGCCTTCGGTTTCATGAATGCGAGAGAGACGCGTGTTCACATTTCCGCGAATCTGAACAAACTCAAGTTCAGGTTCTTTTTCAGCCGAAAAGCGAGGCAAAGCATTTTTGAGAAAAGCCGGGATCAAGGTGAGTCGGCGCGGAGAGGAGGTTCCGATTCTGATTTTTTTACCTTCACGAAGACGATCGATTGTCGTTTCATGAAATAAGATGACGTCGTGTTGCAGTTCGCGCGCTGGAACGGCTGCCAGTTTGATTTTTGATGGGCGATCAAGACTCAGGTCTTTCATGGAGTGAACCGTGAAATCGACACGACCATCCAGTAGTGCGTGATCAAGTTCGGCAGTGAAGAATTCTTTTCCTTCAATTTGACTCAGGGGTTTATCAAGAATCTTGTCGCCTTGAGTGTCGATACCGACCAACTCGACTGTGATTCCTGGGTTTAGTTTTTCAATTTCACGAGCGACCCATGAGCTTTGAGCCCAAGCCAAAAGTGAACGTCGAGTGCCTAGTTTTAATGTGCGGGGTAATTCCATTGTGGTTTGCCTTTAGTTGAATACAGCCAAGTCTTCCCAGCCATGAGCGATGTGAATCGAGCGGGATAGACCGCGAAGTAAAGCTCTTTCATGACAGGCCTGAATGGCTTGACGGACCTGCTTTTGGCGGATTTCGCCTTGTTCTTTTTCCATTTCGAAAAGATCGGTTAGTGACAGGGAGTGGAAAGGAAGAAGTTTTGTGTCTTTTGCTTGTGCGCCGAGATGAAGGACTTTGGTACCGGGGATGAGATTCGTGGCAACTACATCTTCGATTGATGAGCCTGATGGTGTTGCAATGACCACGATGGTTGCGTTCGAAATCGCTTGGGAAAGTGCTGTGCTGTCAGTGGAGAGCGCAGCCGTAAGGCCTTTTTTTGCCAAGTCAGCGCCAAGGTCGTTCAGTCGTTGGCTGCTGCGGTTCCAGATGGTCAAGTTTGAATCTGCAAAATAAGGAGCAACGCTTTTAGAAATATCGCCTGCACCAATGACTAGGACTCGATCGGCTTCAGTTGGATTCATTAGTCTTCTGGTGAGAGCACCGTAAGTGTTACCGCCGATGCCTTGTAGATAATATGCACGAATTTCTTTTGTATCTTCGAGCAGTTTTTGGAAGATGATATTGAGTGAATGGTAAAGGTCAGGCTTTTCAATCGAGAGATTTTTAAAAGCAGTTTTTACTTGGCCGAAAACATCGGTCTCGCCTTTGATTTCACTTTCAAGCCCACAGGCAAAACGAAGTAAGTATTCATATGCATCGGCACCGATGAAATGGCGTCTACTTTGAGAGAAGAAAGTTTTGCCATCTTTGTCGGTTGAGGTTAAATAAAGGCTGCGCTGACAGGTATGAATTTCAAAGCAATTGAACGCCGGACGAAAATTCGAGTTTGGTTCGAATTCCGCGATCACAAAGTTAGCAATCTCAAGCTGTTCGGGCTGCCACATAGGTTGAAGTCAGTGTAAAACAAAACCCCTTCGCAATTGTCATGGAAGTGTCAAAGCGATAAGGTCTTTATTGAGGAATATTTATGAAAATCGTCATTTTTCATCCTGTTGTATTGCCCGTTCTTCATTATGGTGGAACCGAAAGAGTGGTCATGTGGTTAGTCGAGGCTTTGCACAAGTTTGGGCATGAAGTGACGGTTTTTGCCGCTCAAGGAAGTAAGATGCCCGAGGGGATCGAGTGCATGACCGATCGGGTTGAGTTGATCAGACGAGCAGATGAATTTGATGTCATGCATGCCTTTACTAAGGCGGATGATGAATTGATTAAAGCATTTCGAGGCCGTTATTTGGTTACGATTGGTGGCAATGGTCAATTGGGCGAAAAGTTCCATTCGAACACCGTATTTGTGAGTCAAAACCACGCCAAGCGTCACGGTGCAACGGCATTCGTTTATAATGGACTGGATGTAGGTGACTTTAAGGTGACTCCTTTGCCTCGACCAGACCACTATTTATTTTTATCGAAGACCTCTTGGCGAGTGAAGAACCTGAAGGGGGCAATTCGTTTGGTTTCTCTTGCAGGAAAGAATCTTTGGGTTGCAGGTGGTAATGGGCCGATTTGGTTGAAGGCTCTAGTGCAGCTGAAAAAGATTTTTGGGAAAAATTGGAAATGGGTAGGTTCTGTTGATCAAAAATCAAAAGCTGAATTTCTTGAAGGCGGTAAGGCAATGGTGTTTCCGATACTTTGGAATGAGCCCTTTGGAATCGTGATCACGGAAAGTCTCGCCTGCGGAACCCCGGTATTGGCACATCCTTATGGATCGGTGCCGGAGTTATTGGAGTTTGCGCCACAATGTTTGATGAAATCGGAAGAAGATTGGAAAAAAGCATTTTCTGGACAGATTGAGTTGCCTACCCCGGAAGAATGCCGTGCTTGGGTAGAGAAAAATTTCACCAAGGAAAAAATGGCTGAAAACTACCTTAAACTTTATGAGATTGTGAAGTCGGGCAAGTCGCTCAATGATCGTGAACCGGAAACTTTGGTTACTGCCGAAGATATTGGTGGGGCCAATCTTTGAAGCCGTACATCATCGTTTCAGATGGAGCCTGTTCAAGAAATCCCGGCCCGGGCGGGTGGGGGATGATTCTAGTCACGCCCGATGATCGAGTCTTGGAGTTTGGTGGAAACGAAACCGAAACGACCAATAATCGAATGGAGATGATGGGGTTTTATCGGGGCTTGCAAGAAGTTTATAAACTGGAAAAGAAAAAGCATCTGTCGACAGCCATTCATTTTATTTCTGATTCAAAATACGTCATTGACGGTGCTTCCAAGTATGTGGCGAATTGGTCGAGAAATGCTTGGCGGACTTCAACCGGGTCTGAGGTTAAGAATCAGGATCTTTGGGAAAAAATTCTAAAAGGTTTCACTGAGCTGAAGAAATTAAGAATGAAGATCGCCTATGAATTGGTAAAGGGGCATTCCGGTCACGATGCAAATGAACGCTGTGATCAAATCGCAGTTGCATTTTGCAAGGATGAGCCCGTCGAATTGTTTATCGGGGAATTGTCTGATTATCCCGTGAGCGTGGGAACTCATCAAAACGTTGAAGAGTTTAAGACGACTTATTTGAGCTACGTTGATGGTGTTTTGTCCAGGCATTCGACTTGGGACGAGTGTCAAAAAGCAACTATTGGAAAGTCCGGAGCAAAATACAAAAAAGTGACCAACACAAAAGAAGAGCGCGATACGCTAAAGTTGTGGGGTCTTTGAACCCATGCTAGACTTTTTGCATGAGCAATATTCTCTGTCGCAATCCTCGCACCGGCGTAATACTTAATGAAATTCCGAAAACTCCGATCGAGAGTTTGCCTCAAGTTTTTGAGCGAGCAGCACGAGCTCAGCAACTTTGGTCCAAGGTTTCACTAAAACAACGTATTCGAAAAATGATTCACCTTCGTGAGGTTCTTTGTCGAAGACTCGATGAGATGGCTCAGGTGATACATGAAGAAAATGGAAAGCCGGCGATTGAGGCGATAGCCTGTGAGTTGGTTCCTTCGATGGAGTTGATTTCGTATTATATTAAAATCGCTCCGAAAAAACTTAAGAATAAAAAAGTAAAATTCAGAAATCCATTCATGAATTACCGTAAAAGTACCGTGGTTTACCAGCCGATGGGGACGGTTGCGGTGATTTCACCTTGGAATTATCCATTCTTGCTCGCCTTTGGTGATTTGGTTTGCGCATTGCTTGCAGGAAACGCGGTGGTCTTCAAGCCAAGTGAGCACACATCATTTGTTGCTCAAAAAATGCATGAGCTTTTTGAAGAGGCTGGTTTTCCGGTGGATATTTTGCAAACCGTTTACGGTGAGGGCGACCTTGGGGCAGCCATCATTGATCAAAAGCCGGCGAAAGTCTCATTCACCGGTAGTGTTGCTACGGGTAAGGCAATCATGAAGCAGGCCTCTCAGTACCTGATTCCGGTTTGCCTTGAATTGGGCGGAAAAGACGCCATGATTATTTTGCCAGATGCGAATCTCGATTATGCAACTTCTGCGGCTTTGTGGGGTGGGTTCACCAATTCAGGTCAGGCGTGTGCTTCGACAGAGCGACTTTTAGTGCATGAATCAATTGCCTCTGCATTCGTTGGCAGGTTGAAGGAAAAACTGGAACTGCTTTCGGTTGAAACCGATATCGGTGTTTGTACGATCGAAAAGCAAAAGCATATTTATGAAGAGCATTTGGCGGATGCAAAAAAACGAAACCTTGAGATTTTGCTGGGGGGAGAATTTTCATCTGATCGGACGCGATTATTGCCGACATTGGTGAGCGGCCAGGGTGTGGAAGATTCAAAAATCTATATCGAAGAAACTTTTGGACCAGTGATCGCAATTACCACTTTCAAATCGGTGCGAGAAGCCATTGAAAAAGCAAATCGTAGTCCTTATGGGTTATTGGCTAGCGTGATCACCGAAAACATTTCATTGGCTGAAGAAATCGCTCTTGAATTGCAAGTGGGTACGGTGACGATCAATGAAGTCTTGTTTACAGCTGGAGTTCCAGAAACCCCATGGGGTGGAATGAAAGACAGTGGCTTTGGTCGTAAGCACTCTGAAAATGGACTTTATGAATATGTGAATCAAAAGCACATCAACAGACCACGTTACGGAATTTTGACGTTTAAGTCTTGGTGGTGGTATCCGTATTCGAATTATCAAAAGCAGTTTTTTCATGCTTGGGGTGACATGTATGGAGGCGGAATGTTGGATAAGTTATTGAAGCTTCCACATTTACTTTGGACAATGCTGCAGTTTTTGAAAAATGAACCGAGGTTGTAATGTCAGTAAGGTTTTATCGAAAAGGAATTCTGGTGTCTGAGGTTGAATGTTTCCAGAGCTTGAACCTGCTTGCACATGCACAGATGGAAGAAGTGGAAACCGGCAGTGAGTGTGGTGGCCATGGCCGTTGTGGCAAGGATCGGATTTGGATACCTGAAGAAGATCGTAAAAAGCTGAATGCGCCCACCTTTCCAGAAACGAGATTGTTATCAATCGAAATGATTGACAGCGGATGGAGGCTCGCCTGTCAAACTTTCCCCGCTTTGGATGGAATGCAGATCACGGTAAAATTTGATGCAGATTAAACCGATCTTATGTGTAAAATAGATAGGGTCGATGTCTACCTTTGGGGTAGCTGTAAGGAGACCGTGAAAAATAAAGTTTGGCCAAGGTTGGCCGTTATTATCCTAATGACGACTTTGTTCGGAACGCCTGAAGCTCATGCTGCTTTCGGGTTTTTGAAAAAACTGGGATTTACTACCATGCTCGGAGCCGAGGGTGGTCTGGGAACCATGGGTGACGGCAGTGCCAATGTGAATCGTTCAATGTCCAGTTTTGGCCTGCACATGATGCCTTCCATGAAGTTTGGAAACGTATTTATCGGACCAATGGCTCAATACCGTTTTGTGGGGCAAATGACTGATCCGGCTACGGTAGGTGACATCAACCTTGGTGGTTCTGGTTACGATGTGGGGCTTGGGATCGGCTTTTTGATGGGGAGTTTTGTGTTTCGCGGTTCTTATGATTTGGTGGGTTCCAATGCGCTATCGTTGCCGACAGCCAGTGGAGAATCCTCCATGTATCAAAAATCGTCTGGTTTCACCGCTATTTTGAGTTATCGAATCAAGCAAAATTCTCGAGTATTGATCGACTTGTACGTGTCTCAGCATAGCTTCAAAGAGCAATCACTATCAGGGGCAATTTCGGATATTTCGTCTTCCCCGATGAAGCAGTTGTTTTACTCGCTTGGCTTATCGTTTCAGCTAGGCGGGATTAAAAAGTAGTTTGATTCAAAGAGATTCGTTCATCTTTAAATTTCATGGACAGTTGGTCGGCTATCGACGTATGATTCGCCTTCCACTTCAGACGGGCAATCGCTGGCCAGCAATGGCGGGAGGAAAGTCCGGGCTCCATAAAGTCGAGGTACCGGCTAACGGCCGGGGAGTCTTTTGTAATGAAAGATTCACGGAAAGTGCCACAGAAAATATACCGCTTTTCGAAGCAAGGGTGAAAAGGCGAGGTAAGAGCTCACCGCTTTTCGAGCGATCGAAAAGGCACGGAAAACCCTACCTGGAGCAAGACCAAATAGGAAGGAAGAGCTGACTTTGCTCGTTATACCTTCGGGTTGGTTGCTGATGAACGATGCCAGTAATGGCACGTCTAGACGAATGATTGCCTCCATTTGCGCAAGCAGATGAAGACAGGACCCGGCTTACAGTCTGGAGTGGATTTTTTTAAATGCGTCTACCATTGCTTCCGAATAATGAGGGAAAATGGTTCTTTCGATTTCTGGATACGCATCTTTTTGATTCGAATACTTACTAGAGACATCAAAGCAGGCATTGATCAGGCTTAAAATTTCAGCCATCGGATGCAGTTGAGTTCCGCCGGTATGGTTTGGAAAACCGGTGCGATCTTTGCGCTCATGATGCTGTCGCAAAACTTGAAGGGTGACTTGAGGGACATCAGTTTGGTGAGAAATGATGTCGGCACTCAGGATGGGGTGTCTCAAGTAATACTTGAATTCGTTTTCACTGAGGGACTCGAGTTTTCGCTCGGTTAGATTGCCGAATGGAGTGTTATAAAGAGAAATATCCTGTAATACGCTCGCAATGCCAAGGATTTCAAGTGTGGTTCTTTTTTCAAATTTAAGTTGTTGGCAAATTAGAATTGAAAGCGAGGCGCAGAAAAGTGAGCGATCGCTGGTGAGAGCCTTATTGATCAAACGAAGTAAAGACCCGTTTTCGGTATTGATGTTGTTGATCAATCGTTGAAGATCGCTAAGCAGTGTTCTTGCAAAATCCAGCACAGGGTCAGTAGGGCCGGAATTCTTAATCTTGCTGAGCAGCTGTTTTGACTTTGCCATGACTTCGGCAGTCTTCCAGCTGTCTGGAAAATCCTTGTTTTCGATCATGCCAGCCAGTGTTTCTTTAAGGGTTTTTTGCTGACGAGCAAGGAGCTCGGATTGGATATAGAGAAACTCGATTTTTTCAGCGAGATTTTCAATATATTTGTGAGCGATTAGAGCGTCTTTTTCGGCAAAAAGGCTCATTTTTCCTTCGGTATTTTGAATGTATAGATCACAGGGAAAGCGCTCACCCGAAAAAAAGTCTGAAATCGGAACCGCTGTAAAATTGAGAAGTTCTTGTTCGGGGCGAGGTTTTTTTCTTTTGATTCTAACCGGGTTAGGCGTGTTTGGCTTCAAGTTGGCAACCAGGGTCTCGTAAGACTCGGTTCCGGCAAAGTAACCTTTTATGAATGTATTGTTTTGAATTCTTTTTGCTGAATCATTATTGGTAAGAAGGGTTTTTTCGAATAGAAATACAGGTATTGCTGGACGATAATTCATTGTGATTTCAAGAAATTCAAATGTTGAAAATGAAGTATTGTCCGGACAGAGGAATATTCCTGAAATATCTTCTTCATGATTTGCAACCCAGCGAAGCGCTTCAACGAGCGATTGGGTCACTCTCGCATTTCCGCCGGACTCTTTTGAGATCCTGTTCAAAACATCTGAATCGTGATGAATGAATACCGGATGACTGTTCATTTAGATCTTCCCTGAATAGAATTCATTTGTTGAATCAGGCAGCGGCTTTCATGTTGCTGCGAAACTGAATTCCTTTATAGGATAGCACGATCCGGTCGGAGTAGTGTCTGTAAATTTCATTCTCGTCTTCTAGTGTTTGGGGGTTTTTATCAATAATGTCATTAATCAGACTCAAGACTTCTGCCATCGGGTGTAGTTGCATTCCCCCGATTTTTCTTGGAAAGCCGCTTCTGTCTTTGCGCTCATGATGTTGTCTGATCACTTGCAAGGTGACCGCTGGGATGCTGGTGTTTTCGGCAAGAATATCGGCGCTGAGTGTCGGATGATTGAGGTAGTACTCATTCTCTTGTGGTGTCATTTTATTGATGTCAGTTTTACTCAGGTCGCCAAAAGGCGAGTTGTAAAGTGCGATATCTTGAAAAAAGCTTGCGAGCCCCAGTATTTCTTCTATGGCATTTTTTTCATATTTGAGTGATTTGCACATCAGAATGGAAAGGGTTGCGCAAGCAATGTTGCGATCACAATTGTGTGCCTGTTCGATAAACCGATTTAACTTTTCTGAATCATTAATCGCCTGAAGTTGTCCAACCAGGTGGAACACCTCGCCAAGGATTTCGTGAGAACTGCTTACTGCAGCGTCAGAAAGATTGGTTGATTGAAGGCACTGAAGTAGGGTTTTGGCTTTGTAGAGAGTTTCCGCAGCTTTCCAGGAAATTGGAAAATGACTGGAGAACACCATTTCTTTTTGTGTCTGCCTGATCTTTGTTTTGATTTCAATGATGTTAGATTCCCGGATGAAGAAATGAATCATGCTACCGATGGCTTCAAAAAGTTTCGGTTTGATGATGCTTCCTGCGGTAGCAAAGAGGGTGAGGCTGCCGGTGTCGTCTTCAAGAAAGACGTCGAAAGCGAATATTTCGTGATGAATAAAATCGACACTAGGAACACAGACAAATCCTGGATGGTTGCTGCTTTTAACCGTTCGATTGATTGATTTAGGGGCGAGTCGAGAGGGTTTGCATCCGGTTTTTGCATTCAGTTCATCAAAGGCTTCATCACCTCGAAAGGTACGACGGATGTGGTGTTTCGCAAGTAATTCTGTTGCTTCCGGACTGGACATTTCAGATTCGCTATCAATAAAAAAAACAGGAGTTGCTGGCCGGTGCGTTACGGCAAGCTCAAGAAACTTAAGTGCGCTGAAGCTGGGGTCGTTCGGATTCAGAAAGATTGCTTTGAAAGAATTGTTTGGGTTACTGATCAATTCTGCACCGTGAAATAATGACTCTGCGATCACCGTTTCAGATCCGCACTCCTTGCCGATTCGGTTAATAAAATGTGAATCGTTCGTAATGAACAACAAATGGCCCATGCAATTATTATAGCGTCTTAATAGTTGATCATCAAGCTCAACAAGATTAAATGATCTTAGTTTAATATTCATTTAGTCAACATTTATCCATGGTCGTAGGGGTTAGGTCATGTTATTAAAAAAGCCTATGAAACCATGGGGTGTGTCCGATTCGCTTAAGCAGTATCACGTTGAAAACTGGGGTGACCAGTACTTCAATATTAATCCAGGTGGAAACCTGACTGTCCATCCAAGACAAGGTCTTGGACCAGGCATTGACTTGATGAAAGTTGTTGCTGAAGCATCTGATTTGAATTTACAGATGCCTTTGCTCATTCGTTTTCAAGACATCATTCGTCACCGCGTGATTCAGCTGAATGAAGCCTTCAGAAAAGCGATTCAAGAAAACAACTACGCTGGTAAATACCAAGGCGTTTATCCGATCAAAGTAAATCAGATGCGCGAAGTGGTTGAAGAAGTTGTAGATGCAGGCCGTGAATACAACTACGGGCTCGAGGCTGGTTCTAAGGCTGAACTTGTAGCTGTTATCGCTCAAGACCTTCCTTCTGAAACATTGATTATCGTCAATGGCTACAAAGATTATTCCGTACTCAAGCTTGCCCTCATGGGTGTGAAACTTGGTAAAAAAGTTTTGATCGTGATCGAAAAACTTTCTGAAGTTCAGCAAGTCGTTCAGATCGCTAAAGAACTTGGTGTGAAGCCTTTGCTTGGAATGCGTTGTAAATTGCATTCAAAAGGTTCTGGTAAATGGGAGTCTTCCGGCGGAGAGCTTGCAAAATTCGGACTGACTACCCCCGAAATGCTTTATACCGTGAACTACCTCAAGTCTGAAGGGTTTCCAGATGCAGTCAAATTGCTGCATTTTCATATCGGGTCACAAGTCACGAATATTCGTACCATCAAGGAAGCGTTGAAAGAGGCGACTCGTTTCTACGCAGAGTTGATCAAGATGGGTGTGAAGCTCGAGTATCTTGATGTTGGTGGCGGCTTGGGTGTTGACTACGACGGATCTCAAACCGATTTCGAAAGTTCAATCAATTACACTCTTCAGGAATATTGTTCAGACGTGGTTTATTCGATTCAAGAAATCTGTGCCGATGAAAAGGTTCCAGTTCCAACCATTGTTTCAGAAAGTGGTCGTGCGATTGCAGCCCATCACTCGGTATTGATCGTGAATGTTTTTGGTTCGATTGAAGTCGGCAATACGCCGATGGATCTGACTGAGCCGAAAAACGGTGAAGAAGAGCACAATGTGATCAAGGAAATGCGATATGCATTCCAAAATATCAATTATAAAAACGTGATGGAGACTTTGAACGAGGCACTTCAGAGAAAAGAAGAAGCACTCAGCATGTTCAAGCTTGGTCTGCTCAATCTTGAAGAGCGCGCCAAGGTAGAGCATTTGTTCTGGCAAGTTTGTCGAAAGGCATCTCAGTGGGCATCTGAATTGCGCCACATTCCTGAAGAGCTTGAAAAAGTTCAGAAGTCACTTGCAGATCAATATCTCTGTAACTTCTCCATTTTCCAATCCATGCCCGATCATTGGGCGATTCAGCAGTTGTTCCCGGTAATGCCGATTCATCGACTGGATGAAGAACCGTCCCGCAATGCAACCTTGGTTGATATCACTTGCGATTCGGACGGCAAAGTGAACAAGTTCATCGACCTTCGTGATGTGAAAGACATGATCAAACTTCACCCGTTGAAAGAGGGCGAACCGTACTATATCGGATTCTTCCTCACTGGTGCCTATCAAGACATCATGGGTGATCTTCATAACCTTTTTGGAAAAGTGAATGAAGTGCACGTGTTCCTCGATGAGACAGAGCCGGGCGGATACTATATCGAAGAAGTGATTCGCGGTAACAGCATTGCCAGTGTTTTGCAGTGGATTCAGTATTCACCAGAGCATCTTGAACAAGAAATCAAGCAACTCATTGATCGCAATGTTCGTGAATCGGTGATCAAGCCAAGAGAGGGTGTTGATCTTCAGAATTTCTACGAGCAAGTGTTGCGTGGTTATACCTATATCGATTCACTCAAGCCAAATCTCAATCACAAATATTCACAGCTGACGGAAGAACAGATCGGCCGTGGATCGGAGTTCACGCAATGAAGTTTTGTAGCGAAGGTTTTGACCACGTAGAGTTCACCGTAGCTGACCCGGCACCACATGTAAAAATGTGGAAAGACATGGGGTTTGAAGTTGTGGCCGATGTGAAAATCGCATCAAAAGGAGCCCATCAGACTGTTTTGGCCCAAGGGATGGTTCGTTTGGTGATTACCTCTTTCGACCAATCACCGGAAGCGCAAAAACAAGAAGCTTATCGATTCCTGAAATCTCATGGTGATGGAATTTGTGTTCTTGGTGCTGAAGTTGAAGATGTGAAGCAGACCTATGATGAAGTGGTTGGCCGTGGAGCCCGCTCTGCAATGGCGCCACAAACTTTTGAGTCACCCGAAGGCGTCGTGACCATTGCTGAAGTATTCACACCAGCTGATTTTCGTTATCGTTTTGTTTCCCGTAAGAATACGGGTGATGAAACCAAATCAGCTTTGTTTCTTGATGAATTGAAAGTCGATCGCATGAAGAGCCCGTCTCCGACCGGCGTTTACCGCATCGATCACTTGACCAACAACATTGACATGGGTCAGTTCGAGACTTGGCTCAATTTCTACACCAAGGTTTTTGATTTCAAGGCGGTACGTCGCTTTAATATCAAGACGGGCCGAACCGGCCTTCTTTCAGATGTGGTTCAATCTCAATGCGGCCGCATTAAAGTGCCTATCAATGAAGCAACTGAGAAAGAAAGCCAAGTTCAAGAGTTTGTTGATCGCTTCAAGGGTGCTGGAGTTCAGCATCTTGCATTTGCTACAACCGACATCATTGGTGGAATCACCAAATATCGTGAAAAAGGTTTCAAGTTTTTGGGTGTTCCTTCCACTTATTATGAAGTGGTTCCCACTCGTGTGCCGGGCGTGACTGAAGACCTTAAGGTTCTGGAGTCCCTTGGAATCCTTCTTGACGGAGAAGGTGGCGGATACCTCATGCAGATCTTTTCTCAAGAGTTGGTGGGGCCATTCTTCCTAGAGTTGATTCAGCGTAAGGGCAATGATGGGTTCGGCGAAGGAAACTTTCGCGCATTGTTTGAAGCGATCGAGCGTGATCAGATTCTTCGCGGAGTCTTGAAGGCCTAATGCTCAAGCAATCGGTTTCACCGCGCTTCAAGGCAAGACGAACGGAGTTGATGAAAAAAGACTCCAACGCTTGTTTTGTCTTTTTTGGCGCTGAAGAGCTGATTCGCAATTACAGCGTTCATTTTCCGTTTCGACAGCATTCCACTTTTCACTATTTAACGGGCTACGATGAGCCGGGTGCGGCTTTGGTGCTAGTCAATGGTGAGTCGCATCTGTTTGTACTTGAGAGAGATGAATCTCATGAGATTTGGGATGGAGAGCGCTACGGAGTGGATCGTGCTGCGAAGGTGTTCGATACTGATTTTTCCCATTCCATTCGAAAATTCAATCAGAAGCTTCCCGAGTTGTTGAGGGGGGCCGGTAAGGTTTACTACTTACTGAATGATCGCGAGTGCATTCATCCCGCTGATCGTGATCAGCGGGTGTTGAAGTTGATCTATGAAGCGATCCCGTTCAGGGGAAAAGGAAACCTTGGCAACTTGCCAGTACTTGATCCGACTCCGTTACTGGCAGATTTGCGTGTGTTGAAAGACTCTGAAGAGATTGAGTTGATTCGCAAGGCGTGTTCAGTCAGTGCAAATGCGCATAAGCATTTGTTGAAAATTACGAAACCCGGAATGCTTGAGTCTGACCTTGAAACAGAGTTTCAGTATTTTGTTCGTAAGCACGGACTGATGCAGTTGGGGTATAACCCCATCGTTGCAGGCGGAATGAATGCAACGACTCTGCATTATGTTCGCAATAATGAGATTTTAAAAGAAGGCCAAATGGTGTTGGTTGATGCGGGTGCTGAAAATGAACTCTATACCGCCGACATCACCCAGACTTTTCCGGTAGGGGTGACTTTTTTTCAGGCCCAAAAAAATGTGTATGAAAAAGTCCTTGAAGTGAATCGTGAAATCATTCGATTGGCAAAACCAGGAGTGAGCTATCGAACGCTTCATGATGAATCGGTGAAGATGCTCACCGAGGGACTAAAGTCTCTTGGTGTGGTGCTTTCAGGGCAAGAGTCATTTCGGACTTATTTTCCTCATGGTCTAGGTCATTATCTCGGGCTTGATGTTCATGATGCTGGTATTTATCATGAGCAAGGTAAAGATTATGTGCTGAAGCCTGGAATGGTGATGACCAATGAGCCTGGGCTGTATTTCAGGGGTAATGAGACCGAGTATCAAGGGATTGGTGTAAGGATTGAAGACGATTTGCTGATCACCGAAAATGGCTGTGAGAACCTGACGCACGAATTGCCAAGAACAGTAGAAGAAATTGAAGCATTAAAATCATGAGTGAATCATTATTTCCGCGTAAATTAGGCGCCATATCAGTAGAACACCCTTTCATTCTCGCTCCGATGGCTGGAATTACGAATTCACCGTTCCGACGCTTGATGCGTGAGTATGGCAGTTCGGTCATGATCAGTGAGTTGGTATCGGCAAATGGAATCGAATATGCCTCCGACCGCACGATCGAGTTATTGAAGTTTCATGAAAGTGAGCGTCCGCTCGGGTTACAGATTTTTGGTGAAGATGAGGAAAACCTCGTTAAAGCCTGCAAGTTTGTTGAAGAGCAAGGCGCTGATTTTGTTGATTTGAACCTTGGGTGTCCGGTTCCAAAAGTAGTCAAAAAAGGCGCGGGTTCTGCCATGTGCCGTAATCCCCTCGGATTGGGTAAGATTCTTGAGGCAATGGTTAAATCGGTGAAGATTCCGGTCACCATCAAAATTAGAACCGGTTGGGATGCTCACACACGAAATGCGATTGAAGTGGTGCGTGTTGCAGCTGATGCCGGGGTGAACTGGGTCGCAATTCATGGACGGACTCGTGCTCAAGGATACAGTGGAGATGCCGATTGGGATTTTATCGGTGATGTTAAAGCGAAAAGTCCGTTACCGATAATTGGTAATGGTGATATTTGTACGCCCGATCAAGCGGTGATGCGATTCAAGAATTATGGAGTCGATGCGGTGATGATTGGTAGAGGCGCTCTTCGTAACCCATTTTTGTTCGAGCAGTCTGTTGCTTTATTGAATGGCCGGGAAATGCCAATAGTGAATGCAGATCGTTTTCTTGAGCTATTTCGAAAACAGCGTAAATTTCTAAGCGAAACCTTCAATGAAAAGGGTGCGCTTTTGCATGCACGTAAGTTCTTGGCTTGGTACTCAAGTGGTTATCCGGGGTCTGCTGATTTCCGTAAAAAAGTTTTCCATATTCCAACCGAGCAAGAGCTTTGGGAAACTTCGGAAGTTTTCTTTTCGACCGCCATGCGTGGTCGAGACATGAGTTTTCTTGCTGAACCGTTCTTGATGGGAGGTCACGGCTAATGTCAAATTCAACTACTGAGCACGAAAATCTGCATTTAGTTCAATATCTGAAAAAGATCATGGTTGATTGGCAATTGTCGCCAGAGCAGCTCGCGAAGATTGGCCATGTTTCAACTGAGGTTTTGAATCAGCATTTTGCGCTTTCGAGTGCCCAACTAGATGAAATGCCATCGATGCCTCTTGGGTTAGAGTCGGCGGTGCCGCTTGTTTCCATCTATAAAAATCTAAATCGAATGGTGCCAACATCTGAAAAGCAAAACGAGTGGTTGGTGTCGCCTCATGAATTGTTTGAAGGCAACAAGCCCATCGAAGTCATGGCTATGTCGCCACAGCATCTGATGTGGGTGAGTTACACGCTTGAAAGTTCAGCGCTGAATCGAATCTAGATTGCGGCAGCTTCTGATGAGATCAACGAAAAGTTCTTTGATGTGAAATGCCTGTTCATCATTGATGGTATTGATCGATTCAATGGTGTCGTTCAAAATAGTGTGAGCTTCTGAAGGCCAGCCGTGTTCGAAGGGTCCTGGTTGGCCAAGAATTCCCCAGACTCGATCGGCAATCTGATCGCGCTTAGGACTGAAAAGGGTAACCGTGTTTGTTTTGTTTTTAGTAACGGATGCTTTAGCGATTTCAACGGTAACGCTGCTCACTAGTTTGCCTTTTTGACCGGGGCAATTGTAATTCTTGTAAATAGTTGGATTGCAGGCGCCGCCTTCGAATGGATTGAAAAAAATACTCTGTTCAAGGCAGTTTACCTTGTTGTTCCTCATCTTATTCAAGCTTGAATTCATATAGTCTCGAAGCTCTTCAATGATTTGCTGCGAGGATCTTTCGGGCGATTGTGCCATTGCTACGATTGAGGGTGAGTTAAGTGCAAAAACAAGAGCCAAAAACAGATTCTTCATGCGCAGATTTATAGCACATTGTGATGGAAAAGTGATCTGCTAAGAGCTGGAATTAACGCCTTTTAGGGTTAAATTAAAAAAACTTAATTACCAAGTTCTCTGATTCAAAGTGTGATCTTCTTGCCTTCGATTGTGACTGAAAAGGATTCACCGTCTTGTTCGAGATACTTCAGAATCTCATAATAAGCGGTGCTGAGAAATTTAGCCTCTTCAAGTATTCCGGTGTTCGGGTCTGGCACCCTGCAAGTCAGCCGCCCAGGACGATATTTCAGAGTGCTGGGGTCGAGTTCGCCAATGCGCTGGTCGTTTGTGCGAATGGAGAAGCCAATTTCTGGAGAGCCTTCGATCGAAGTGATGAAGTACATGGTGTCTTCGACGTGAATGGTTTTGCGTTCATGTCCGATTCGAATTTCAAAGCCATCTTTACAACGAAAGATGTTGCGGGCAAATGCAAGAATGGTTCGTTCATGAGTGATTTCTTCATTGTCAGAAAGCCATGCCCCGTTTTTCGTGAGGATGATGTTTTCGTAAAAACTGAAAATGTTTTGATCTAATTCTGCGCTCATGAAATGCCTGCTTAGTGGTCTTCGTTTTTGATGTCCTTTGCCAATGCTACGCGAGATGCGCGTCTCTTGATAGCTGATTTGTATCGTCTTTTTTCGGCTTCGGTCTTGGGTTCCAGTGGATGGACTTCTCTTGGTTTGCCGTCGCTTCCGAGTGCAACAAACGTCAGATAGGCGCTCACGTTGTGAAAGCGTTCACCGGTGATGAGGTTTTCAGAATCGACTCTAACGCCAACTTCCATCGAGCTTTTTCCGGTCAGGTTCACGCATGCTTTTAGTTGAACAGCGTGTCCCAGTTTGATCGGTGCGATGAAATGAAGGGCATCGATTGAAGCAGTAACAACCGAGCAGCGTGCGTATTTACCCGCAGAGATCGCTCCGGCAATATCGATCCATGACATGACCGTTCCTCCGAAGATGGTTCCCAGCGCATTGGTGTGTTGAGGCAATACGAGTTCAGTCATGATGACGGCTGAATCTGCTGGTGACTTGGTCTTTAACGAATTTGCTTTTTTCATATATTTAATTGAATCAAATTTTTTATAAGAAATCTCAAAATATCAGTTGCAAGTTTTTACACTAAGATAAGATACTTGGTTTGTAAAAGTGTCTCCAGTCAGGATGATGGAGGCGCTAATATCGGGAGAAAGTATGAAAAAAGAGCAAGGATGTTCTGCTGTCATGTCTGCGCCTACTGAGGCGTCTGGAAACGATGTTTTGAACGAAGTAGTTCAAATGACTGGACTTCCTGCCGATTACCTTCACGCCGAGATCAACTCTTTTTTGGGTACCGGCTGCGAAGACGTCAAAGATTTGTCGCTCGATCAGCTTCGTAGTGTGCTGCTTAACTATCTGGATACAATAAATGATCAGATGACGCAGGAGCAAATAAAGCATTAGCTTTTTAATTACTTGAGTGCTGGTTTAAAATGTCCGATAGGGGCGTATAGGGATTTACAGACGCAACGAAGGAGAGAAGAACCATAATGAGCACTCATATCGCAAGACCGAAAATTCCAGCAGATTTAATCAGACCAGACATCGTTGGCTTTAACTCTGATCTTTCTCTTTCGCCGATGGGATATATTCCTAATCCGATCGTGGTTGAGCAAACTGCACGCGGTGAAAGACAATACGATATTTATTCCCGACTACTGATTGATCGAATTATTTTTCTCGGTACCGAAGTGAATGACGTGGTTGCCAATCTTCTCATCGCACAGATGTTTTTCCTTGAATCGAATGATCCTGATAAAGACATTCACTTTTACATCAATTCACCAGGTGGTTCCGTTTACGCGGGCTTGGGAATTTACGACATCATGAATTTCATTCAGTGTGATGTTTCTACTTATTGTATCGGCATGGCAGCAAGTATGGGTGCGTTCCTTCTCTCCGCCGGAGCAAAAGGAAAACGCTACAGTCTTCCAAGTGCTCGAATCATGATTCACCAACCATTGGGTGGTGCGCGCGGACAAGCATCTGATATCGAGATTCAAGCTAAAGAAATTCTTTATCTAAAGAGCCAGCTGAATGAATCTCTTGCCCGTCACACTGGCAAGAGCATTGAACAAATTTCAAAAGACACCGATCGTGACAATTATCTCTCTGCTCGTGAAGCAGTGGAATACGGTCTGATCGACAAAGTGGTAGAGAAAAGAGGTAAGTAAGAATGGATACACCTAAGTACGGTAACAGCATGGGCAATCTGACCTGCTCTTTCTGCGGCAAGAACCAGCGTGAAGTGAAGAAACTGATCGCGGGTCCGAGTGTTTATATTTGTGATGAATGTATTGATCTTTGTAACGATATCATTCGTGAAGAAGGTCAAAAGGCTGGAATTTCGGCATCAGGCGCTCCTTCAGCTTCTGGTGGAATTCAAAATCTTCCGAAACCCGCTGAAATCAAGTCATTCCTTGATGAGCACGTAATCGGTCAAGATAAGGCCAAACGCATTCTTTCGGTTGCGGTTTATAACCACTACAAGCGTATTCAACACCAGGCAACCCTTAAAAAAGGTGAGAAGGGCAATGTTGAACTTGCGAAGAGTAACATTCTTCTAGTGGGTCCGACTGGTTCAGGTAAAACCCTGTTGGCCGAGTCGCTTGCACGCATCTTGAACGTACCGTTCGCAATTGCTGATGCAACTACTCTGACTGAAGCGGGCTACGTGGGTGAAGATGTTGAGAACATCGTTCTAAACCTTCTTCAAGCGGCGGAAAACAACGTTGAAAAAGCTCAGCGCGGTATCATCTATATCGACGAGATCGATAAGATTTCCCGCAAGAGTGAAAACCCTTCCATTACCCGTGATGTCAGCGGTGAAGGTGTTCAGCAAGCACTTTTGAAATTGATGGAAGGTACAGTGGCGAATATTCCTCCTAAGGGCGGAAGAAAGCATCCTCAACAGGAATTCATTCAAGTGGATACCCGCAATATTCTTTTCATCGTGGGTGGAGCCTTCGTAGGTCTTGATCGAATCGTTTCTCAGCGTAAAGGCAAGAAATCGATCGGAATCAGCGCAAACATCCAGTCGAAAGAAGATTCAACTCTTTCAAAATTGTTTGCTCAGTCTGAGCCTGAAGATTTGGTTCGCTTTGGTATGATTCCAGAGTTCATCGGCCGTGTTCCAGTGATTGCAACACTCGGTGAGTTGGATGAAGAAACATTGGTGAACATTTTGACTCAACCTAAAAACGCGTTGACCAAGCAGTATGCAAAACTTCTTGATTATGATGGTGTTCAACTTGAATTTGAACAAGAAGCTCTCGTTGCAATTGCTCAACAGGCAATCAAGCGTAACACTGGTGCTCGTGGACTTCGTGCAATCATCGAGCAAACCATGCTTGATGTGATGTATGATTTGCCAAGTGATCCGACAATTCGTAAGTGCGTAGTTACTCGCGATACGATTGAAAAGGGTGAAAAGCCGGTATTGATTCACGGTGAGAAGCGCGAGACCGCTTAAATAGTCTGAAATAAAGAATTTAAAAGGGCTGGGACCATTGGTTCCGGCCCTTTTTTGTTGGAGTAACCTACATCGTTGGTTTCGACTGTAGGTAAAACCACACGAAATTTGATGTGCGATCGGTTTCAAGTCTACTGTATTCGTTTCGGTCTTGGCACTACGCTTGCTCATAGCCTGCCGAACCAACAGGAGGTTATGAAATGAAATCGCTATTTATAAATTCATTATTCAGTCTTATTTTTTTTGCGGGAACAGCCAATGCGTATCCAGATCTGATGCAGCCGGTGGGGACGAGTGGTCTTCCATTAAAAGTCTTCAAAGATCACGATCGATCTGATCTTTTTTGGTATATTCCGATTTCGGTTGAACCGTGGACTCGTGACAGCACCTATCGCTCGGCGCTTTTTAAAGATGAAAATAATCGAGCATTGAGTTTCGTTTTTCGTGGCCAGCCAAGTGTTGAAGAAAGCATGATTCGCGAGGTTGCCAAAGGCCAAAAGGTTCCGGTTGCAAATTTCACCCCGATTTTTCTGGAGTATTCTAAAGACTTCACCTGCCAAAACATCTACGCAGGTGATCCGAATGTCACATGGCTTTTTCCCAACCAGATCGGAAATTATCTTGAAATGGTTCCAGTTTCCATTCGTGTGAAAAACGATCCTGAGCTAGTCAATGAGGTTTTTAATCTGATCAATGGTGGAGGTTTGGCTTGCACGGTTTCGGTTGGATTCAAGGCATATTCAATGGCTTATAAGGCACACTACAACTTTGACCTGAACCAGGTTTATTCCCGATTTGAATCCTCTGCTCATGCAGAAGGTTTTTGGTGGGAAATTGATCTGCACACTGTTTTGCAAAGTATGAGGCAAGAGGGTGCATTCGATTTTCACTTGGATGAAGATACAACAATACCTACCAGTGTATTGGATCAAAAAATGGCGGCGGCATTTGAAGATCTTGAACGTAATGTGATTACGCTTTTGTTTACGCCGGCAATGAAACTTCCAAACGGAAGCCTACCAGATCGAGGTAAAGCATTCAGTCTACGCGCTGATTACATCCGTTCAGAGCAAAACTCCCACTTCCTGTTAAAACTTTCTTCCGACAAGGTAACCGTTAAAAACAGCCAAATTGGAATCCGTTTGGGGGTTAAATAATATGAAGATCAGTCAATTGTTTCTGATTCTTTTCATGAGCTCGATTCCAACTATTGGGTTCGCTCAAGTGCCGGTTGGATTCAACCCTCCCGAGTTGAATGATGCTTTCAATGTTGGCCGAGTGGTGGTGTTTCCAACGGTAAAACATACGGTCTGGTATTCTCCAACGGCGTTTTCCTCTGAATTTAAATGTTTCAGCGGAACTTCTTCGAAGGTGTGTGCTTTAAAAGTTTTTAATTATTTATCAGATGAGGAATTCAATTCACTAAAAAAAATTCCGTCGTCAGACCAATCAATGACTTATTTCCGAGACATCGAGGTAGGTGTGGTCAGTGAAATTGATGAACAGATGACTGTGCCTGACGCATTACAAAGCACTCCACCAATGTTGATGAAGACATTGGCTATGAGTAATGATTTTCAATATGCGCAAGCGATGTCACGAGTGAGTGGAACTGATGCTTATCGATTGCAGCTTCAATATGAAAACGAAGGGTTGGGTTTCTTCCGTAGTACTTTTCGTGTTAGCGGTGAATGGACAGAAGATTATATTTCTATAGATAACACATCGAAAATGGTCTCAGTTTTAAAAGAGTTGTCTGTTGAACCGAGGAGTTTGCCGGAGATTCGTAAAAAAATCATTCAGGCGATCAAGGCAAGTCCTATGAAGTTGAAGAATTTTTCGAATGAAGAAGCCGTGATTCTGGCTTATCGCCAGATTGTGGTGAAAATGCTTGGCAAGAAGGGTGACGGTAGATACGTCGTTTCTGCCGGTGAGATCGACAAGATCGGTTCGAGTTTCCTCGTGGTAAATGAAAGTCAACCCATGGCGCTGAAGTGTACAGCTGAGTTGGTTCTCAAAAAAGGTGCGGCAGCTGTCACGCGATGTGAAAAGGAGTAGTCGATGAAAAGGCGGATTTGGAAGTCTTTATTATTGATGCTTATCACGATTGCATCTGGATGCGGAAACGATACAGAACACTCTACAGCGCAGGATTCGAAGTCTGAAGATGATGTTTGGATACAATGTAAATCTCGGTTTGAGGCAATATCTTGTCTTCGCTCATTAAGTGACGAAAAAAAGAAGCAATTGATGGGCACTTTCAAGGCTTATGATCAAGTGGGTGAGTGGCCAATCGAACTGATGGATTCCTCATCGTTTGTTCGACGCTATCAAATCACTGCAAATCAACGAAAATGTATAGAAAATACAATGTGTAGAAGGGTTTCGAAATGAAGTGGTTTATTGGATTAGGATTATTGTTTACTCAAGTGGTCATGGCGCAAGTCAATTTGGATCAACCAATTACTACCGGCCGAAGTGATAAGTTGTTCATCTCTACGGAAGATCCGACGGTGGCTTATTATTTTCCGGTGGCTTTGGTTCGCCAGAATGATGCTGTTTTTTTAGACCGAGATCAAAATTCAGCTGTTGCAACCTTCAATGCGTCTTTTTCACCGACAGATTTGTCGAGGGTCACTCAGGAGTTGCTGAATTCGGATCATGCAAAAATGAAAATCCGGCTGTTTAGGCCGCTTTCCTATCAGGTTGAGCCAGGCGTCGATATCTCACCGTATTTTCGTCCTAGTATCACAATTATGAATGACCTGAACTTCGACGGCAGTACACAGTTTTCATTGATCGTTGATTCAAGACACCGACTGTTTCGTAAGAAATCTACTGGGTTGGAGTTATTCAATACACTTTTTGGTGATACCGATGCCGATAACGTTGCGATCATCCGGTATGAGATGGCAGCTCAATCACTCGGCCAGCCAGTCCGATTAAGAACGGCTGTTTCGGTGCTTGTAGGAAAAGCAAGAAGCTCAAATGCCGTGCGCGCGCAAGAGTCTACCGGTTTTATGGTTGGGGGTAATGCTCCTGTAATCATGGAAGATTCGATGACCGGTTGTTGGAATCGAGTAGAGGTTGGTCAGTTTTGTATTAAGAAAGTGGAAAACTAATTTGAAGATCAGTTTTCAGTTACTTCGATTTAACCGAGCAGAATTCTGGGGAATTTTTGCCCGACGTCAAAGAAGTGACGTGTTTTTTTTGTTGTAAAAATATATTTTTACAAAGCACCCACAAGCCCTTCCGAATATGTAAAATGAAACTTGGAAGGAGCTTCTTAATGAGCAAGCCCAGCAAAACAGAAAAAATGGTCGTACCAGTCCTCCCGCTTCGTGAGGTAATCGTGTTTCCACACATGGTGGTGCCTCTTTTCGTAGGAAGAGAGAAATCCATCCATGCACTCGAGGAGTGTGTGGAAAAGAAAAAGGAACTGTTTCTCGTTGCACAAAAACAAGCAACAACAGTGAACCCTACCGATAAGGATATTTATCAAATCGGTACTCTTGGGACCATTCTTCAGATTCTTCGCCTTCCGGATAATACTGTTAAGGTTTTGATCGAAGGTAAGCGTCGCGCAAAAATGATCAAGTTCATCGACGGCGAACAAATGGTTGAAGCCGAAGTTGAAGTGGTGAATGAAGCGGCTGACAAAGTGAATGTTGAAACAGAAGCACTGGTTCGTTCACTGAAAGCTACTTTTGAAAATTACGTAAAACTGAACAAACGCATCCCGCCAGAGATGCTCATGAGCGTGAATGGAATCGAAGACCCTTCTCGCCTTGGTGATGTGGTTGTGGCTCACTTGAATCTTCGTTTTGAAGATAAACAAGGTGTGCTTGAGATTACTGACCCGATGAAGCGACTTGAGCGCTTGCTTGAGTTAATGCAAGGCGAGATCGAGATTCTTCAAGTTGAACGTCGCATTCGTACCCGCGTGAAGAAGCAGATGGAAAAGTCCCAAAAGGAATACTATCTGAACGAGCAGATGCAGGCGATTCAGAAAGAACTTGGCGAGAAGGATGAATTCAAAGCCGAGATTCTTGCGATTGAAAAGCAGATCAAATCCAAGCCGATGAGCAAAGAGGCTAAGGAAAAAGCGATCAAAGAATTGAAGAAGTTGAAAATGATGTCACCAATGAGCGCGGAAGCGACAGTGGTGCGCAACTATATCGACTGGCTCATTACTCTTCCTTGGGGCGAATTCACTGAAGACAGTCATGACCTGAAGGTTGCTGAAGATGTCTTGAATGAAGATCACTACGGTCTTGATGAAGTGAAAGAGCGTTTGCTTGAGTATCTTGCGGTTCGTACCCTGACTGAGAACTCCAAAGGGCAAATCATTTGTTTCCTTGGGCCTCCAGGCGTAGGTAAGACTTCATTGGCTAAATCAATTGCAAAAGCACTCAACAAGAAGTTCGTCAGAGCTTCCATGGGTGGGGTGAGAGATGAAGCTGAGATCCGCGGTCACCGTCGTACCTATGTCGGCGCGCTTCCAGGTAAAGTGATTCAATCGCTCAAGAAAGCTGGTTCTTCGAACCCGGTATTCTTGCTCGATGAAGTCGATAAGATGAGCATGGACTTCCGTGGTGACCCTTCTTCAGCGTTGCTTGAAGTATTGGACCCGGAACAGAATGCGACTTTCGGCGACCACTATCTTGAAGTTGATTATGACCTTTCAAAAGTCATGTTCGTGTTGACGGCGAACTCCTTGAGTGGGGTACCTCGTCCGTTGCTTGACCGTATGGAAGTGATCACGATCTCTGGTTACACCGATATCGAGAAATTCAACATCGCGAGAAAATACCTTCTTCCGAAACAGATGGAACTTCATGGTTTGAAGGTTGAAGACATTTCTGTCGATGATGAAGCCCTCAAGAACCTTGCTGCGCTTTACACTCGTGAAGCCGGCGTGCGTAACCTTGAACGCATCATTTCTACCGTTTGCCGTAAGGTAGCGAAGAAATTAGTCGATGGACGCACTGAAGCTGCAAATGCGAAAAAACCAGCTCCTAAAGGTGCGATTCGTGTGAAAGCTGAAGATCTTGAAGACATGCTTGGTGCTCCACGCATTCCGAACAAGCTCGAAGCCAACAACGAAGTGGGTCTGACCAATGGTCTTGCTTACACCGAAATGGGCGGCGAAATGCTTCAAATCGAAGTGTCGGTTGTTCCAGGTAAAGGTGCAGTGAAGATCACGGGTAAACTCGGTGATGTGATGCAAGAGTCGGCTTCAA
>CALPVV020000016.1 GCA_943327105.2 Nitrosovibrio sp. Nv4
CAGGTTTCGCTCGTTAGTTTTAAGAAAATCAATGGCCGCAAGCCAAAGTTCTCGGAAGACTACCTTAAAATTGCGAAGACATTGGCAGTTTGATCTGCGATCGCACCTTAGATCAGTTCAAGAATTGAGAATCAAAAGCCCCGCTCACTGAGTGGGGCTTTTTTGTTGGATCAGCACTTCTGTTCCCTGGGTGGCATGTGAAGTCGATGCGCCGATGTTTTTCCAGGTAATCTCGACCCCCTGTTTTTTCGCAATCAACACAGCGATCTTAATTCCCAGTCCTGATCCCGGTTCACCGTGTGTTCCGGGTTCCGTGAATCCATCTTGTTGAAGGGCTTTTTCATTGATTCCTTTACCTTGATCGATGATGTACCAATTGACCACGCCTTTTTTCTGATCGGAAGTTAATGTGATTTTCGAATGGGGTGGGCTAAATTTAATCGCATTCGAAAGTAGATTTAAAAATATCTGGTAGATAAAACTTTCGGGGTTGATCCATAGACGATCTTCAGCGCGCATACCATTGGTATCAATCGCGATGTATTTGTCTTCCAATCGGCTTTTTAGCCAGGGCATGAGTTTTGCCAATGCATCTTCGGGCGAAACCCATTCTTTCGGTAACGGCAGGTCTTCATTAGATGCCGCATAAGTTTCGACATTCGAAATAATTTCACGGATCATGATCTGTGAGTTTTCGAGTTGATTGATGACTTTCGGCTCCAAGTTCACGTTCGGATTTTTTCTGATTTTGCGAAGCAGCTGGAGGGCGCTCACCATGGGTTCTTTGATGTCATGGCTCAAGATCCGAAGGAGTCTGAAACGCCACTCACTCTCGGATTGAAGTTTGACCTTGTCATCGCTGAGGATGTTCAAGGCATCACGCCAGGCATCGGAAATCACCCTGAATTGATAAACCGTCAGCGCGAGGATTGAAAGGTCCAATAGCTCCCGCAAGATGATCAGGTTTTCCTCCTTCATTCTTTTGTGTAGATACCAAGTATCCACAAATGGAATCAATGGTAGTGAGAGTTGGAAAACACACATGGCCCCGAGAACGTAAGTTAAAAGTCTATTCTGACCACCAAACATCATCAGGACGAGGATGAATTGAGGGATGGCAACTAGATTGATGTGTGAAGTGGGTCCAAGAAAGGAGCAGATCCAGATTGAAGCAAGGGCATTGGAAACCTGTGAAACTACGTTCAGGGTTACCACTGAAATTGATGATTTGCGAAACCAGAAAGGTGCGCCAATCAGAAAAAGCAGAATATTTACGGGCACAGCTGATTTCGGGTTGAAACCTTGTGGGGTGAAATACGCAGAAAAAGCCAAGGTGAAGCTACTATAGATCAGGGTAAACCTCTGAACATAGCTTTGGCGGCTGGCAAGATAAGACTCGGCCGGTAGGGAATAGTGTTTGGTTTTCATGGTTAACTCCCTTCAGTATGATTATCTCGCTTTCGTGAAATCAAATCACTTTTTTTTGAGTTGACTGTTTTTTTTATTCAATTCAAATAGTTATAAAGCATTAGGAGCGCGTTTTGACCCAATCGTCTAGTAGGACAGCATTGCCGAGTATCTTGTGGCTTGAAGACAATCCAAGCGTGGTGGATTTATTCAAAGAGGAGTTTGAGCTCTATTTTGTTGTTCATCAGAGCAATGATTTCCAGGAGTTCAAGCGAATTTCAAAAGATCGATTGAAGGGTTATGATGCTTTATTACTCGACATGGAGTTTCCAGAGGGAAAGATTGGGCTCGAGGCGATTCAGTTTTGCAAATCAATTGGCGTGAATTCGCCCATTCTCATATTGTCAAATGATGAGTCGCTGTCCACTCGCCTTGAAATGCTGACCAATGGTGCAGAAGATTATCTTTGGAAGTCCATGCACCCTGAAGAAATGCTGGTTCGCATCCGGAATGCGATTTCCCGATTCCATCGGAATCGCAAGGATCGAGAAGTGAGTCTTGCCGGAATTTCTCTCTTTCCTCATCGACTTGCAGTTGAATTGAGTGGGCTGGAAATTGATTTCTCGAAGATCGAATTTCACCTGTTGATGAAACTCATCCAAAATCATCCTTCGCCCGTCAGTTGCGAAAACCTGAGAGTTGATGTCTGGAAGTTACCCGTTTTGGAGACCGGTACGATCAATACCTTCATCTGGAAAATCAATAAGAAGCTGTCTTTATGGTCTTATCGGATTGCCAAAATGGGAGATGGAATTTTCCTCCAGTCAAAACCCTGACCCTGATTCCCTAGTTCGATCAATTTCTATTGAGTTGAGTTGTGACTTTCCGTTCATGAGAATGAAGGAATTCAACATGAATTTGAATTTCCATGGAAAGGGAAAAAAATGAAAAATAGTTTTTGGTTGTCGCTTATATTGTCTTTGTCTACAGGCATGATCGGATGTGCAAAAAACGAGGATTCCTCGGCTACATCACCGATTCCCAGCATGGTGGCTATTGCAAAAGGTGCATTGCCCAGCGCTTTGGAATCTTCAGCAGTAGGATTCACAATTGATTCAAATTTGACCACGTTGAAAGATCGTTTGTTCAGTCCGGGACCGACTGATTTCATGTATCGCTTGAAGATGGTCGATGAGCGATTGGCAAGCTTGGCGGATGCAATTGTAGAATGCCAAGATGCTGCAACTTCGACTTATACTCCTCCAGTCGTGGCGACAGGATTTAATTTCCCAATGCAGCTTTCTTGCAAACAAGTGGTTGATGCTGCTTCTCAAGGCGTGAATGATTTCAAAGTGTATTTTGGTAAATCGGGTGGTTACTGGTATGTAGCTGAACTTCAAACCAATACTGACTTTGAAAGTAGTGATGCAGAACCGCCAACAATGGGCGTTCTTTCTAAAATCAGTGAAGCCGGTGATGAGATGGAAGTTTACCAGATCAGTGTCGAGAAAAAGTCAGGCGTCTATTATTCAACCGTGACTCAAATCAAGGCCAATAAAACTACCGGAGTGTTCGAACTCGCTACCTCATCTTCAGCGGATAATACTCAAACTATTTCTCCTGGCGCGAACTTTTCAGGTGTTGGTTGTGGTGTGAGCATGAAAACGGATGGCACTTATGTCTATGCTACAGGTTCCTTTGATCAAAGTTCATCTTGTCCAGCGACGGCAACAGTTTGTGCTAATTCAGGTGATTTGAGCGATGCTCCTGGCTCATGCACCAGTTTGACGACTTTGAGTACGTTGACTTTGGATCGATCTGCGGTGAGCGGAAACAACGCAAAATCATTGGTAGTCGATCGTACTTGGGTTTCTGGTCTTTAAGTATTAGTTTGCCACCACAGCGGAAGGAATGGCGATTACGCGCTTGTACTGCTGTCTGTGGTGGAACCAATAATAAGTCGAACTTGCCAGTGTGATTCCACTGATAATGTCGACCAAGTAGTGTTGTTTGGTGGTCAGAGTGGTCAAGGCAATTGCAGTTGACCAGATGAAGAAGGTCCAGAATAGTTTCTTTTGTTTATCGGTGATGAAAGCAAATGCCGAGAGGTAAACCGATGCAACATGCAAACTAGGTAGGCAATTGGTCGGAGCATCTGCCTTGCGCAACCAAACCCAAGTTGCCTGAAGCCATTGTGGAATATCAGTTGGAACAGGAAACAGTTCACGCGGATAAGTCACCGGATAAGCAAAAAAGATAAAGCAGGCGATGATTTGAGCGACAAAGTAAGAATAGAGATACTGGTTGATGTTGTCTTCTCGCTTCAACAGAATGTAAACAAACGCAAAATAGAAGTACTCACTGATGTAAATGAGGACGGTCCACGGCATGAAGGGCGTGTTTTCATCGATCCAAGTAAATGGTAACAGAGTGGGCTCAACCACTGGAAAGTGGTTGGTCACATAATAGAGGGCATAGGCCACAGCGTACATGATTGCACCGGCAACGTATTTATTTCCTCGGGTAATGAATAAAGGCAGAGTCATTAGGGCGCCTATTATCGCTGATAATGTTTTTTTTAACAAGATGCGAAGCGAAAAAAACTGATCTTTTTCATCTCCATTTTCGAGATTGAAGTGTGGGGCCCGCCTTGATAGGGTGCGGGCATCCGAAAAATTCGTCTAAAAACATCTGAATAGTGAGAATTCATCTATGTTAGTTGAAAGTATCAAGCAGTTTTTTCCCGTTTTGATCTTGTTGTTTGCTGTTTGGGTGGTGCTTTCCCGCTTGCCCAAGGTTGAATTGGGGCACAGCAAAGCCTTTCAAAACCGCCGGTTACTGAACTGGTTGCCACTGGGACTCACTTACGCCTTCCTTTATATGGCGAGATACAACCTGACCGTGAGTAAGAACGCCTTTGGTGATTTGATGACCAACGCTGATTTCGGAACCATTTTTGGTGTCGGAACCATCGTTTACGGTTTCGCTTTCGTGATCAATGGCCCACTCACTGATAAAATGGGCGGAAGAAAAGCCATTCTCATCGCAGCTGTAGGTTCGGCGCTCGCCAATTTCGGAATGGGTGTTTTGACCTATCTTGGGCACACTTCTAATTTAGTTCTCTCGTTTTCCATTCTTTACGGTTTGAACATGTACTTCCAGAGTTTTGGTGCGGTAGCGATTGTGAAGGTGAATGCTTCATGGTTCCACTTGCGTGAGCGCGGAACTTTCGGCGGGATTTTCGGTATCCTGATCTCACTTGGTCTTTATTTTGCGTACGACTGGGGCGCAATGATCACGAAGAATTTTTCTTTGCCGATGGTGTTCTTCATTCCAACGTTGATCTTGATCGTGTTTTTCATGATTTCTTATGCAACCGTTCGTGACACTCCGTCTGAAGCGGGTTTTGAAGATTTTGATACCGCCGACGTGAGCCATGAAAAAGAGGGTGAAAAGCTTGGCATTGTTCACATCGCTAAACGCATGTTCTCGCACAAGGTGATTGTGATCATCTCGTTGATCGAGTTCTGTAGTGGATTTTTACGTCACGCAATCATGAATGAGTATCTCATTTTCTCAAAGCAAACCGGTGTGATTGAAAACATCGTTGCCAAAAACTGGGGACTCTTGCTCTGCTGTGCGGGAATTCTCGGCGGGGTATTCGCTGGTACAATTTCAGATAAGGTATTTCAATCCCGTCGCGGGCCGGTCTCGGCGGTTCTTTACGGAATCATGTTGCTGGGTTCGATTGCGATGGTGTTCATGCTTCAATCACCGTATCTCGGCTGGTTGATGGTGTTCATGTCGATGGCGATCATCGGCGTTCACGGTATGCTTTCAGGTACAGCGAGCATGGATTTTGGCGGTAAGAAAAACGTCGGAACTGCAGTCGGTATCATTGACGGAATGGTTTATCTCGGTGCTGCTTTTCAATCATTCATTTACGGTTCTGTGTTGCCAAATGGTGATGCAGCTGCAGTTCAAAGCAACTGGATCTCTTGGCCGGTAGTGATGGTTCCGATTTCACTCATGGGTTTCTTGCTCGCGATGAAAATCTGGAACGCTCAAGCCCGTTCTTCACACGGTGGCCATTAGAAAGAACCCTGAATTCGCATGAAATGGACAACAGATCAGAACCAAGCCATTGAAAAACTCGGCGCCGGTGGAAACGTGTTTCTGACCGGAGGTGCGGGCACGGGTAAATCGACTGTCATTCAGAACTTTTTGCGTGAAGGCATTGATGGCACGAAAAACACCGCAGTCTTGGCTTCAACCGGTACTGCTGCAATTCTTCTTGGGGGGCGAACCTTCCATAGTTTTTTTGGTCTTGGAATCATGGAAGGCGGCGTGGATCTCGTCGTTTCCCGCGCAGTCAAACACCAAGGAATCATTCAACGTCTCAAAAAAGTAGATCAGATTTTGCTCGATGAGATTTCCATGATTGGTGCGGCTGAATGGATGGCCGCTGAAAAAATTGCTCGTATGGCTCGCAAACGCCAAGCTGAACCGTGGGGTGGAATTCGAGTGGTCGCTATTGGTGATTTTGCTCAATTGCCTCCGGTGGTGAAGCCGCCGATGCGTTCGATGAATCAAGATCCGTATTCACAAGACCTCTTTTCGCAAGAACAACGTGAACCCGAAAAACCATGGTGTTTTCTCACTGATACCTGGCATAAGACCGAATTCGATTCAGTGAACTTGCGTGAGATCGTTCGCTCGAATGACTCTCATTGGAATGAAATTTTAAATGAATTGCGCTGGGGCCAGTTCACGCTTCGTGCAAAAGAAGTGCTCGATAGCCGCATTCGCCGGGTACCACTTGATTTTCAAGGAACACGATTATTTTCACGTCGAACTCAGGTAGATCGCCTCAATCATGAGCGGTTGCACATGCTCAAAGGGACAGTAAAAGTTTACGACACGGTTTATGTTGGTCTTGCTCAAAAGATTGATGATTTGAAACGAAATGCACCGATTGGTGAAGCAATCACTTTGAAAGAAGGCGCATTGGTGATGTTTCGTCAAAATGACCCTGAACTTCGATACGTGAATGGTACGCTAGGCACCATTGTTCGGTTGAAAGACGGTGAAGTACAAGTTGAGCTTTTGAATGGTCGATTGATCGACCTCAAGCCAGCGACCTTCAGTGTGCTGGATGCCGAAGGTGAAGTGGTGGCGACCGCTACGAACTTTCCGTTGAACTTGGCTTGGGCTTGTACGATTCATAAAGCTCAAGGTGCTACCCTCGATAAAGCACATGTTGATTTGCGTGGTGTTTGGGAGCACGGCCAGAGTTATGTGGCCCTTTCGCGTGTTCGCTCATTGGACGATCTCACGATTGAAGGCTATTCTCCATCGGGGTTTAAAATCGACCCAGCAGTGAAAGAATTCTACCGAAGAATGAGCTGAAAAAAGCTAGTTAGCTGTTGTCTTCGTCTGTTCTGAACCTATTTTATAGAGGGAATCGAAGTGATACATGCCGGTGCGGTGACCATCACTCCACTCGATGTGAATGCCGTAACGACCGACAGGTTGAATTTTCATCGGTTTTACGTCCGGTTTCAGCGTTTCCTTGCGTAAGGTTCTTTTTCCGGTCATTTCATCTACACAAGTTGCGCAAGGGCATTCAAAGCGTAACTCGATATAGGGCAGGGTGAAGGTCTTGCCATCGTCAAATACCATTTCGATATGGTGTGGTTTTTGAGTGGATGCCGTGATCTTGGTAAGCTGGTGACTGGAGTGCATGCCAAAATTTAACACGAATTAGGTTCAAAAAAACAGTCACTTTGGTTACTATCTCATTTCATGTTAACGCAGGCCATTAGCACCAAATTACAAGATCCTTTGAACCGGCTTTACCGCGAGCGGGTTGCTCAGGCGTTGGCACGTGCTTTTCAGTCGACGCCGTTGACTCCGAATATGGTTACGGTCATTCACACCATGATCGGTGTATTGGGTGCCTTTCTCATTTACCGTGAGTCCTATCTGTATGCAGTTCTTTGTTTCGAGCTTCGCACCATTCTTGATTGCATGGATGGAATTCTTGCTCGATTGAAAAATCAAAGTACGGCAACGGGGCGCGCACTTGATGCTATTGGCGATGGTATTTCATTCAACTCGCTGATGATTGCCGGTACCCTGCGATTGATTCTTGATTTCAAGGCTTATCCTAACCCCATGATTGTTGTCGGAGTGATGTTTTTTGCATTTGTTTCCGTTCACTCTGGTGTGGTTTATCAACTCATGCGCCGTAAGCTCACATCGATTGCGCACAAGGAAGTCGATATTGTTGAAACGGAATGGCGCGATATTTATGAACAGGTCAAGAACTCGAACCCTTCTTTACTAGTGAAGTTCAGTTACTGGATCGATTCCATGACCATCAAGTTTGTTTCTGAAGAGTGGTACCTCAAGGTGAAGAAACGTAAAGACCTTGAGAACTGGAGAGAAAAGGCCATTCAAGAGGCTGAAATGATGCATGAGCTTGCGTGCCGCACCCGCAAGGTCGAGTTCCGTCGTGCCGTTCGTGCAGCCTCATTTGTCAGTGATGACAACGTGTTTTCTTTAATGAGTATTTGTTTTGTTGTTTTCGGCGTATTTCACGCATCTTTTTTACCCTTTGTGCACCCGGTGTTGATCGCTTTTTCTGTAGGGTTGGCGTATTCGATTCTATCTTTGTCGCTCGGGCTTCACTATTACCACAACTTCCTGCACGGGGTTTATCGTGAATGAAGTTTGATCTGTTCTTTAAAAAACTGGCCTCTTTTTTAGATCGTCGCGCCCTCAGTGTTTGCCTGTTGTTCATGGCGCTTTCGGCCGTGTCAGTTCATTTTACCATTAAGCTTTACTCCAGCCTGAAGCCTGACATTGAAGAAATGTTGCCGACCACTTCTCGCAGTGTGATCGATTTGAAAGAAGTGACCAGTCGCTTGCGTTCTATCGACAACTTAGGGGTGTTGATCTTCTCTAAGAATTCCGAAGCGGCAGGACGCTTTCAGCAGGCACTTGCCACTGAACTTGAAAAGTTACCTCAAACTGTTTGTTCCAATATCGAATACAAGATTACCGAAGAAGTCGATTTCTTCCAGAAACGCAAAGCCCTATTCATTGATAAGAATGACCTTGAGTCGATCCAGAAATTCATTCGTGAAAAGATCGATTATGAAAAGTTCATTTATAATCCGGTGAATCTCGTTGTAGAGAACAAACCGGAAGAGCCAAAATTCGATTTCGTTGCCCTTGAAAAGAAGTACTCATCCAAGACTGACGAGTTTTCCCATTTTCCTGGTGGTATTTATTCAACTCCCGACGGAACCAAGCGTTTGATACTTGCCTATGCACCCAATCAATCGATTGAAGCTGCGCACGCCCTTAAAGATGCCGTGGTTGCGGCAGTTGAAAAGGTGAGCCCGCAAAAATATTCGTCTGACATTGAAGTGAAGTATTCGAGCAACGTTCAGGACATTCTTGAAGAGCAGGCTTCACTGATGGCTGACTTGGTTCTCTCAACAGTCGGGGTTGGTGTTGTAGTTGCGTTGCTATTGCTGCTTTATTACCGCGCCTTCTTTTCGACCATGGCCCTGATCATGAGTCTTTTGGTGGGAACACTGATCACGCTTGGAGTTTCCTATTTCCTGGTGGGCGACCTCAATGCCAATTCAGCATTCCTTGGCTCGATCATCATGGGGAACGGAATCAACTTCGGAATCATGATTTTAGCCCGCTATCTTGAAGAGCGAAGAGCTGAGCAAAAAACGCATCTCGATGCACTTGAAATTTCCATGCGGGAAACGGTATTGCCCACCTTTACGGCTGCCATTGCGGCAGCACTTGCTTACGGGTCACTGATGTTGACAAGCTTCCGTGGTTTCAGTCAGTTCGGGGTGATCGGCTTTGTCGGGATGGTTGCCTGTTGGTTGTGCGCGTATACGTTTTTTCCAGCATCGCTTTCATTGCTCAATCGATTTGTTTCGGTCGTCGGTAAGAAACAGCATGGTGAGACGAAATCACTCTGGGCTCAATTTCTGCGAAAATTACTCATCAAGATTCCTAAACCGATCGCCATCTTTGGCCTCGTTGCTACATTGGTCTCGGTTTTTGCGATTTCTCAAATTAATCAGAGCATCATTGAAACGGATCTTTCCAAGTTGCGTGACAAGACATCGATGGAAGAGGGTTCAGGCTTTTTAAATCGCTACATCGATCAGATTCTCAAACGTTACAGTACTCCAATCGCGGTCATGACTCATAATGAAGAAGAGTCAGCGAAAATCGCGAAAAAGCTGAATGAATTGAAAGAAAAAGAAGGCAAGAAATCAATGATAGCGAACGTGCTTCGCGTTCAGGATTTTGTTCCACCCGATCAAGAAGTTAAAATCAAGTATCTGAACCAGATTCGCGAACAGATTCCACCAAAGATTTTCTGGATGTTACCGGAAGCAGAAAAAGCCCGTGTTCGTGAATTTCTTGCCACTGAATCTCTCAAGCCGTTCACCATGAAAGACCTACCGGTGAAGTTGCTTGATCGTTTTCGTGAAAAAGACGGAAGCATTGGAAATCTGGTTCTTGTCGAGCCGCCCATTACAGATGAAATCCGCCAAGGTGAACCACTCTTGCGTTTCGTGAAAGGCATTCGAGACACCGTCGATGCGGTTGCACCGAACTCACCGGTAGCGGGTCGTTTACCGGTTTCGGCTGACATGCTCATGGCTGTTTTGAAAGATGGTCCGATTGCGACGGCAGCGTCGGCGCTTGCCGTGGTCTTGCTCACCATCTTCCTGTTCAAAAGCGTTGAGCTTTCTGTTCTGGTTCTTTCTGCTCTGTTTTTAGGGGTGGCGTGGATGGTTGCCGGAATGCATTTATTCCATTTAAAGATCAACTTTCTCAATTTCATCGCCCTTCCCATTACTTTTGGAATCGGGGTCGACTATGCGGTGAACGTATTTCACCGTTATCGTGAAGAGAAAAATCGCAAAGATATCCATCAAAACGATGACTTGCCGGTGATCAAGGCTGTTTATCACACGGGTGGGGCCGTGGTTTTGGCGAGCATGACGACCACCATTGGCTGGTGTTCTTTGCTAATTGCTGGTAATCAGGCATTTGTTAGTTTTGGTAGGCTTGCCGTCATCGGAGAAATCACCTGCGTTACTGTTGCAGTTTTGGTGATTCCTTCAGTCCTTATCTGGTTGCAAGGCCGCAATAAAGTTTAGTAGTATTGGACGAATTAAATGATCAAGAACGCGATCGCCTGGCTAGGTGAACTCACGATTTTTACTCAGCGCACGCTCGAGTCCGCTCCAAAAATTTGGAGACGGAGGGGTATCTTTTTGAATCAATGCGAATTCATTGGTGTCAGTAGTCTTGGCATTC
This sequence comes from Nitrosovibrio sp. Nv4, assembly GCA_943327105.2. GTDB lineage: Bacteria > Bdellovibrionota > UBA1018 > UBA1018 > CAIMNF01 > CAIMNF01. Next base: position 10,780 of record CALPVV020000016.1, read on the forward strand.
TTTCAGTTGCTGCGATTTTCATGGGCGCGGTTCTGGGTTATCAACTTTATACCTCTTTTGCGCTTTTCGGTGCCCAGGCATTGGTTGGCGGTACTGTGGGTGTTTCAATATTCAGGGAAATGGGCCCAGTCATTGGCGCCATCATGGTCACCGGTCGTGCAGGTGCGGCGATTGGTGCCGAGATCGCCAGCATGCGAGTTTCAGAACAAATTGATGCACTTGAAGTGATGGGCGTGAACCCTTACGAATATCTCGTTTTGCCGCGTGTTTTAGCAGGCGCGATCATGATGCCTTTATTGGCCTATATTTTTGGTGGAATCGCGACACTTGCTGCATGTGGCATTGCTTGTGGTGTTCTTGATTTGAGTTTTCCGGTGTTCTGGAAAGAATTCCGTTTGTGGGTTGATGCAGTTGATATTCTTCACTGCACGATGAAGGGCATCAGTTTTGGTGCGGCTCTTTCATTGCTCGGCTGTTTTTATGGTTTCCGTGCTCAAGGCGGAGCAAGAGCGGTTGGTTTTTCAACACGTTCAACCGTGGTGGCAAGCTGTTTGACTATTTTGTTGTTGGATTATCTTTGGACCATGGTGCTCCCGGTACGTGGTTCCATCATCGTATTGCATTAGGAGATTGGTAATGAGTAACCCGAATGAAGCGAGCACTAAAATCAAGTGGAGAGTGGGAATGTTCACTCTTGGCGGCATTTTGTTTATCGGAGTGCTTTCCATTTATATCAATAACCGTCCGTTCTGGTGGCGTCCGTGTGAATTGGTTCAAGTGACCATCGAAGATGCAACCGGCCTCAAGAAAAAATCTCCGGTGAAGTCTCTAGGTCTTGATATCGGTTATATTTCTGACATCGGTCTTGTGGGTCAAGGCGTGAAGCTCGTTCTTTGCATCACTGGTCCGGTTGAAACCATTGAAACTAAAACCAAGGCTTATGTGCGTGGTGAGGGTTTCTTGGGCGATAAGTTTCTTGAATTGAAGCCGGTGAAATATACCGGTTCTCATTTGATGGAAGGTGATTCTGCCGAAACTTCTGCACCTTCTGCAATTGAAGAAAAAACAGCTCCGACCGTGACTCCTGCCAATTCCACTTCAGGTGCATCTTTACTGAGAAAAATCTTTGGTTTTGAATCGGCGTATGCTGAAGGGATGAGCGTGTTGGGTAGTGCTCAAGCGGCTCCACAAAAGAAAAGCAAGCAAGTCGAATTGGGTGAGAAGTCTGTCGACATGCAAGAGATGATGACCCAGCTCAATAGCGTGATGGGTGAGGTGAAGGGTATTACTTCTTCATTGAAAGAGTCGATCAATCCGGAAGAAATTCGCGGTACCATCAAGCAATTGAACAAGACCCTTGAAGAAGCTTCTAAAACATTTTCACCTCAAGGTGGATTGACTCAGACGGCTCAACGGACCTTGATCAAGCTTGAAGATACAATCGAACAGTTTCGTGATCAGTTGACCCGTATCAATCAGGGCCAGGGTTCGGTGGGTATGGTTTTAAATGACCCGACCTACGCGGAAGAGTTGAAGAAGGCTCTTATCAATTTGAATAAGATTTTGGGTCGAGCGAGTGACATGCGTCTTTCTGTGCAACTCGGTGTGATTCAATTGAATGCATATAATGCAAGCCGTGGTGAGTTTCAGGTAACGATCTGGCCCCGCAAGCATCGTTATTACATGTTGGGTTTGGCTTCTGACCCTCGTGGTACGATCACTCAAGATACGATTACCACCTCAGTCGGTGGAACCGAAACGACTGTTCAGTCGACCAAGGTGAGTCAGGGTGGATTTGCGATTACTGCGATGGTTGGAACCGTGTTTGCGGATCGCTTTGATGTGGCAGTAGGTGTGCATCATGGAGACGGTGCGGCTAGCCTTGGATTAAATTTGGGTCCAGCTGACTCAAAAGAAATGATCCAGTTCAAAAACGAGATTTATTTCCGGGGTAAAACAGTCAACGGTGCCTGGACGGCGCAGCCGGATGCGCGTAGCTATTTGATATTACAGCCGATTTCAATCTTCTACTTGTCTGGAGGGATCGAGGGTTATCGTAAGGTCAATGGCAGTTTGTCCACTTCCTTTGGTGCCGGCCTGAGATTTGATGACGAAGATATTAAACTTTTGTTCTCTTTCTTGTAATTTCACGGGTTTTGGCCTATTGTTCTTGAAAATTGAATTTAACAAAAAAGCAGGATCTGTGTGTAAGCAGGTCTGAAGGAGATAATCATGCGCGAAAAAGTAAGACTCATTTCTTCCGCGAAAACGGGATACAGTTACTACACTACTAAAAACAAGCAAAAGCAAACGGACAAGATCCAATTGAAAAAATATGATCCAGTCGTTCGCAAGCACGTTTTGTTCACTGAAACAAAAATGCCAAGTCACTCTAAAAAATAATTAAGAAAGTAGGAAATATCCCATGAGAGAAGGAATCCACCCGATTTATCGCGACGTAATTTTTAAAGATCTTCAAAGCGGTCATTCATTTTTGACCCGTTCTTGCGTTCAAACCAAAGACGTAATTACTTGGGAAGATGGAAAGCAGTATCCATTGTACAAAATGGAGATCTCTTCAAAATCTCACCCATTCTACACTGGCCAAGACAAGCGCGTTGATACCACTGGCCGCGTAGAGAAGTTCATGAACAAGTACAAACACATTAAAAAGTAATTGTTCAGGAAACAAATTTTCCTCCATTGGGCCTGATTTAGCAGTACAGGTCTGATCAAATAAGCCCCGGGAGCTTTATGTGCCCGGGGCTTTTTATTTTCCAAAAATCATTCGATGAGAGTCTGCTTCAACTTTTTTCATTGAGCCTTCCGATATGATTTGAACTGTTCATTTCATCGACACCTGTCAGTTCAAGAAGGAATGCTTGCTTCTGTCTGAAGGTGATTGCTGAGCAATTACAAGCAAGAGTAGACGGCATGAGGGTTGCTTTATCACCAGGCATGAAAACCCTTATGATGACCATTCTTGCGCTTTCTTTCTTCAATGCTGATGCACTCGCCATGGGCAAGCGTCGTGAAAAAGTCGATGGTGATAAATACAACGTGTATCGCATCAATAAGGGGGCTCATTATTCAAAAGGCCCTAAGCTTAAACTTCCTACGTACAAAGATTCATTCACCTTCAAGGTGGTTTTTGATGATTCAGCAAAGTACACCACTGTTGATCCCGTGAACCAATACGATGTGAATAAGTTGATTGGTTTTACTGATTGTGGAGGCATGGCAATTCATAAAAATAGTGCCCGACTAGGATGGAACTGGGATCACGGCCAACTGCACTTATATGCTTATACTTATGCGAACAAAGTCAGGGCATTTGAAAAAATAGGTGATATTCCAATCGGTAAAGCATTTGAAGCCGGTATCAGAATTAGCGGAGATCATTATGTTTTCACTTACAATGGCAAGGAAACCAAAATGGCGCGAGGCTGTAGCAAGTCAGGCTCATTTAAGACGTGGAGCTATCCGTACTTTGGCGGCGATGAAACGGCTCCGCAAGAAACCAAGATTTTGGTGAAGTGGTAATCAAAAGATTAAAGATGAGGCGTTCCGTTGCCTTGTCCGTACAGTGCACCATCAATAACCAGAAAGCCTGATTTGTGGCCTTGAGGTTTTGGGTTACGGTGAACCCAGTGAATGATCGCACCATTTGGTGATGGTTGATATTGCCCAGTCGGTGCAGTTGAGGTGATGTAGTCGCCGCATGCTTCGACTTTCATGCCGATCTTGATGGCGGGAAGTTCACCAAAGCCCACGTTATAGATCACTTCAATCGAATCATTCGCTTGAGAACCAAGTTGAATCGCAAAATGATGATGGTTGGTGTGGTCGGGATAAATATCTCTCACCATACCCTGGACGTGTCCTCTGGCCAGAAATTGATTCGGCGTTGAAGTTTTCCATTCAATCACTTGTGCATTGTTGATCGAGATGTTTTTGCCGGAAGTATCGAGGCAATCAGGAGTCGATGCTTGCGGAATAAACGCAAGTGAAGTGTGAATCAAAAACTGGGTCAGAACAAGCAGGCCTTGAATCATGAAGAATTCTCCTTTTGCCTAAAAACTGCCAATCGATCTCTAAGAAATGGTGGCTCATTTGGCAGCCTTTTGCGAATAAATAAAAGGCCTAACAAAATTCTGACATTTACGCGGCGTGTTTTTGGTCTGTATACTGACTTCATCATGAGTAAAGAAGGTCGATTGGTCTATTCAACAGACCCTGAATTGAATCGAAAATGTCCAAAATGCAAGGAAGTGGTTTCTGAATGTACGTGTGAACCTGAGCACGACCTGAAAACCTACAAATTCATCGCGGTTCTTCGCATTGAGAAGCAGGGGCGTGGAGGCAAAACCGTTACGGTTATTGACCGTTTGCCGAAGAATGAAATTTTCTTGAAAGAACTGACCACCAAATTGAAAAAGAAGTGTGGAAGTGGTGGCACATACTTGATGGATGGCAAAGAGGGAGTGATTGAGATTCAGGGCGAGAAACGCGATCTGATCCGTGAGTTGCTTCAAAAAGAGAACATCAAAACCAAGGGCTGAAATTGAGCTTAATTGCCGATGGTTAGAGGTGTGCTGTTTGCAATGGTGAGGGTCAGATCATCCCGTAGAGCGTGAGTGAGTTTCTCATCTTGGCAAAAAACAGCGGTCTCATAGCTGTGTTCAGCGGAATAAGTTTCAAAATTGTAACTACCGATTGCCGTTACGACATCATCGGTAATCGCCACTTTTGAATGAATGTATTGAAAGTGTTGCCAAGTATTGAAGTTTGGAACGGTTGCCAGAACTTCAAGCTTACCCCGTCTTAAAGCGGTGTTGAGGTAGCCTGTGATGTCGTTCATTCCGCTGGTAAAAAACTTCTCAAGAGGGCGTTCTGTTTTCGGATAAGTTTTTAAGAAGCCGCCATCGATTCCGTTGGTGATGAGGTTCACGGGTAATCCTGATTTGGCTTTGGCAAAGAGCTTGCGATAAATCTTAGTGCTCCAATTTTCGTTAAATATCGGATTTTTCTGAAAGCTTACAATTTGAGTGGTCAGTAAAATATCTTTTTCGGCACGAGAAAAAGTTTCAAAATAGGCCTTCGATACTTTGTATCTGTCTTCGTTAGGACCTTGAGAAATGAATCGACAGAGTCCTGGTGTCTGTTTGGTCAGCCATTCAGAGTAGTTTTCCGACCCTCGAACGCCTGCATTTCGTTCTGCTTCCTTGCGGGAAAGAACTTCTTTTTTGAATGCGATTGGAAACTCCTCACGTGTGAATCGTTCCCAAAGCTTACCGTAGTCTTCAAGCATGTCGGTCACGATCGGGCCTTCGACTCGTACATCGGTATCTTTGTTGAAGTGGTTGTAACCGGTGGCCTTGTTTGCGCGATCAACGAGATTTTGCCCGCCCACCACTCCGCGTTCACCATCAATGACAAAATATTTCGAGTGAAAAAGCCCTTGGTTTCTGCCAACACGAAGAAGGTCATCGGATAAGGCGACTTTGACTCCGTTTTTGCGAAGAGTCTTGATCGTCTTGTTGAAGGCGACTTTACCCCAAACTTTTTCCATGATGACGCGAACATCAAGGCCAGCTTTAGCTTGTGCAATGAGGGCATCAATCAGCTTGCGCGATTCTTCCGTATAGGCAAACGACATCACAGCAACGTGAACATAGCGTTTGGCTTCTTTCACGAGTTTGATTTTTTCTGAAAACGAAGCGTTGTTCACCATGAGGCGCAGCTGATTTCCGCTGGTAAGTTCGGTGCGGGTTTGGCTATCAAGCGTAAGGTGATAATCCTTATTCCAAAAAGGTGAGGTGCCGTTAGAAGCCGGTGATCGGTTTGCCGATGTTGAACCGGTCGATTCATCATCAATTTCCTTCAAGCTGTAAAATGGCGGGTGAATCAACGAGCGCCAGTCGGTCGGTAGCAGGATGTCTCGCTCAAAATTCAGCTTCCAGCGATTGAATCGGGTGAGCTCAAAGTGCTTGCGGGTGGCATCGTTGAAGTGATTGCTTCCCATTCTTCTCTTGAACAGGGCTGAATCAAAAGTAAAAAGTTTCTGGACCGTTTCGGGTGAAAGGTCTTGAACCGGCACCAGGGTCATTTTCTTGGTATTGAAAGTGAAAGAAAGATGGTTGCGATCTTGGTCAGGAAGATTTTCGTATTTTGAATTTTGAAGATTGATCGAAGCGTGGTTTTCACCGATCAAGCCAGCGCTGACTTGATTGAAATAGCTGATCAGCGCTGAGTAGGGCAGGATTCCGCCATTCAGGTTTGCATCTGCAAATGGATAAAGGGTACACGCAGTGGTGATTTTTGGGTGACAGGTTTCGCTGGTGAAAAGCGGGCTTTTTGCTTGCGCAAGGCTTACCGATGAAAGAATCAGAAAAATGAAAAGCGTCTTTGAAAACTTGAACATAAAGCCATGGCCTCCAATCGTAATGATCGGAACAATTCAGCCATAACGTTAAGTCAGGTTTGTGTTTTAATTCTGTTCTGTCGAGTCATCTGACGAATCGACTAGAACCGGTGTCGAGTTCACGATGTCTCTGATGTAGTCGCTCTTGAGATCGCGAACTAATTGACGGTCATTACAGAAAATAGCTGATTCATGGCTATGTTCTGCTGAGTAGGGCTCGAAATTGAAGCTGCCGATTGAAGCCATGGTGTTATCGATCAGCACCGTTTTTGAGTGAACGTACTGGAAGTGCATCCAAGCGTTGAAGTTCGCATGTGTGATGGTGTCATCCAGGTAGCGTTTGTATTTTCTAGCGCCTCTCAAGCCAAGCCAGACACTCATTCTGGAAAGGAAGCTGGAAGGCTCTTCACCCCGTGCAATCTGACGGGCGTAGCGTCTTTGGCGTCTGCGTTCACGCCTGGGGTTTTTGTTTCCCATGGCAATGTTCTGCCCGATTTCCGCAAAACCCCCATCAATGCCGTTGGCAACGAGGTTTACTTCGACGCCGTTGTCAGCCGAATCAAAAAGAGCCGAGAACATCCGTGTTGTTTCTTCGTCTTCTTCTTGAAAGCCGTCTTCGACTTCATCCTGATCGTACTCAATATGCTGACTGGTCAGGAAAAGTTCGCGTTTTGCGGCTCTGAAATATTCAGAATAGGTTTTGGATAAAATCGTATTTGATTTCTGAGGTCCCTGAATCACGTAACGGCAGACACCTTCGGTGCCGGTTTCAACCGATGAAAACCAGTTTTCGTAACGATCGGTACCGCGGGTTCCTGCAAGTTTTTCCTGTTCTTTACGCTGGCTGATCAGCACATTCAATTGCTCGACGGTTCGGCCTTGGTCGAGGTTGAATCTTGCTGTTTTTCTTTCTGATCTAGGCACATCATAGCGATCTTTAATGGTCGTGAACTCATCAAGAATATCGGTGACCATAGGGCCATGAATGAGTACGTCGGTGTCTTTGTTCCAGTGGTTGAAACCGGTTGAGTTGTTCGAACTATTGACGATGTTTTGCCCGCCAATGATTGCGGTTTCATCGTCGAAGATCCAGACCTTATTATGAAAGAGAGTTCTCTTTTTCTTGCTCAGGCTGAACATATCGTTTGCCAGAAGAAGTTTTACTCCGCCCTGTGTGAACCTTTCCATGGTTTTACGAAACACCGTAACGGTCCAAAGTTTTTCAAGAATGACTTGAACTTCGACCCCTTGCTTTGATTTTTCAACCAGCGCATCGATCAACTCAAAAGAGCTCGGGTCAGAGGCGAAAGACATGACCATGACATAGATCGACTTTTTCGCAGCTTTGACTTGGGCCATTTTTTCTTTGAATGAGTCTCCATTGACGAGAATCTTCAATTGATTTCCACGGGTGAGTTCAGATTCTGAAAGCGTATCGATCTTGCGGTTCCAATCAGCTTTCAGAATGTTGGAGTCAGCTCGGATTTCATGACTGGTTCTGAAGTAGGAGTCTTGTTGTTCTTGTGTTGTACCGATGTTTCTCACAGGTGGATGAATCAATGATTTCCAGTCAGACAACAGAAACATGGTTCTTTCATAGCGTTGGGTCTCTTCATTGAAAGTGAGTTGCTTGAATGAATTTACTTTTGATTCGACAAAATCAAGCCCACCGTTACGACGGGTGAACTCAGTGTCATCTTGAATGAAAAGCGATTGCGCACTTTCAGGTGAAATAGGCAGGTTGGGTGTGATGCTCATTTTGGTCGTATTCACTTGAAAGGTAAGACTGTCGAGCGAGATGTTTAATAACGTGTGATTCGTAGACTCGAAAAAACGATCAGGATTTGGTTTGATTAGTCCGTTAGACGCGAAGGAGTAATAATCAGCCAGGGTTTTAAAGTCGACATTGAATTTCTCAATCAGGGTTCCATTTGCATCATAAGCATGACGATAAAGTGGATTGTTTGAAGTGATGGTAACTTCGAATGCGCGCGCAGCAGAGTCTGCCAACAAACCTACGGTCAGCAGTATCAAGATATTGAAATATTGGACTAGTCCCTTCGGAACCCGCATGGTTCGAAGTTGTACCAGAATGGACAGGTTTTGTAAATATGTTTAGTGTAATAAACGCATGTTGTTATTACCCAAGGGTTCCAATGGTTTGGTCGATTTGATGATTGATCTTGGACTGCAAGATTGCATCATAAATGAAATTCAAACCAAATAGAGTGAGCACTACCGCAATCACGCCTTCTGAGCCGTCTTCTTCACCAGGCTTGCTGAATTGAATGAAATCAGTCGCTTTTTTATATTCAAAATAGATCAGGTAAAGCCCGCAGGTCAAAATGGTGAAAAGGTACATCTTCCAGAAGGAGTATTTCTCTTCCCTGTACATCGCATTCAGCGTGTTGATTTGCTCATATTGAACAACCATGTTCCAAAGGCCACACAAAAGCAGAGTGAGTACGATATCAAGTGCGATGTTTCTTTTTTTCATAGGAACTTTTCCAGAAGTTGCAGGTTGCGGTCGAGGATCAGGGTGTTGGCCACTTCATTCAGTTTTGGTTTACCACAAAACGAAACTGAAATGCCGGCCGTCTTCATCATTTCAATATCGTTCGCGCCATCACCCACAACAATCGTTTCTTCGGTTGCAACTGAATATTCATCTTTCATTGAATTCACAAGCTCTCGCTTGCGAGCCGCATCGATGATCGGCTCTTGAACTGTTCCCAGAAAGTTTTTTTCCGCATTCAGTTCAAGCGTGTGGCCATGAACTTGATCGATGCCGAGTAAATTCTGAAAGTGACGAAGAACGAAATCAAATCCGCCACTAACGACAGCGGTTTTAAAATGATGGGATTGAAGATGGCGCAGTAACGGACCCGCACCGTGACTTAGTGAAAGCTTGGGTAAGATTTCTTTCAATCGAGCTTCGGGCATACCGGTAAAAAGAGCGCATCGTTTGCGAAGTGCCTCTTTGAAATCGAGACGTCCTTGCATTGCGGCTTCGGTGATTTCGGCGACCTGGTCATAAAGGCCGAAAAGACGGGCAATTTCATCAATCACTTCTTGATTGATCAGCGTTGAGTCCATATCAAATACACAAAGCTTCTTGTGAGCCAAGTGAACCGCTTCTGATTGAAATGAAATGGCTTGATAAGGGGAGAGGTCCGACCAGATCTTCCGTTTGAATGCCTCAACTTGCGATTCATGATCAAACGTGAAGCGTTTGAAGTCGAATTGATCTGTGACCACCCATTTTAAGTAATAAACGCTTTGAGTCATCTTCCTCAATGTTCCGAATAAATACTCGTCTTGGCAAGAGAGATTTGATAAGAATTACGCCATGGCAGCAACTACGACATTGAGTACCGAGTCTTACAAAGGCACCCGGGATTTTTATCCCAAAGACATGCAATTGAGAAATTGGATGTTCGGAAAACTTTCTGAAACGGTGAGGACATTCGGATACCTTGAATACGGTGGGCCGATGCTTGAAAGTTTCGATCTTTACGCCGCAAAGACGGGTGAAGAGATCGTGAATCAGCAACTCTACTGGATGATGGATCGCGGCGAACGCAAGATCGCCGTCCGTCCCGAAATGACTCCTACCATGGCTCGAATGGTGGCAGGAAAAATTAATGAACTGGCGCGTCCGATCCGTTTGTTCAGCATTCCGAATCTTTGGCGCTACGAGCGTCCTCAGCGGGGCCGTCTGCGTGAACACTGGCAGTTGAATGTTGATGTTCTGGGGGGCGAAGCGCTCGATGCCGAAGCAGAAGTGCTGACACTTGCAGTTGAAATCATGTCGGCGTTCGGCGGAGCTGAAAAGATGCAAGCGCGGGTGAACCACCGCAAGTTAATGGACCACTTTTTCAGTAAAAAAATGGGCCTGACAGCAGAGCAGACTCACAAAGTGGTGAAGGCGATTGATGCAAAAGACAAAGTTGATGCCGCTAAATTTCATGGGTGGCTGGCGGAAGCCGGAGTAAAGCCAGAACAAGTTTCAGAGCTTGAAAAGTTTTTCAGTTCATCATTGGGCGATTTGGTGACCAGTATGCCATGCGAAGGTGTTGAGCATCTTTCGAAATTGTTTGCAGTGCTCGAAGGCGCTGGCATGAAAGTGGGGATTCAAATTGTTTTTGATCCGACTGTCATGCGTGGGCTCGATTACTATACCGGTACTGTTTTTGAAATTTACGATACTTCTCCGGAAAATCGTAGGGCAATGTTCGGTGGCGGACGATACGACAACTTGATGGGAATCTTTGGTAAAGAGTCTCTCTCTGGCGTGGGTTTTGGAATGGGTGATGTTTCGCTCCAGAATTTTCTTGAAGTACACGGTTTGGTTCCAAAATTTGAATCCGAAATTGATGTGATGGTCACTCTTCCAAAAGAAGAATTCCGTTCAACCGGCAATCTGATTGCAAAAGATCTTCGTCAAAAAGGTTTTCATGTGATCACACCGTTGGCCATTGGTTCATTCGGAAATCAATTGAAACTTGCCAACAGGCACGAAGCAAAAATTGCTATTTTGTTCGGTGATGACGAGTTTGCGCGAGGAGAAGTTCTGTTGAAGGATCTTCGTTCTGGTGCGCAAACTTCGGTAAAAAAAGAATCGGTGACTGACGAAGTGTTGAAACTTCTCGGCGAAAGGAAATAACGATGAAAACCCTTGAAATTCAAAAACTCCATCCAGATGCAAAAGTCCCAACACGTGCCTATGAGCACGATGCGGGCCTTGATTTGACATCGGTTGAAACGCACACGCTGAAACCGGGTGAGGGAAAGATTTTTAAGACTGGAATTGCCATCGCACTCGATCCTGGTTATGTGGGTCTTGTTTGGGATCGTTCATCGATGGGTAAAAAGGGAATCAAGACACTTGGTGGCGTAATCGATTCCGGTTACCGGGGCGAAGTCGGAGTGATTCTTTGGAATATTTCCCATGAACCTCAAACCATTCAATCAGGCGAGCGTATTGCCCAACTTTTGGTTCAAGCAGTGGCAACACCTCAAACCAAAGAAGTCGCAGACCTCAGTCAAACCGAGCGTGGAACCGGTGGTTTCGGCAGCTCGGGCAAGTGATTTACAGACCTTGTTTAAAGAGTGAAGCCGATACCGAGGCTCGACATGAAGCGGTCGTAAGAATAAGAAGTAGAAACCGTCGAGATGTTTTTGATGTAATTCAAATCAGCCATCACCGATATTTTTGGTGTGATGAATTTGAGTGCACCCAATCGGAAACTCATGTTTGAGTCTTTTCTAACCGGATCAAGCTTCTCATAGTTGCTGAATAGTAAATCAATGCCTTGATTCAAGGTCAGCAACGCTGGAAAGTTCATGCTATTGCTGATTCCAAACCCATAAGCTCGGTAGTATATCGAGCTACCGTTGGCGTTATTGATTTCATAGGCCAGGCTTGCACCAGGGTTGAAGTAGCGGTCGCCGGCAGATCGTCTTGCAGAGAGCGACATGTTCAGATTGTTTCCGGATTGATCACTGTCTGAAAAGTAGTTTTGCTTGCGATAATTGACTTCGCCTTCCGCTCGCCAGTAATCATTTAACTGATGGCGAATGTATGCGCCAGCACCATAGGTATAATTGAATTTCTGAAATTCATACTCACTACCAGCGTCTGTCGGATCAATCGGAGCATTCTCGAACATGAAATTTGAATCGAGTTTCAAACCGTATGTGGTTTTGGCTAGAGCCTTATAGTTGAAATTAAAGGATAGATTGTTGGTGAAGTATTCATATCGTTTTGTGTCTGAATTGAAGTTCTTGTTGTACGACGCCCGATAGCCCGCAACGATCTGCACCAAGCCTGCTGGAGCGCTCATGAACCCCAAGCCAGCTAGAATGTTTTCTTTGATGGTTGATGCATTCGATGAGCCTTGGGTATTACTCAGCCCTGTTGGTAACTGCATGATGTTTGAATCATATTGCGTGCTAAAGGCTGCATTTCCGAACCATTGTCCTTTTGAAAATGGCTGAAGCATCTTTTCAGAAGCATCGAGAATGTTTTTCGCATTAGCGTTTGAAGAGTCGTTCTGAAGAACTTTTTTTGCCAATGTCTCGGTTTCAACGATTTCTTGAACACCACGAGTACTGAAATACAGCTTGAACAAACTAAGACTTTTGTAATACTGGGCGATCATTTCAATTTCGATGATGCCGGTCCCTAAAGCCTGGTCAAAATTCAATTGAGCTTCTGTGTAGCGTGCGGCATTGAAGTGCCCGATTCCAAGAAATAAATGGGATGGTCCTGCATTGAATTTGAGTGCTGCTGACTTTTCAAAATACGGGCGGGCTTCTTCAAACTTATTCTGTTTGTTCAGTAAACTCGCAATTTCATAAGCATAGGGGCCACGCTCATTTTCAGGTTTAGCTTGATAGAGCTGTTGATAAACTTCGAGCGATGTCTTTTCATCGCCTTTGCCCTTCAGTGCAAGTGCCTTTAATTCGAGGTACTCAACGGTGAGTGGAGATTCTTTTAAAAGTTCATTAAGAATTTTGACCGCTTCTTCAGTCTTTCGTTTATTGAAAGCGATAACTGCCTCTGCGTATCTTGATTCCCGACCAATGCCGGGATGCGATTCCTGGGTGTCGACGGGTTGAGTTGCATTGGCAATGGTTGAAATTGCCATCAAACTGCAGAGGTAAAAAAAAGTTAATGAAAATCTTTTATGATTACAGCCGTGTCTTTTGTGACCCATTTTAATAAAACTTTAACATTCCGATACAATGATTACTATGCGGAACGTAAGTGTCTTAGCCGTTGCCATTCTTTTTTTTGTATCTGATGTTTCACTCGCCAAAGAATTAGCGGGTGAGATCGTTAGTGTCAGCGGTATGGTTTTTATTCGTCAAGACAAGCAAAGCGGTTCTGCTCCTAAAAGTCCTCCTAGGGCAAAGCCGGGAGAAAATGTTTACTCAGGCGATGTCATCAACACTTCCAGTGAAGGTTCAGTCAAAATTTTGATGCGCGATAAATCGATTGTCGATTTGGGACCATCTTCTCTTTTCAAAGTCGACGAATATCAGCACCAACATGGTGGAGACCGTAAAGCCAAACTCAATTTGGCTTTCGGTAAACTACGCGTAGCGGTTACCAAGAAAATTGAAAATGGTGGAAAGTTTCAGGTAAAAACAAATGGCGCCACGATGGGTGTCCGGGGAACTGAATTCATCATCAAGGAAGATATTCCTGATCGTCTTGGTAAAAAGGATTCATCTTCAAGTCCTGAAGCACCTAAGCAAAAAACTGAAATTACCGTCGTGCAAGGCAAAGTTGAGGTGAATACAGCACCTGTGCCAGTGGCTAAAAAAGATTCTGAATCAGTGAGTGCTGCTGCGCCGAAAACAATCAGTCTGACTGCAGGAACACAATTGACTACCGGAGCAGGCGTTCCTTCTACGGCACCAATGGCACCAGTCAAAATATCGGAAGCACAGATGAAAACACTGACTTTCGAAACCCGCATTGTTGATAATACATTCGCCAAAGCCGTAACGATTGAGCCGATGAACAATAATGATCAGGGGCAGGGCCGACCACAAGAAAGCAACGAAGGGCGTGGCAATGGCGATAAAGGAAAGTCTTTTGCCGGCGGAAATTCAAATAATGAGAGTCGTTCACCTGCCAGTGATGGTCGAAGTGGTGCAAGCCCGAGTGTGATTGCACCAATGATCAATATCGCCTTACCACCTGTGGTCATGGGACCGCCTCCCGTTATTGATGTTCCAGGTGTGCCTACCAATCCATTTCAAAATAATGGTTTCAGAAACAACATGAAGCGTTTGCATGTGACTATTGTGATTCCTACAACAGGAGCGATGCCATGATTTTGAACCTGAATCCGGTATTCAAGAGTTTCCTCGTGGCATCTTTGATGCTCACCACAAGCGCCTGTTCTTTACGCGAACGCAAATCCAATCCGTCAGTCAGTGTTACACTGCCTCAGGAATGGGTGTCAGCGGTCAAAAGAAATAAAATCAAAACAATTGCTTCAACAACTGAAGGCACTTCGGGTTTTTCAAAACCAACCAGTCTTGCTGATTTTCAATGTTTTGCCCTCAATGTTAAAGGTCCAGGTATTTTACCTGACCCCCGCTTCGGTTGTGATAATCCTTCCGCAGGCATTGGTATCATGGCCGGCTTTATTCCGGTTACCCAGGGTTCACTGGACTTGATGGTTCCTGCCGGCACTTCAAGAGTAGTGCAGTTGATCGGTGTTCAAAGTGCGATCGGTTGTCCGAGTTTTAACGAGCTACTTTCTAATCAAGGAATTGATTCATTTAAAAATTCGATCGGCGAACCTTACTTATTGGGTGAAACCACGATTGATATTTTTGATGATACTTCCGCGACCATTGTTGCTGCCTTCAATGCAGACAAGTTGGCATTCAGTGGTTGTCGAAATCAATCTTCGAATTCGAGTACGGCTTCTGGCCCTCCTACGATTGAAATTCAAGTCGAAGGCAATTCGCCTTTTATTCAAAAAGATCATTGTTCAAGGGTAAGACTTTATGCCAGAAATTCTTCGGGCTTGCATCCGGTCACTCTATTGCCGTCGATTGGTTTCCAAGAAATGAGTGATACCTCAAATGTTTATTCCGATAGCGGTTGTGAAATTGAGTTCAATACACCTGTCACTTTACCGACACCTTATGATGCAAACAGTAACCCCGGAATGGACTTTTATGTAAAAAGCACTGCAACTCTAGGTAGTAGTTTTGGTGTGACTGCAACCGTGAGTTCCAATGGGGTTTGGGCTGTAAATCGGGCTACATTCAAAACGGTGAATGATCGACTTGAAATTCTCGGGCCCAATCATAACTTGTTTAAAGAGAATTGCGTTGCGATCACAATCAATAACTATAGTGGCCCTGCAAATAGCCCATCAGGTTCATTGTTGAGTTCTGGTTCTTTGAATGTTTCAATTCACGGAAATAACAATACCAATTCACCGTCGAGTACAAGACTTTATTCGAACAACTCTTGTGATGTATCGGCTGAGTATTTTTCTACCACTTCGGGAAACATGCGTTTTTATGAATTGAATACGCCAATTCCCAATTCATCTCAAATGGTCTGGGCCAAGTCTTCAGTTAATGAAAGGGGATATCTCATTATTTCCCGTAGTAGCGGTGATGCAGAGCCGTTTGGTATCGGATTTGAATTCGGTTCAGCTCCGGTAATCACTGAAGGACAAAATCTTTCTTTTGATTTTGGAACACCAAAAAGTACTGATCTTTCAGTGAGTGGCAGCGGCTTCATTTGGTGTGATGGTGCGGATACCGGTGCTTTGCCTTCGGGACTAAGTTGGATACAGGTTTCTGGATCGAATAAGAAATGCACCATTTCAGGCACTCCAGCAGAAATGGGAGCTTTTACTATTCCGGTTGTTGCAAGAAACAATTTTGGAGGTTCTGTTGCGACTTCTGTAACGATAACTGTTCAAGTTGAAAGTATAAGGGATGGTGGTGGTATAACGATCACATCTACAGATACTTCTACATCTACATCAACCGGAGTAGCCACTATTGCTTCACCTACGGTGACTTTGCCAATTATGTCTCCTTTTTTCAGTAATTCTACGTCACTAACTTTGGAAGTTAATTGTCAACCAAATGCAATTGTCAATCTGTCTAAAGATCCTGGTACGTTCACTATGGCCAGTGGCTGTCCAAACTCAGGTACAGTAACCCTTGGGCCAATTACTGAAAGTGCAGATGGGGTGTATGCGTTGTCGTTGACTCAATCTAACGGGTTTGAGGCATCGAACGCATCCGTTTTTTTATGGAATGTTGATCGTACTGCCCCAGTTGCTCCACAGGTTCTCAGTCATGGAAATAATTTTACTTCTTCAATTGGTTCTCTGGTTCTTTCTGGTTCGTGTGAAGCGGGCGCGACTGTTGAAATCATGAAGAATGGTTGGACCATTCCTCAAACGGTAATCTGTTCCGATTTTGGTACTTTTTCTTTCAGTCTCTCTGAATTTACGTCAAATACTCCCGTGTCGCATGTCTATTCGTTAAAACAAACCGATAAGGCCGGCAATTACTCCTCAAGTACATCTTTCACTTGGAATCTTTCAGCTGGTGCTATGCCTCCAGTGGTCTTGAGTGAACCAATTTCAAATCCATTTTTTAGTAATGCAGATTCAATCGGTATCAGGGGGACTTGCAGTTTCAATGCTACTGCAGTGACGCTTTCTGGTTTATCAGGCACCTCTTTAGCGTTGGCTGAGGTTACTAGTTCCACCGGCACTATTTCAATGAGTGCCACGAACGCGGTGATGCAAGCGGGTTGTAGTTCCGGTCAGTTTCTTTTTGTAGTGAATAAAACAGCGGTTGGAACTTATCAATTTACCGTGACTCAAACTGTTTCGGGTACGGTTTCTTCTCCGATTAATGTTCGTTGGGAAAAATCAGGTTGGGTTGCAACAAGCACTGTAAATGCTCCGGTTGCGCGTACCGATCATACCGGCATTTGGTCTGGCAGCGAAATGATTGTATGGGGTGGGGGTAACTCTGGTGGTAATACTGTTACTCGATTGAATAGCGGTGCCAAATTAAATCCGGTGACCAATACGTGGACGCCCATATCGCTGTCTTCTGCACCTTTGGCAAGAAGATATCATTCTGCGGTGTGGACTGGTTCTGAAATGATTGTTTGGGGCGGTGATGCAAATACTGGCACTGGTTCAACTACAAATATTCCAACTAATACGGGCGCTCGTTATCACCCGGTTTCTGATACTTGGACACCGATCAGTACAACCGGTGCCCCAATTGCACGAATAAATCATCAAGCGCTTTGGTTGCCAACAATTCAAAAAATGCTGGTCTGGGGTGGAAGTGATGCAACAAGTAGCACCTTTTACAATACAGGCGCACTGTATCACCCAGCGACGGATACTTGGTCGCCGATGACCATCAACTCTGCGCCTTCAGCACGTATGAGTTTCACCATGGTTTTAGCAGGTTCAAAAGTGATTGTTTTTGGTGGTGAAGATTTACTTAGTTCATATTTAAACACCGGCGGTATCTATGACCCAGTCAATAACTCTTGGTCTAGTATGAGTACTACGGGGGCTCCGTTGGTGAGAAACCATGCGGCCGTTTGGACGGGTTCTGAGATGTTGGTCACCGGTGGTTATGATGCTTCTGGAGGAGTGATCAGAACGACTAAAAAATATAATCCGGCTACAGACAGTTGGACTACTTTAAGTAACGCAATAACCGCCCGTCAAAATAGTAGCGCAGTGTGGACTGGAACAGAGATGATGGTTTGTGGTGGCTTAGACACAATAACTATTGGTACATGTGAGGCTTATAAACCAGTGACAAACATGTGGGTCAGTGCATCTTCTGTAGGTGCGCCAACTGCACGCCAAAAGCATACCGCAATTTGGACTGGAACGAAGATGATCATTTGGGGTGGTAGTGGTAACACCGGTTCGGTTTACAACTCAGGTGGGATTTACTGATGTTTTTTTTTAACCGTCAAATCACCAATGTTTCAATTCGATTCAACTGGGAATATAATGATTTAATATGAACGCCTACACCATCTTTGATGAATTTCTCGACGGAGTTTTTATCTTTAACGAAGCAAAAGAAATCGTCTATTGTAACGAGATTGGAGCAACCATATTTGGTACGCGTCCGAAACGTGTGTTGGGAAAAAAGACATTTGAAATTTTTAAGATCAAAAACGACGCTTTGTTTTGCACTGAAAAAGGCGAAGATGGCAAAGCTGCAGCCAGCGGTTATGTAGAAGTTCCTTTTGATGGTAAAGATGTACAAGGGCTTGTACAAATCATGGTGAGACCTTGTTTGATTTACCCTGATCAAAACCACTGGCTTGGTTATTTTCATAATGTGACTGAAGAACAGTCGCTTTCAAGCAAGTATCGACAAGAGGCAGAAGAGAAAGAACGGGCGGCGTTTTTGGCTACCACCGATGCGATGACCGGACTGCGAAACTTCAGAAGCTTCACCAGTCAGGTGGTAAGTGAAATCACTTCATCGATCAGTAACCATGAAACGATGGGATTGGTCATCATCGATGTTGATCGCTTCAAGAAATTCAATGATACCTATGGGCACCAACAGGGTGACGAGGTATTGAAGGTAGTCGCAAAAACATTGAAAGATACCGTTCGTAAAACTGATTTTCTTGCCCGTTACGGCGGTGAAGAATTTGTGGTGATCTTGCCGAAGACCGAATTAGCGGGTGTTGAACTCGTGTGTGAGAAAATGCGCGCGCAAATTGAAGCGGCAAAGGTTCCAAATATCAATGAGCCGGGATCTGTCTTATCGGTCACCGCAAGTTTTGGGGCGATTTGTATCACGCCTGAATTCATGATTCAAAACAACAACCAAGATTATAAGTTCTTTCTCGAATTTTCAGATAAGAATCTCTATCAGGCAAAAGAGGGTGGTCGTAACCGGGTTGTTACCAGTAAGCTTTAGCACGTTTATCGATTAAAAGTGGCGATGATCGATGCTTTAGCCAACATGTTTTTTTGAATATAAAAACCAACCATCGCACCCGATGCTTCTGAATCAAGAGGCAGCTTTGCTGTTTTCAATGCGTAAACTGTAAAAACGTAGCGATGAGGTTTGGAACCTGGTGGCGGACAAGCGCCATCGTATCTTGAACGTCCAAAGTCATTTCTTCCTTGAATGGAACCCTTTGGAAGATTTTTCATTCCTTCCGGCAGAGTAGTTTCATCTACAGGAATATTGAAGAGCGTCCAATGCCACCAGCCGCTGCCAGAGGGAGCATCAGGGTCAAAAACCGTGATCGCATAGCTTGCCGTTCCTTCGGGTCCATCGGTCCAGTCGAGGGCGGGTGAATCATTCTTGCCCTTGCACCCAAACACATTCGCAACCATCTTGTTGGGTAAGGATGCTCCATTATCAAATGAGGCACTGGTCAGAATAAACAGAGGTGCTGTCGGCTTTTCAGGTGCAGCCGAAGCGGTCATTGATGAAAACAGACTGATCAGGATGATTGCCGGTTTGATCATCGTTTTAAAAAACGAAAATATTGTTCTTCAATTGCATCGAAATCAAGTTCATATTCCGTGCCGTCAACAGTCGCATTCATTTTAGGTGCCTTAAAATCGCGAATTTCTTCAGCACGTAAAAGCACTTGTCTTTCTTCATCCAGGTCTTCGATGAAGTAAGGTGCGTAGAAAGAAACGACTTTTGCATTTTTACTCAAAAATCCAGCAATCATGTTCATTTGCTGAACGACGATTTGAGGAACATTGATGTACTCGATATTCACGCTTTGTCCATGCTGTTCGACCAGGCGGATCCATTCACGGATGCCGCAAGAGTTGATCATCTTCACTTTTTCAAGATCAAAGGTGATGCGCGAGTTTTTCAGGTCAGCAACCTTTTCAATCAAAAGATCTTCGTTGATTGATCCCTCCACACGGATATGAATTATTTCTCCGTTAGTTTCGGAGTGAAACTTAAGTTGCCCCATTTCGATTGTGCTCATGATTGCTTCCTCTCAAAAAGATGAAATGATTTTTCAAGTACCTGGTAGTGAAAAAAACGTTTGAACTTGTGGATCACGATGATGAACTCGGTCGAGTTGCCATGATCGATGTTGATTACCAGTTTGTGCGCATGCTTCAAGATCAGATAAAGTCCAACACCGGCGCCACCTTCTTTTTCGGCAACTTTACCGTGTGTCAGGTAGTGATCGATGATGTCTTTGGTAAGGGTTCCGTAGAAATCCTTGATATTCAGAACGATTTTATCGGCATCCTCGATGATGTCGAGAGTGGGTGCCATATTTTGAGCCGAATGAATCACTTCTCTTCTGTTGACGTGGCGATGAAGGAATTTTCCTTCGCTGTCTACAGGGGCATTGTAAAGTGCATTCGTAATCGATTCATTCAGAATTTGTTCAAGAATCGGTCTGAAGCCTTCGAAGGTATTGGTCAAATCGTGATGAGAAATCGCGCTCTGAATCTGCCCCTCGATATTTTCAGAATTTTCAAACTTGGTATGGCTCTGGTGGGTGATCGGTGGGGTAATGAATGTTTCAGCATTCCAGAACTTCTTCTCAACAGCGTAAGTCAGAAAATTACCGATATCATTGAGGGTGTGAGTGCCGGACATGCCGAAAAGGTGGCTTACCTTTGTTTCTTTCAGGATTTGATTCAGTTGTTCATGGTCGGTAAGGGTGGCGAACATGCTGAGTTTGTCGAGAAACTCAAAAGCCAGTTCACTGACTTCCTTGTTTGCTTTGTAGAATTCGTAATCGATCAAAATGAAATCCGATTCCTTGAAGTCTGTTCGATAGACTTTTTTGGGATGAATGAATTTCAATTTCGTACTTTTTGACTCTTCCAAATAACGTTCCAGCTGTGGCAGGAACGTTTCGCAAGAATCAGAAAGAATCAATACCTGATGGACAGGTTTCATGATGCCTCCCTTTTGGCAATAATTAGAGTAACGTCGTCGTCAGGTTTCGCACCTGCAAGAAATTCTTCAGCGTCTTTGATGATTCCACCGAGCATGTCTTCAGGGGTGCTTTTGACGTGGCTGAGAATGCTTTTGATGAAGCGTCTTTCACCATAAGCCTTTTTGTCGTGATTCTCCGCCTCGACAATACCATCAGTGATCATGACCAATACATCCTGATCATTCATACGGGTAGTGCCTTCGGTGTATTTCGGATTTTCGATGTGACCAAGGCGCTCGCCTTCAGCATCAAGCAATAGGGTGATGTCTGATTTTTGGGGTTCCTGATCATTGAATCGATAAAGGTAAGGAGGGTTGTGTGATGCGTTTGCGTACTTCAGGGTCTGCGTTTTTTTATCATAAATTCCGATGAAAAAAGTCATCAGAATTTTTCCACCGACCTTGTAAACTGCAGAGTTGAAGTAATCGAGAATTTTACCTGGTGAATCAAGCAATTCAGGATGTTCTTCACAGATCTGGGGAAGAAGATTCGCAACACAGTTTGCGGTAGCAGTAATGAGAGCGGCAGGAACACCATGTCCGGTAGCGTCGGCAATGAAGAGTAGGGTTTTGTCTTGAATGGTTCTCGTCCCCCACCAGTCTCCACCGCACTCTGAAGCGGAAGCATAGTGTCCGACAACACTGATGCTTTCGGTGATGACTTTTTTATCCGGGAAGAAACTGTTTTGAACGAGTTGAGCGACCGCAAGCTCGTTTTCCATTCGGGTCTTTTCTTTGACTTCTTCAATGTAACGAAGAAGTTCTTTACTCATGTAGTTGAACGAATCGGCAAGCTGGCCAAGCTCATCTTCATTTCTTTTCGGAATGAAATGGTTGAAGTTCCCTTTAGAGATTTGATCGGTTCCTTCGACAAGATCATCAATCGGGTTGGTCAGGCTTTTGGCGAGCAATGTTCCGAAGATGATGGCAAGAGAGATGATGATTCCGGCAAACGCGATGGTTCTTTTGAGTAAGAAATGAGCGACCTTATACGCTTCTTCTTCATTGATTACACTGAGAGCAAGCCAATCATCAGGAGCTATTTTTGAAAAGGCGATGAGGTAGTTTTTCCCATCGATTTCCTGTCCAATTACCCCTTCAGAAATACCACCACCAGAAAGTTTATCCAGAATGGTGATGGGGATTTGGATTTTTGAGGAAGTTTCAAAAATGGTTCCATTCAAATTCATGAGTGAATTCGAGAAACTTGAGTTGCGTGAAAATTGATCGGCAATTTCATCGCCTACAAATACGCCATAATGAAGGGTTTTATTGGTTTCATTGAAATAAAAAGTACGAATCACGGGTATGGAACCGAAGTGAGTGAAGTCGATGCTTTTCTTTTTGGCAATCATTGCCGGAAACTGTTCCCAAGGGGTAAGGGTGATTTCTTCAACATTGATTTTTTCAAGAGAGTGGTTTCGAAGTGCCGGCTCGTAAACAGTTGAGCCGAGTTTCTTGAACCCGCCGTCAAAAGAATAGCGCTCATATTGCAAGAGCGTCGTTTTCATGGCGGCTTTTTTAAACTCATCGGTTTGGAAATACGAAAGGTCTTGCAGAGAAAATGCGAGAAGGTCTGTTTGTTTTCCTTCCAGCAATTGAGTGATTTTCAGTTGAATCTCATGGGATTCACTTAATGCAGAGTCATAAATATATGACCTCTTATCACTTAAAAAGGTATTAAGAATATATGGCAAATAAGTGGCGTAACTGAGCGCAATCACACCTGTGCCGAGGAACAGGATCTTTGTCCGGATGGAAAATTGAAAAGCCTTTTTGAGAAAGTCTTTTAGCATAGTGGACTCTTTAATGATTGTAGGGTTATTGTTATATTAATGCTAGGTAAAAAGCATCGTAACATTTTCATTTTGCTTTTCAGTTCGATCCTTCTACTCGTTTCCGCATATTACTTTTTTCTGGGAATCCAGATTCAAGAAACAGGAAAAGTGCCTGATATTGGCACGGTCTTCAAAAAAGACAATGACCTGCGCAGAAAGAATGACGGTAGTCTGACTTGGATCGATATCGAGAACTCTTCCAAGCTTTATCCAGGCGATAAAGTCTTCACCGGTTCCCAATCCCTTGCGCAATTGAATCTTCTTGATTTGGCTGAGATCGGGATGAATTCATCGACCTTGTTGAAGATCGATTCACGAGATCTCGATTCACTCAACTTGCATGGTGGGAATGGTTTTTTCACCACAAAACTTTCTGGAAAAGTTTTAAAGACTTCAGTGAAACTGAAAGATACGACACTTGAATTGACCGGAAAGGGTAGCGAGATTCACGTCAATTCATCGGAAGAAAAGACAATGGTTTCTTCTGTGGCGGGTAATGTGAGTTATCAAACAGTGGGTGCTGATGGTAAGGCGATTAAGAAGACTCTTTCTAACAATCAGGTTTTAGGAATGAATAAGGCCGGAGTGGCGACTGTTGTTGATTTACCGGTGCGTTTGATTTCCCCGTCGATTTCAGAAGAAATCCTGGCAACATCTTTAACTTTGGTCGTTTTCAAATGGAAAGTTTTGACTCCGAACGTTCCACTTTCACTCGAGCTTTCTAAAACACCGACATTTGAAAAACCATTTTTCAAAAAAGAAGTTTCTGGTTTTAACGAAATTCCACTCACAATCGACCCAGCTCAAAATGGTGTCGTTTATTGGCGCATCATACAGCCTGGCAAGGAAGAATACTTTCATTCACAACAGTTTGATTA
>CALPVV020000017.1 GCA_943327105.2 Nitrosovibrio sp. Nv4
AAAAATAAAAAGTTCTCAATTAAGACTCCCGGGCGAATTCACTTCGAACCGGGAGTTTTTATTTTTGAACCTCGCATCGACCAAATCCATTAAAAGGAAACACTATGAGCGATATCAAACAAGCAGGCTTTTTTCCGGGACAAGGTTCCCAACAAGTTGGAATGGGAAAAGCTTTTTATGACGAATTCACCGTATTCCGCCAGACCATCGAAGAAGCATCGGACTCACTTGCATTCGATTTGAAAAAACTTTTGTTCGAAGGTCCTGAAGCTGAACTCACTCTTACCGAAAACGCACAACCCGCGATTCTCGCTGTTTCAACCGGTTGCTATCGCGTAGCTGAAACAGAACTCAATTTAAAAGCTGATGTTCATATGGGGCACTCGCTTGGTGAGTATTCGGCACTGGTTGCAAGCGAAGCCATACCTTTTGCAAACGCAATTCAATGGGTTCGCGAACGCGGCCTTGCCATGCAAAAAGCAGTACCCGTCGGCGCAGGAACCATGAGCGCGATCATCGGCGCTGAAGATGCACAAGTTTCCGAATGGTGTGCCGAAGCAACCCAGCTTGCGTCAGAAGCCCGCAAATCAAGCGGCCTTAATTACGCAGTTTCTTGCGTGGTTGAACCAGCCAATTACAATGCTCCAGGACAGATTGTGGTATCAGGCTCTGTCGATGCGGTCGATGTTCTAGAGAAAATGATTGCCGAGAAAAAGATTCGCGGCGTGATGGCAAAACGCCTTCAAGTCAGCGCTCCATTTCACTGCTCATTGATGAAGCCGGCCCGTGACCGCATGGAAACAATTTTTGCGGATGCATTGAAAAACGGCGACCTCGCTGCATTACAAACTCCTTATATTCCAAATCGCACTGCCCGCCTCACTCAAGAACAAGGCGTGGTATTTTCACTTCTTTCTGAGCAAGTTGATCACTCAGTGATGTGGAAACAAAGTGTGGAATCGCTTTTGCCTGAATACACTCGTGCATTTGAATTCGGCCCAGGTAAAGTTTTGCAAGGACTTGCAAAACGCATCACTAAAAACATCGAAGGTGCAAACCTTGAAGTTTATCCAATTTATGATCTTGAATCACTCAAGATCGCAGAAGGAGTATTGAAATGAGTAACACCACTAAAACCATGGCCCTTGTCACCGGCGGTTCTCGCGGAATCGGTGCAGCGATCAGTGAGACCCTTGGCAAAAAAGGTTTTCACGTCCTCGTAAACTACGTTTCAAACGAAGCAAAAGCTCAAGAAGTCGTAAAGAAAATCACTGATGCTGGCGGAAGCGCTGAAGCGATGAAGTTTGACGTTTCAAACGAAGAACAAATCGTGAAAGCGATGGAAGAAATCGCTAAAAAAGGAATGCCTCTTGAAGTGCTCGTGAACAACGCGGGAATTTCTGAAGACTCACTCATTTTGCGCATGAAAAAAGAATCACTCGACCGCACTCTTCAAACGAACCTCGTGAGCGCAATCCTGCTTTCCCGTGAAGCGGTGAAGCTGATGATGAAAAACCGCAATGGGTCCATCATTCAAATTTCTTCAGTCGTGGGCGAGATGGGCAACGCAGGCCAAGTGGCCTATGCAGCTGCGAAAGCAGGAATGCTTGGACTGACCAAGAGTTTAGCGAAAGAAGTTGCATCCCGTAAGGTTCGTGTGAACGCGGTAACGCCTGGTTACATCGAAACCGACATGACCAATGAACTCAATGAAACCCAGAAGAATGCCATTTCTCAAAATATTCCATTGGGTTGCCTTGGCTCAGCGAATGACGTAGCACAACTGGTTTCATTTCTTGCTGGCCCCGAGTCAAAATACATCACCGGACAAATCATCGGAGTGAACGGCGGCCTTTACATTTAAAGCTTACCGCGTTAATATAGTATTCTCAAAAAACACAAGGAGACAGAAAATGTCAGCTAATACAGAAGAAAGAGTAAAGACGATCATTTGTGATCAACTCGCAGTAGAACCAGAAAAAGTAAAACCAGCTGCTTCTTTCATTGAAGACCTTGGTGCAGACAGCCTCGACATCGTTGAGCTTGTGATGACCATGGAAGAAGAATTCGACATGGATATTCCAGATGAAGAAGCTGAGAAGATGAAGACTGTTGGCGATGTCATCAGTTACATCAACGCTAAATCAAGCGCAAATCACTAATTTCAATTTTGATTTTCAAAATTAAAAAAAGCCGCTCACCATTCGGAGAGCGGCTTTTTTTGTACTAATTTAAACGAATATTAAAACGGGCTATAATCCTTCATCTCTTGGGGCTTCTTTTTATGAGGTAGCTTCTTCAAAATTTTGTCGGTATTAATCGTCAAGGTAAGAGAGCTAATCGCACCACCGATTGCAGCGCTGACGACTGCACCGCCAAAACCACCACCTGCTGTCGTAGCAGCATCCAAAGTTTCAACACGTCCATTACCCAATGAATCCCAATATTCTTTCGCGACACCTGCAACAATTGAAGCTCCCATTCCAGCAAATGCCGAAATCCAACGGCGGTTTTTCATATTGTTTGGCAGAACCAGCTCTAAAGCGCCATGAGTAAAGCTAGCGGCACAATAACCGGCAAAGGCATGCCTGACTTTATCCTGCTTGGGGTCCCATTTCAGCACACCGATTGCGGCACCCCCGGCCTGCAGCATGTCCGCACCAAACACAATCCAGTTCTTTTGACTAATTCCACGAGCTTTATCATCTGCAGGCTCCATTCTCAACTTGATGTAGCTGATGCCTTGATCATAAACAGGGTAAGCATTGGTCAAATTGTATTTTCCAATATTGACCTTTGATTGCGCAAGCTGGGCGTTGGCGCTGGCTGCTGTCACCATCATCAACAAAACCATTAAATTCATTATACTTTTCATCCCGTTTCTCCTGATGGGTGAAAATAAATGAACTTTGTTTATTTGTAAATAGATTTTATTTAATAATTAACTTTTTTCATTGGGGTAAATTTACACATGAAAAACTTTAAATTTTCGCTATTTGGGGAACAGCGCCCCACCACTCGCCAAAACATCCGTTTAAAACGCAATTCATTTACGGCACCCGTATTGCTCATAGCAACTGATCTACAAACCAATAAATCAAAGATCAGGAGCCCCCATGTTTCGAGCACTCTCGGTATTTCTTCTCACTTCGACACTCATTCAATCTTCAGCACTGGCCAATGAAACCCTGAATGAACTTTCAGGTATCGTTCAAAGCAACCTTCAGAACAGTTCTGAAACTCACAACATTACACCCCTGCCAACTGATGTGATCGGTACCACTGAAACCAATAAACAAGTTTCACTCACAGAAGTCCTTGCTCGAATCAACGAGTGCAAAGGCCGTGAAGACCCATCTCACCCGGAAAACATTCAAACCAGCAGGGAGTCAGGCTCTAATTTCACCACTTATGCATTTTCTTGCCGTGTGCCCGGAAGTGAAATCGTCACTTCTGAAGTATTTATATCAAATGAAAATTCCAAACCCGAGGTAGTCAGCTACCAAGAAATGAGGTTTGAAGAGAGTCCAATCAACCGAGATCAGATGTTAAAAACAATGATGCTAGGACAAACCGAGACTTTTCATGCCGATGCGACCGTTTCACCTGGAATTAGAACTCTAATCACCATGGCTAAAGTGGGAGTACCCGTCGCACTTTCTTTCAAGACGGCTAAAATCCTTTCCCCAGTGAGAAAAGACTGGCAAAAACATTTCATTGCAGGCGCAATCATATCAGGCGCAACAGTACTCACCGCCGAAGGAATCATCCGCACCATGAACAATCGTCGAGGCTGGGGATTAAGCAATACCAAAATCAGCCTTCTGTCTTCATTTGCAGGCTTGCTATCAAGCATCACAGCAGGTGCCGCGAAAGAATTGATCTGGGATAAGACTCTTGGGCGAGGTCATCCAGAATTCAAAGATGCACTTTACACTGCAGCAGGTGGTGCAATGGTAAGTTTCACCGTAGCAATTCCTCTTGAGAAAATTTTTGGCCATCGCAAACCGAATTTTGCGAATTAAATCAAAGAAGGGCATCCAGATCAAAGCTCATCGCGATGGTTCCGACCAAACCACCGCCTGCAGTCGAAAGAGCATCTCCCCACTCTGGATGCCCGTTCCCTTTTGAATCCCAATATTCCTTTGCAGCACCCGCAAGAATAGAAGCCCCAAAACCAGCCAAACCAGAAATGAGCTGCTTGTTATTGGTGTCCTTAGGTAACAAAAGCTGAACGACACCATTCGTGATGCTGCCAATCGCGTAGCCCGCGAAAAAATGCCTCACCTTGTCTTGCTGTGGGTTCCAGGCAATTGCCCCCACCACTGCAGCACTCGTAGCAACGGCGTTTCCTACCAGCAAGATACGCTGCCGATTAAAGGTCGAATCATCTAGATTAGTCGAGGCGACTGCATTCGTTGAAAAAGTAAGCACACCCAAAACGACCAGCATCAATTTATTCATCTTCACGATTCATTCATGGTAAGAAATCTTCGTCATGATTCCAAGCATTTCAACTCACCCAGTTGAAATAACGCGTGCCGCAAAAAACGGCGTTTTTCCCTTCCATTTTCATCAAACTCACGTTTAAATTAGTGCATGTCTAAATTCGGAAGCAAGAGAGTTGTCGTAACAGGCGTTGGTATCATTAGCCCGGTCGGAAATGACCGTGAGACCGCATGGAAATCTATCACTGAAGGAAAATCAGGGATCGCGAAGATCACCCTATTTGACACCAAAGACTGCACCGCTCAATTTGCAGGCGAAGTCAAAGATTTCACCCCAAGCTTCACGTTGGAACAACCACTTTATCCACGTGGTAAAGACGGCACCCCTGTGACCCAACCCATTTCACCAAAAGATGTGAAGAAAATGGATCGTTTCATTCACCTCGCCATGAAAGCTTGCGTCGAGGCCTATCAAGATTCCGGTCTCGACCATGCTCGCGATCAAATCGACCCGACTGAAATCGGTATCAATATCGGCGTCGGTATGGGCGGCCTTCCAGGCATCGAAGATACTCACGCCACTTTGCTTGAAAAAGGCTTCCGCCGTGTATCACCATTCTTCATTCCACAAGTCATTCCAAATTTGGCCGCAGGCCAAGTGAGCATCACCTTGAACACCCAGAACACCAACTATTGTTCGGTTTCTGCGTGTGCATCGAGTGCGCACTCTATCGGTGAATCTTACCGCACCATTCAGCGCGGAGAAGCAACCGTGATGTTTGCAGGCGGTGCCGAATCAGTCGTATGCGCACTTGGTATCGGCGGCTTCGCAGCGATGCGCGCACTATCGACCCGAAATGATGCTCCAGAAAAAGGGTCACGCCCTTTCGACACCGACCGTGATGGGTTTGTCATGGGCGAAGGCGCTGCAACCTTGATTTTGGAAGAATACGAATTTGCAAAAAAACGTGGCGCAAAAATCTACGCTGAAGTTTGCGGCTACGGCGCAAGTTCAGATGCCTTCCACATCACCCAACCACTCGAAAGCGGTGACGGTGGCTATCGTGCTATGAAAAATGCGCTTGCAGAATCAGGCATCGCTTCGGCTGATGTTGATTACGTGAACGCACACGGTACTTCCACACCACTCGGTGACATTCAGGAATCAAAAGCGGTTGCTCGTTTGCTCAGCGATGCAAAAAACCTTCACGTCAGTTCTACCAAATCAATGACTGGTCACCTACTCGGTGCCGCTGGTGCAATTGAAGCTGCATTTTCAGTGCTTTCCATCCGTGATGGAATTGTTCCTCCGACCATCAATCTTGATCACCTTGACCCAGCCTGTGCTGAAACCGGTTTGAACTTCACTCCGAATGTTGCGGTGAAAAAAACAGTCAACAATGCAATCAGCAACAGCTTTGGCTTTGGCGGGACCAACGTTTCCCTGATGTTCAAGAAGGTGAACTAGACGAAAATGAAAAAATTCCTCATCGCTTCCGATCACGCAGGTTTTGAATTCAAGGAAGCGCTCAAGGCGAAGTCAGCCGCTCTCCTTGCCGAACTCGGGTACGAGTTTGAGGACCTAGGTACGCACTCTCTCGAAAGTGTGGATTATACTGATTATGCGAAAGCACTGCATATCAGGATGACTCCTGAACAAAAAACAAAAAAATCTGAAGAGAACAAAGCACCGATCGGTCTTTTGATCTGCGGTAGCGGCATCGGCATTTCAATCAAAGCAAATCGTTTTCCTGAAATTCGGGCAGTTCTCGCACAAACGCCAAACGTTGCCCGACTTGGCCGTGAACACAATCACGCCAACGTTCTTTGCATGGGCGCTCGCATCGTGACTCTTGATGAGGGAGTTCACATCTTGAAAGCATTTTTAGAAGGTAAACCCGACGAAGGTGAACGCCACGTCAGAAGGATTGATAAATTATATGAGTGCTGATCAACTGCATGCAAAATTCCTAAGCCCTCTTTCTCAAAAAGATCCTGAGATCTTCGCTGCAATCGAGAAAGAATCGACTCGCGAAGAAGACGGCCTGGAACTGATCGCTTCTGAAAACTACGTTTCAAAGGCGGTTCTCGAAGCACAAGGCTCAACTCTCACCAACAAGTATGCTGAAGGCTATCCTGGCAAACGCTATTATGGCGGTTGCCAATACGTCGACATTGCCGAGCAATTGGCCATTGATCGCGCATGCAAGATTTTCGGTGCCGAAGCAGCGAACGTTCAACCTCATTCCGGCTCAAGTGCAAACATGGGCGTTTATCATTCCCTACTTTCACCAGGCGATAAAATTCTCGGCATGAGTCTTTCCCATGGTGGTCACCTCACCCACGGCAGTCCGGTGAACTTCAGCGGAAAACTTTTTCAAGCGGTTCACTACGGCTTGAATCCTGAGACTGATTTACTCGACATGAATATGGTCAGAGAAATCGCTCTTAAGGAAAAACCGAAGATGATCATCGCCGGTGCAAGCGCTTACGCACGCATCATTGATTTCAAGGCATTTGGTGAAATTGCGAAAGAAGTAAACGCAAAATTCGTGGTCGACATGGCTCACATTGCGGGCTTGGTCGCAGCTGAGCTTCACCCAACTCCCATTCCTTATGCTGATTACACCACCACGACCACACACAAAACGTTACGTGGCCCTCGTGGCGGGATGATTCTTTGTTCGAAAGAAAATCTGAAGCCCGTGAACTCGCTGATCTTTCCTGGCATTCAAGGCGGTCCGCTGATGCACGTCATCGCAGCCAAAGCCGTGGCTTTCGGTGAAGCCCTTCAGCCGGAATTCAAGGAATACCAAAAACGAGTGATTGAAAATGCGAAGACCCTTGCCCATGCTTTGATTGAAAACGGTTTCAAACTGGTTACCGGAGGAACCGATAATCACCTCATGCTGGTAGACCTAACCGGTAGCTTGGATGGCACCGTCACCGGTAAAGAAGCGGAAGCTTGGCTTGACCTTGCCGGAATCACCGTGAACAAGAACACAGTACCCAATGAGAAGCGCTCACCGTTCATCACCAGCGGCATTCGCATCGGAACACCAGCCATGACCACCCGCGGTCTAGGTACATCTGAAATGAAAGTCCTCGCCGGCTGGATCAAAACCGTGATCGAAAGCAAAGGAAACGAAGCAACTCTTGCCAAAATTAAGGCAAATGTGAAAGAACTTTGCTCTAAATTTCCACTCTACGGACACCACTAATTTAGGGAAAGCGTTCTTATGAATTACGAAAAGCATTTGTATGAATCCACCTTCGAAACCGAAGCACAGCTGGAAGTGCGCAATCTTGCCCGCAAGTTTGCCCGTGACCGCATTCTACCGTTAGTTGAACATGATGAACTGTCACAGACCTTTCGCCCCGAGATCATTCGCGAACTCGGCGAACTTGGTTTGACCGGCATACCAACCGAAGAAGAATTCGGTGGCATGGGGCTTGGTTATCAAGAATACATCGCCGTTGTTCAAGAGATCGCAGCAGTCAGCGCTTCTTACGCGGTAAGCGTTTGTGTGTCTGGCCTACCTCAAATGATTTTGCAGAAATTCGGAACTGCTGAACAGAAACAAAAATACATTCCTAGTTTGGCTAGTGGCCAAGCCATCGGTGCATTTGCACTTTCTGAAGCCGGAAGCGGCTCCGATGCGGGAAGCCTTCGCACCACTGCAAAAAAAGAGGGCGATCATTATATCTTGAACGGAACCAAACTCTGGATCACTCAAGCCGACGATGCCGAAGTCATGATCATGATGGCACGCACCGGTGTTGATGGCGCGAAAGGTGTTTCTGCATTCATTCTTGAAAAAGGAATGCCTGGAATCAAGATGGGCAAGAAAGAAAAGAAAATGGGCCTCAACATCTCTCACACCATGGAAGTGTTGCTTGAGAATGTGAAAGTACCTGCCGCAAATCTTCTTGGCGCGGAAGGCGACGGAATGAAGGTTGCACTTTCAGCGCTTGATTCTGGTCGCATTACCATCGGCGCAACCGCGCTCGGTGTTGCTCGCTCGGCGATCGAAGAATCAATCAAACACGCAAACCTTCGCGAACAATTCGGTAAGCCAGTACTTGATTTTCAAGGCCTGGGCTTCATGCTCGCAGACATGATCACCGATTACCATGCTGCAAAGCTTGTGGTTCAAAAGGCGGCATATTTAAAAGATCAAGACCTTGAACACTCCATCGCAGCAGCACAGGCTAAAGTATTTTCAACTGACATGTGCATGAAGGTCACAACCGATGCCGTACAAGTTCTGGGCGGTTCGGGATACACACAAGAATTTCCAGTTGAGCGATTCATGCGCGAATCCAAAGTCTTCCAGATTTTTGAAGGCACGAACCAGATCCAGCGCATTGTAATTTCAAGAGCATTGAAAGGCTGATATGAGCATCTCCGCATCCCGTTTTGGAAACTCCCCTTTGATGATGGACTGGAACGGACTCGTTCCACACGTAAAGGAGTTCAGCACTGAACACCGTGCAACTCTTGGCAAATCTTGGGAAGCAACTATTCAAAAGCTACGCGATCGCGTTTCAGGTTTTTATGATTGCCCTGTCGACCCGGAACTTTCCCAAATTGAAGCATGTGAAACCCTGGCAAAAAAAATACAACAAGAAGGAAATTTCACCGACTGCCTGTTCATCGGCATTGGTGGAAGTAGTCTTGGACCAATGTGCCTGATTGATTCTTTGAAACACTTGGCAAAGAACCAGATCAATTTTCATTTTTTTGAAAACCCAGACCCGATTGATTGGGCTTATCGCATTCAACGCCTGAACCCAGGCAAAACGCTGGTGTGCGTGGTCACCAAGTCAGGTACCACTTATGAAACCCTTTCGATTTTCATGCTGGCTTTTGACTGGTTGAAACAACATCTGGGTGAAGATGCAGCCATCAAGCACACCGTTGCCATCACCGACCCAGAAAAAAGCGAGCTACTTGATCTGGCACGCGAGAAAAACATTCAAACGCTTTATATTTCACCCAGCGTTGGTGGTCGCTATAGCGCATTCACACCGGTTGGCTTATTTGCAATGGCACTTGCGGGCCTGAATTGTCAGAGCTTCATGATCGGTGCAAAAAAAATCCGTGAGTATTGCGAAAAGCATTATTCAACATCAGATAAGAACATGTTTGTGAATCTTGCTGGTTCGTTGCAAATGCTCGAGATCACTCACCCTGTACATGTGATGATGCCATACTCGACACCGATTCGCCTTGTTGCGAACTGGTGGGTTCAACTTTGGGCTGAATCACTCGGTAAAAACGGCAAGGGCTTTACTGCTGTTCCATCACTTGGCGCCGTAGATCAACACTCAATGCTTCAATTGTTGCGTGATGGGCCGAATGATAAAGTCATCTGGTTTCTCAACCTTCAGAACTTCAATAAACCAATTGAAATTCCAAGCATCGGTTTCAAATCAAAAACATTCGATCTTCTTGAAAAACAAGATCTCGGAACACTTCTCGATACTGAATTCCGTGCCATTCAAAAAGTGATGTTCAACCAAAAAAGACCCGCATTTCAACTTCAGATTGATGAATTGAACGAAGAAGCCATGGGTTCATTGTTCTTCTTTTTCTGTATACTCACTTCTTACATGGGTGAAGTCATCGGAGAAAACCCGTTCGACCAACCCGGAGTGGAAGAAGGCAAGGTTTACATTCGTGAAAACCTGATTAAACAAAAAGAACTCAAGGCAGCCAGCAAAGATCAGTCAGCTGATGAGGTTCACCGGTTGCGGTTGGGCCGAAATTAGTCTTTTAATTTTCTATCAGTGGCATAAAAGTGGCGTAAACTTCGGACTCCCAAAAGTTCAGGCATTCGTTGAACTCTCCAGTGTAATGAGCCTAACATCTTCATCATCAAATATTTGACTGCAGAGAATTACCCACTCGATCCTTTTAAATACCAACGGTTTATTTTACAATTTTAAATATGGCGAGTGATAATTCAGACAAAACAGCAATGATTGGGATTGATCAGGAAACGATCAATCGTGAAATTCAAAAAGCGAAAGAGTCGCCTGATTGTTTTGTGATCATTCGTGGAAACCCGACCAGTCACCGCTTCTTCCTCGATAAGGATGAAATGACTATCGGGCGCGACCCTTCCGCAGAGATTTCAATTTCAGACCAATTGATTTCCCGCAAACACGCCAAAGTCACACGCAAAGACGGAACGGTTAGCATTGAAGACTTGAAATCATCCAATGGAACAGTGATTAACGGATCCAAGCTTGAAGCGAATTCTCCGAGAGTTCTCGCAAAAGAGGACATGATCAAACTCGGGAACACTATTCTGAAATTCTTGCCAGCCGGGCATATCGAAATTGTTTATTACGGAAATCTCAACCAGGCTGCAAACACCGACCCGATGACCAAGTGCTTTAATAAAGGTTATTTTCTAGAGGCCATTGAGGCTGAAGTGAAACGCGCTCGTGCACTTTCAAGCCCGTTGACCCTGATTTTTTTCGATCTCGATCACTTCAAGAAGGTCAACGATACTTACGGCCATGATGCCGGTGACTTTGTCTTGAAAGAGTTCACCTCTCTGGTTCGTAATTCAGGTCTTTATAAACAAAAAGATATTTTCGCACGCTACGGCGGAGAAGAATTCTGCCTACTCATGCCAGGGGTAACCTCTTCAGAAGCTGCAAAGATCGCCGAAGAAATTCGTGGAAAAGTCCACCTTCATGAATTCAATTATGAAGGTAAACGCATTCCGGTCACCACTTCACTTGGTGTATCAGAACTAAAAAGCGATACAGAATCAGCGAACGAACTGATCAAATCATCAGACAAGGCACTTTACACTTCGAAAGAAAGCGGCCGTAACCGCGTGACTGTAGCCTAAAAAATCCCCAACCACTAATCATCATCACCGTCGTGATTTTTTTCACCGGCTTCATTAGTCACAGATGCGTTCGTACGCAATTCATCGTGACGAATCAAACCACCCAAATGTGCGGTATTGGCAAGTAAGGCAAATGTCACCGCTGAAAGAGCAAAAGCGGCAACCGAAGTCTTGCCAGCAAGTTGGTCGCGCTTCATTTTTCCGAGTGCGAGTGCCAACGCAGCGACACCGCCAGTAATGGCCGTAAAAACAAGACTAATTTCCGCTGATTCTTCATGCTCATGAATCAAAGCCTTGGTTACCCCAGGCTTGTGCTCAACCATGTCTTCAGCGGGTTCACCGCTCAAATATGCCGGTGCAACCATAACAGAGGCAAATACAAGTACCGCTAGCCCGGTTTTCTTCACCGAACTGTTCTTCATCAACATCCCGACAAATAGAATGAGGAATCCGAACAATACTCCCACGACGGGCATGTGATTGACTGCAAGGTGTAATTGAGCTCCATTGATCATCTTAAATTTCTCCTAAATATTAACGTCTCATCATTTTGATTGTTATTATATGCGCTAGATCACATTTAGACCGTAATAATCAAGCAAACGCATGCATGCCAGAAGCACTACTTGTGCCATAACAATATCAAACCGACCTCATGACCGTTTTTTAAAAAAACTGAATAATATCATGCACTGAAACACGGAATCAGACTACGCCCCCACTCTTAACTAACCATCAGAAGAAGTACCAAAAATAGTCAGTTTTCCACTTTTCTATCCTCTCTTGCTCGATTACAACAGGGTGAAAGAATTACACAATGGAAACGCCAACCACTACCGCTATCAACACACCTAAAAAAGTACAAATCCTTCCACCTCTCGTTGCCGAGCGCATTGCAGCAGGTGAAGTCATTGAACGCCCAGCGAGTGTGGTGAAAGAACTTGTTGAGAATTCAATCGATGCGGGAGCGACGCAGATTGAGGTTCGACTTCAAAAAGGCGGTTGTGAACTGATCGAAGTGATTGATAATGGTTCGGGCATGAGTGTAGCAGACCTCGAACTCAGCGTTTGCCGACACGCCACCAGCAAAATCACTTCTTTTGAAGATCTCTCGAATTTAGTTTCACTTGGATTTCGTGGAGAAGCATTGCCCAGTATTGCGGCAGTTGCCTGCTTGAAAATTACGACGAAAAGCAGTTCACCTGAAAACAACGACGGCGGTACTTATGAAGTCGTTGCCGAACACACCGCGCCCAAGAAAGCAGAAGCTCGTCGAGTTCCGAATTACAATTTTGTCGGTAGCAATCACGGAACACGCATCACGGTAACTTCGCTCTTTTCGCAAATTCCCGCTCGCTTGAAATTTTTGAAATCAGCCGGAGCCGAAACCAGCGCCGTTCGTGAAATTATTGAACGCATTGCACTTACTCATCCTGAAGTCGCCTTCACATTGACCAGTGATGAACGTAAAATCATTTCATTGCCATCTGAGACACTGGAAAAAAGAGCAGAAAGAATGCTCTCAGACAACAACCCCTTTCAAGTGCTTCATGCGAAACTAGACGGTGCATGGAGTGTTGAAGTGATCTGGCTAAAAGGACTCAGTCAACCTCACACACGTTCGATTTATCAAATCGTAAATGGTCGTGCACTTCGCGACCGCATTGTTCAGCAAGCGGTATTGAACCCGCTCCGTCAATCTTTCTTGCCGGGGCACTTTCCGTCAATGGTGGTGAAACTCGATATTCCTGCTGATGAAATCGACGTCAACGCACACCCAACGAAAACTGAAATTCGCTTTTTAGATTCAAAAAAAATCTTCGCCCTTTGCCATGCAGCGATTGAGAAGCTGCTTGCTGATTCAACACCTTCAGCAGAAGAGCTGTCGCAGGTACTGAACCCGATCTATTCAAAGGGCTCGTACCCTCATTTTGAACAACAGCAATATATCAAGCCTGTGCAATTTCAGTTGGGCGCACCGACCAGCCAAGAAAGCTTTTTTGGCGCATCCCGGTTTGAGCACTCGCATTCTCATGCGACCCATGAAAACACATCGTCAACAAGTGATACCAGTACCAGTGATGAAGCCAACAATCACTTCACTTTCGACACCACTCCATTCGGTCTATACAAGGGCATTTGGTTTTCGACTTATATCGTGTTCGAACAAAACGAAGAAATGCTGCTGATTGATCAGCATGCGGCTCATGAGCGCATTCGTTATGAACAACTGAAGTCACGCGTGTTGAAAAAAGAAG
This sequence comes from Nitrosovibrio sp. Nv4, assembly GCA_943327105.2. GTDB lineage: Bacteria > Bdellovibrionota > UBA1018 > UBA1018 > CAIMNF01 > CAIMNF01. Next base: position 13,579 of record CALPVV020000017.1, read on the forward strand.
GCGTGGAAGAACAAACCTTACTCGTGCCTGAAGTGATTCGCATGGACGCTGAAAAGCTGTTCCAGATGAAAGAAAAACTGCCGTTGTTGAAATCACTGGGCTTTGATTGCGAAGCTTTCAGCGAAGAAAGCGTGCTTTTTCGATCGATCCCCGCGGTATGGGGCATGAGCCAACTGACCCCGCGTTTGAAGAATCTGCTCGAACGCCTGCAAGATAGCGATGTCTCGGGCATTGAAATGAACCACCCAGTGTGGGATGAAACCCTGTTTGAAAAAGTCGCGATGGAAGCGTGCCGTTCTTCATTCAAGGCCGGCGATCATATGAATGAATGGAGCGCGATTGATCTCACTCGCAAGCTCATGCAATGTCAGCACCCAGGCAACTGCCCGCACGGCCGTGTGACCTTCATCAAGATCTCGAAACTGAAAATCGAAGAGTGGTTCAATCGGAAGATATGAGCCTTAACGGGATCTAGAAATGTTTCTTACGGGTGCTAACTTTAGACCACCCCGTTCAACCGTTCCTTTTATACCATTGACAATACAGGGCGTTCCGAGGCCCGACCTGAACTCAATGGATTAGAAAAAAGTTTTCTATTTTAATGCAGCCCTAAGCCTGCGAGGCCATTGCCGGAAACATGATGATCCGCGATTCAGAACTTTAAGATACGCTGGCCGAAGTGCTGGTCATAAACGACCTGTGTGAGTAATTCTTTGAGAATTTCTTCCAGAGACTTTATCACCATCATGCACCACGACCAGCGATATCTGAATAAACCTGTATGAGTATTCCTTGATCGGAAATCAGGTCAACAGGTTAACATTAACAATAAAATCAATTATTACTATTGCACGTTTTTATTTGAATTTTGTTTAAACTTATCTAAGCTTTTGTTTCCCCAATTATATTTAAATTTATCTCCAATTTGATCCGGTTTTCCTAACGGGCCGGGGCGACTATCTTGAAACATTCTGGCGTACGTGACGGTACATTTCCCATTATTCCCGCATTCTACACTTTTAACACCATCGCCACTATAGCCACACTGAATCGCACCTCCACTCGCGAGCTGACACATGAGGGCCCCCCTAGGGCTAGTGTATGTCGTACCTTGCTCTGCAAAAGCAGATGGTGACCCTAAAACGATAAACATGAATGTAATGTATATTTTTAACATAAATTCCCCCTTGGTTAAACTTGATCTAGTTTGTCAAGTATCTCACAGACCATCCTAAATTCAACCCTTTTTTTAAACCCATTAAGAATATGTTTATATTAGGAATTAATGATTGGTGTTCGGGGCTATCGCTGCATGACGTACACGAAGAGATCAAACATAATCACCTGATGCAGGGGCAGTAACCAATTAAATGAGTGTCCAGCTCAATGGGACCAATTAGAACACACTCGAAATGCTCTCAAGATTTTTGGTTTTATTTCAGCATGCTTTCTCATGCGCGAACAATCTTCAAAGGTAAAATTGTAGATCAACCCAAACAGTGTTTCGTGAACCAGCAGGGGGCCACAATTTTAGAGGAACAATACTAAGGACACAAATCTATTGATCCAATATATCCGTTCAAAACCAACTTCAATTGCATTTATAAACGCTGCATTTCGGTTATATTGAACTTATGTCCCCCACCACCATCATTCTCACTGGCCCGACCGCCTCAGGGAAAACCGCACTCGCGATCGAGGCGGCGATGGAATTGCGCGCGCTGGGCACACCAGCACCCCAACTGGAAATCATCAACGCCGACAGCGTTTGCTTCTATCAGGAATTCAACATCGGTTCTGCAAAGCCGACGCCTGAAGAATTGAAACTCGTTCCCCACCACTTGATCGATGTCGCTCACCCAAATGAAAATTATCACGCTGGGAAATTCTTGAAAGACTGCGAACAAAAACTGAGTGAGATCCATGCTCGTGGAAATCGTGCGATCATCGTGGGCGGCAGCGGCTTTTATCTGAAGGCACTGAGACTAGGCCTATGGGAAGCGCCTGCGACCGATGAAAAATTCCGTGAAGAAATGGCTCAAGTCGATACGCCGACCCTTTTTGAAAAACTGGTGAAGCTCGACCCCCTTCATGCGCAAAAAATCGGTGCAAATGATCGTTATCGAATGATTCGCGCGCTCGAGATCATTGAAACAGGAAGTGGAAAAACGCCGACCCAACTTGAAAAAGAAATGCCAAGCGAACCCGATCCTCGCTTTCAACTCTGGGTGATTGATCGGGACAAGGTCGAACTCGAAAGCCGCATTCGTGAGCGAGTCGCCAAGATGCTTGAACAAGGGTGGATTGAAGAAACCAAACAACTACGACTCAGCTACCCTGACTCTAAAACACTCACTGCTGTCGGCTATCGGCAAGTGATCGACCATCTCGATGGCACTTTTCCTGAAGGGCGAATCAAAAAACCTGGCATGGAAGGCCTTGTTGAAGAGATCGTGCTTTCTCATCGCCAACTCGCCAAACAACAGAGAACTTGGTTTAAAGGACTAAAACCCGAAGCTCTATTCCAATTGGAAAGAGATCGGGTACTGTTAAAAGAAAAACTTATGACAGTTTATCAGAAATGATGACAAGAACTTTAAACCTCAAAAGTGTATTCTAGCCGGACGGAGAAAATTATGGCACGTGGCACAAAAGTTTGGTCAAACGGTAATATCGTATCAGTAGAAGAGGCGAAAATCAGCCTGTTCTCACACGTCATTCACTACGGAACCGGCGCATTCGAAGGAATCCGCGCTTATAAACAAACTAAAGGCGGCGGAGCGATTTTTCGTCTGCGTGAACACATGGAACGCCTTGAAGACTCCGTGAAAATCATGGGCTTTGAAATGCCCTTCACCACCGATCAACTCGTTCAAGGCGCCATTGACGCCTGCAAAGCCAACAATTTTGAAGAATGCTATGTTCGTCCGATCGCTTACTTAGGCGATGGCCCACTTGGCGTATTTCCCGGTATCAATCCAAAAGTAGAAATCGCTATTCTCGTTTGGGAATGGGGCAGCTACCTTGGTGACAAAGGAATCAACGAAGGTGCAAAACTCGTGATCTCTTCCCTCATTCGTCCACACGTCAACAGCGTGATGACCAAAGGAAAAATTTCAGGCCAATACGTGACTGGCGTGATTGCAAAAAGCGAAGCGATCAAAAACGGTTACGATGAAGCCCTCATGCTTGATCCGGAAGGGTTCCTCACTGAAGGAACCGGTGAAAACCTTTTCATCGTTAAAGACGGCGTGATCAAAACTACTGAACTCACTTCAATCTTGAACGGCATCACCCGTAACACCGTGATGCAAATGATTGAGAAAAAAGGCTATAAACTGGTCGAAACCCGTTTCACCCGCGATGAACTCTGGTGTTGTGATGAAGCATTCCTCACCGGAACTGCTGCTGAAATCACTCCAGTATCTTCTGTTGATGGTCGCAAAATGGGTCGTGGTGCGAATGCCGGCAAACCGGGTCCAATCACCATGGACATTCAACAAGATTACAAAAAACTTGTACGCGGTGAACTCGCTGAGAAGTTTCCTGCTGACTGGTTGACCAAGATTTAATGAAGCCATTTGAGGTTTTGTTTGAAGATCAGCACTTGATCGTTCTTTCAAAAGCTCCAGGTGTACTTTCACAAGCCGACATCAGTGGTGAAGATTCACTGGTTGAGCTGTTGCGAACCCATTTTGGTCGCCACTACGTTGGCCTGGTTCACCGGCTCGATCGCAATACCAGCGGACTCATGGTCGTAGCCAAACGAAGCAAAAGTGCGGAACGACTTACTTCACAACTCCAAGACGGTCGATTGATCAGAAAATATCGGGCGGTTTTAGAAGGTACCTTCACAGGTAACGCGACTTGGAAGCATTGGTTACTGAAAAACGAAAAAACAAATGAAGTTCGCGCGGTCAAAGAAGGCACTTCGGGCGCAAAATCGGCCGCGCTTTCTGTTAAATCGATCGCCAATTTTCTGACTCACGGTGAACCCGTAACCTTGGTTGAATTTGAACTGGAAACCGGGCGCTCTCACCAGATCAGAGTTCAATCAGCAACCATGAAACACGCACTCATTGGCGACCCAAAGTACGGGACACCCAAGGGCATGAAGCTTTTTTCACGACCAGCTCTGCATTCCAGTTTTCTGGAATTTGAACACCCAATCACAAAAGAAGTTCTTCAATTCGAGCAAATAACCGCTACGGACTGGGATTTTGACGCAATCACTCAAAACTAATTCTGCAATGATTGCAAGAAGGCTTGATAAAGTGCTCTTTTATAGGCCTTTATTAAGCATATTTTACAGCTAGGTCAGGCAGTTTTTGCCGGCCCGCCAACAACTTGATTACTTGTATTCTGCTGAAAAACACGAAAAAATGATTCAATGGTGGCTAAATTCGCCAAAACAGCAAGAATTGCATTAATCAGTTCTCTCTTCGCATCCGGAATAACTCCGGTTGCTTACGCATCTATTTCCACTGAAACGTTTTCTGAAAAAGAAACGGCACCAATGGGAAATATCGGAATTGATTCTTCCAGTTTTCTTTATCGTTCAAATTCACGCGGAACCGCTGCGACTACTTTCAGTGCAAGCATTCACGGAGACTTCAAACACAAACTCGTGAAAGGCAAAGGCGATCTTCTTGCCAATAGTTTTGCGACCAGTAATCCGCAAGCAGTTGCTGAATCACACGAAGCTTATCTAACGAATAGTGACGGGCTTTTGGGCAACCATCATGTTTCGGTTGGTCGTAAATATTATGAGTGGTCGAAACTCGATGAACAATGGACGATGATGAGCCTTTGGTCACCACGATTCACTTGGGACCAAATTCACCCTGAATCAATCGGCATGACCGGTTTTTTCTACGACTACCAGACTACACGTTTCAAGTTTCTTGCTTATGGCTCCCCGATTGCAATTCCTGAACGGGGAACGCCTGTAGAACAAAAAGATAAGAATATCGTTTCACCCAACCCATTTTGGAAACCGCTTCCAACCCAATTGAATGTTCTAGGCTCACCGACAACAATTGAATATTCCTTGATCATGCCTTCGATGCAAGAGTTACTACTTCGCCCGAATTTTGCGCTTCGTGCGCGATATGATTTTGATAATGGAATGTGGTTCAGCTTGAATTCAGGCGTGCTTCCGATTCACATGGTTCAAATGGCCGCAGAACCCTATCTCGACACTGCAACGACCGGACAACTGCAAGTGAATATTCGTCCACAGTTTCCGATGAGAAACATCAACACTGCCGAAATCGGTTTTGATAGCCCGGATCAGGATTGGAACGCCTGGATTTCTGCAAGCTATGAACAACCATTCCGCTTTGAAAACCAATCGAACTGGCTGAATCCGATCATCACACCGACTTCGGTATTTTCAGGTGGAACCAAGATTCAACTGACTTCAAATTTCTGGTTTGACGGTTCCGCACTTTTTATTCATGAACAGGCATTCAAAAGCTCTGGAACATTGACTGATGTAAAAGTGAATCTACCCACCCGCTTTCCAATGAAGCAGGCATTCAAAGTCGGTGGCAACTGGAAGTTCAATGACTACACCCAAAGTAATCTTTCCTGGTATCAAGATTTGATTGATCAGAACCACTTGATTTCGGTTGATGTTCAACACCGCCTCCATCATCTACCAGTAACGATTGGCGCGGGCACCGATATCATCGTCGCGAAAACGGCTCAAGGCGGTGTCGGACAATATTACGGAGACGATCGTCTTCGGGGATGGCTGAAGTATGCGTTTTAAGTCATTACTAGTAATTTCTACAATTGCGCTATCTGGTTGCGGACTGCTGGGTGAAAAAAACAAACCCACTGAAGGAAGCACCGTCGGCGGCACCGGCTGTCTCGATAATTCAAAAGACCTGGTTGGTCGTTATGTTTCCGGAGAAATCAGTCAGCAGGAATGGAAAAGCGCATTCGATTGCATCAACCAATCCCTCGGATTTTTCACTGATTATGTTCGTGGAAGCAATCAAGATTCTTACAGCCAGGGTGACATGCATACCCTCATCACTCGGTTCCTGATCACCAATCGACCGGTTCAGCGCGAACTGATGCTTGGTGCATTCAATCTAAAAAGAGCATTATTTGGTGGTAATTCGAATAGTTTCACCAAAGAACAGATTGAGTTGATGAAAAGCTCACTTAGTCGCCTGGAAGGGATCACGTCTGACCTGATCCCTTACCTGCAAACCAGAACAAAATCGAGTTCTTCTTACGATGACCTTCTGGAAATGAATGCAGCATTCAAGCGCGCGGGCGAGCAATTGGGTGATTTTGTAAAAACACTCCCGGTTGGCGACCTTAGCGAAGAAGCAGTGAGCATTTTATTCGAACAGCTCGCGCAGACCCTTGACCTTAAACTGATTGATGGTCTTGACCGTAAACTGTTTCTTGCCAAATGGATGATGTTCAACACCCGCAAAGATGCGATTGAACGAACTGACTGGCCTCAATTCTTCCGTTCTGCCTTGACCCTGAGTGGCTTGGCACTTTCACTCAAAACATCAACTACGACTAAAAATTTTCAAAATCAGAGCACCATGGATCGAGTTCTCAATGACTATCAATACCGGGAATTCGTATGGAAACTCGTTCTAGAGACCAAACCTCTGATCATCGAATCGCTCACCCAACACAATGGCAATACACCATTTCCGATTTTCGACCGCTTGATCGACGAAATTCCTGACGATATTTTGAATGGCATTCCGAAACGGGAAATAAAAGACATGATCCGCCCGCTGGTGCGCAAGCTTTTAATGTCAAAGTCACAAACGGGTGTAGATGCAAATGTGGTTAATACCATCTTTACGCTACTTGAAAACATCGTTCAAGATCTTGGCATGATTGATCGTTTTTATGAAAGTACGGGCCTGGATACCCTTGAAGTTCAAGATTCAGTTTATAAAATCTCTTTGAACCAATACGAGAATTCACTCAATGGTCCTGAAAAAACGAGATTCACCGAACTGAAAAACACGATCCTGACTTATAAACCGATGTTTTTTCGCGATTCGAATTCAATGATGTTTCAAAATGGTATCGGTTATTCGCGAATCCAGAGTGTCATTGTCGTTACCTTGAATCGATTCTTGAATCATCTTCACCGTACCTACGGTAGTGGCGATGGATTTTTCACTGAAGATGATTTCAGGGGAATCCTGGATGAACCGGCTTATAAGGCGATTTTGAATTCCCTGACCTGGGTTGATGCAACGGTTCCTCGTTTTTACGCTAAACGCTTTCAAGACATCGACATCTTCACTCCGATCAGCGATGGCAACAGCAAGGCCACGATTCCTGAGATCATTCATTATGCCATCATGGTGATGTCTGCCGGCAATCTGACCACGAAGATGCGCAACGAAATCACACCTCGTTGTGATCAGAACCTCGGTCAAGATTTGATGGGCTGGACGTGGATTCCCGTTCAATGCTTCCGCAATGAGTTTTATAAAAACCTTTCTTACTGGCTTACCTACTTCCCAAGAGTGAATGCATATTGGGCAACACTCACGCCTGAGCAAAAAGCGAAGGCTGCGATCTGGCTTGAACACGGCTCCAGACGTAACGGTTATGGTGAGTCAGACGCATCCAATGACTGGGTAGGAAAATACGATTTTGGCTCAACTGCGGCAGTCCTTCATTACACCGAATCTCTTTTCACCCGATTCGACGCTGACAGCTCGGAAGTCCTTTCCAAAAGCGAGCTTGGAAAAGCGTATCCAGTCTTCAAAAACCTAATTTATAAGAAGGCGAAAATTTCAAACAAAGACTACGTGTTAAAAGGAATTTTCACTTACATCGTAAAATACCGTTCCATGCCTGCCTTGAACAGTGGAAGCGGGATCGGTAAACTCGGCTGGTGGCTAGCATCTTATACGATGCAAAACTATTCAGCTGACCGCCTCGGTGTTTTCAACATTGTCTGTCAGTTGGCCACACCGGAAAACACCAGACCAAATCCGAACGACCCGACCAGCTCTGAAGATCCGGATGCGACGAACGCCCGTATCTGCCAATAATCATGTCTGCAAGGCGAATTGAACCTATAACGATCGAGTTCAAGGATGGAACCACTCCCTACTCGCCCTTGTTTGGTGATGTTTACTATACGCATGGAACTGGAATTGCTGAATCCAACTACGTCTACATCGAGGGCTCAGGGTTTGCTGATGCACTCAAAAACCAAAAAACAAAAAAACATTTTCGAGTCGGAGAAATCGGATTCGGAGTCGGACTGAACTTTTTACTGACCTATCAGCATTTTCTAAAACACTCGACTCCGGAACAACACTTAACGTATGTCACCGTAGAAAAACATCCGGTCAGACTTGAAGATCTGAGAAGACTCTATTCGGGCTGGGATGAACTTTCTTCAGTATCAAGTGAACTACTTGATCAATACCCGGTGCTGGTTCCGGGAATGCACTCACTCACTTTTGCCAAGGGTCGAGTCAAAATGGTTTTGATGCTGGGTGAAGCAAGCGAGATGCTTACCAAGCTGGCTTTGACTGACGAGCAAAAAATTGAATTCTGGTACTGGGATGGCTTTGCACCGAATCGAAACCCTGATGCCTTTCAAGACTCTCTCTTTCGTGAACTACTTCCACTCTCGGCACCCCATGCAAGGGCATCAAGCTTCACCTCGGCCGGATGGGTCAGGCGAGGTTTAGAGAGTTTGGGTTTTAAGGTAACAAAAAGGCCCGGATTCGGATTCAAAAGGGAATGCATTCAAGTTGAGTTTCCAGAATCTTCAATGGAAAAAAACAAGCTCAAAAAGCCATGGTTTTCATCCAATCACCTCAAGACTTTGAAAGAAGTCGATCGAATCTCGGTGATTGGTGGCGGTTTTTCAGGCACATCCATTTCAAGGGCGCTTGCTGAACGCGGTTATCAGATTCAATTGCTGGATCAAGATGGCATTGCCTCACATGCTTCTGGAAATGCATACGGCATGTTCAATGCCCAACTCAGTAAAAAACCGAACCCGATCAGTCGTTTCTCCCAGCTTTCATTGACCCATTTTTTACGAGAACTCGAACATCGATCAGTGGTCTATCGAAAAGGCTTGCTGAGGCTTGATGCCCTTCGCGAAAGAGAAGATTTTGAAGAGGCCATGAACACTTCAGAATACCCTTCTTCATTTTATCATTTCAGCAGTGAAGGATTGAGCTTTCCGGAGTGTGGAGTACTGAACCCGAAAAAACTCTGTGAAGATCGAGCCAATCACCCGAACATCAACATCATTCGATCAAAAGTAAAATCAGTCGTTCAAACCAAAACGGGCTTCAGCATTTGCGATGTAAATGAAAAAGAAATCACCACTTGCGCTCATGTCGTTTACGCAACCGGTGCTTCCCTGGTTCTGGACCGTCATCTTGAACATGAATTACTCGAGCAGATTCCACTTCGTCCGATACGGGGTCAGGTGATCTACGTAAGGCCAACTGCAGAATCAAAAAAGGTCGAAGAATGTCTGGTCGACTCAGGGTACACTTCGCCCATGGTTCCTGAAATCTCAGGCAGCGATACTCATTGTATCGGTGCAACCTATCAGGCAAAAACCATCGATGATAACCAAGAAAACATCGATACCAATACCCTACTCGAAGAAGCACGCCAACGTCACCCGGCCTTTTCATCACTGACGATCAACGATGTTGTATCAGTTCGAGTCGGCTACCGACTTTCCACTCCTGATAAATTACCGTTAATTGGACCACTCTGTGACCCATCTCAATTAAAAAATGATTTTTCACTGATGCTTAGAAGCGGACTTGAAGAAGGCGATACCCCTCTCAGAGCGAAAGAAGGCGAATGGATTTTCACGGGCATGGGCTCAAGAGGAATGACCTTTTCATCTTATGGCGCCGAGATTCTCGCCGCCATGATGACGGGTGAAATCCTTCCCATTGAAACCGACCTGCTTGAGCATGTTCATTCGGCACGTTTCATCGTCAGGAACCTGAAAAAACCGGAATCAACCGGGAAAAAGACCTAGATCGCAAAAATAACATAAGATAGGATCAGCGAATGCAGTCAACCACCGAATTCAGTCGTGAGACCGTGAGCGCCGTATTGATCATCAAGAATGAAGCGGCATACATTGAACGCGCCTTGAACTCACTGGTTTGGTGTGACGAGATCGTTGTTGTTGATTCTTACAGCACCGATGACACCCAGAAAATTTGCCAAGATGCGACTGCTCCCTGGGCCTCAAAAATTCGTTTTTTCCAACAAACCTGGTTGGGGTTTTCTGAACAACGCAATTTTGCGATGAAACAATCTTCTTCTCAATGGATTTTTTTTCTCGATGGTGATGAATCTTGCTCTGGGGAACTGGCTACTAAAATCCAAAACACACTGCTCAACCACCAAAACTCTCAACAGCCGATCAATTATAAAATTCGACGCCAGGAATTCTTCCTGGGTAAACCGATTCATTATGGGATCTGGAATCCTTCCTATCACGTGCGCCTTTTTCAAAAAGGGGCTCTTCAATTCAAAGGCGATGTTCACGAAGGGTTGTTTGGAAATGGAGAAACAAGAGAAATCCATGAGCCAATCATTCATGTTGAAGACCTGAATATCGAACGTTTTCTAAATAAGTTGAACCTATACACTTCCCTTCAGGCAAAAAATGATTACGAAACGGGATTGAGAACCAATTTTGTGAGAATTTTGCTCTCCTTCCCTGCGATGTTTTACAAAAACTACCTCTACTACCGTTCTTACCGAGATGGCAAAGAAGGCTTTATTATTTCGGTACTTGAAGGCATTTCACGAACGGTGAGACACCTGAAAATCTGGCAATTTCAACGCCTTGCAAGTCGAAATAAAGAATCTTTATAGAATCTCACTAAAGAATCTCTGCAGAATAGATTTATTGACGGTCGCTCTAAAATCCTTAAACTGTAATTAATTGACCATAACGGTCAGTTAATAACTTGAAGAACTCGATTCAGAAAGAATCTCGAGGAGGATTTATGAACTCAAGGAAGATCGCAATATTGCCCCTAATTTCGCCTTTGGCACTAAGCTTTGTTTTGAGCGGTTGTCTTACCGGTGAGAACAAAACATTTTTTGACTATCGAATCGACGATACCGAATCGGCAGATGGAACTCAAAACGGTTCAGCTTCTGCAGCAATGCCTGGCAGCAACTCCAATCAAAATTTAAATCAAGGCACAAACCATTCTGGTCTTTGCTGCAACATTGAAACCGCTTTGTTGGTTCCTGCAAATCAAACCGGCTGCGATCGAGGCATTGCACTCGTCCCCTCTGGGTCTTTAGAAGAATGTAAAAATCTTACATTTCAAAATGGGATACAAACTACCCGTTTGACAGAAAGATTCACCATTTCAAATAACCCCGTTAAAAAAATTGATTTCCTTTTCGTTGTCGATAACTCGGGCAGCATGGCCGACAACCAGGCAAAACTAGCCGCGGGATTTGAAGCGTTTGCAAACAGTTTTTTTCGACGTGACGACTTGGACATTTGCATTTCAATCATCACTAGCGATCGCTATCTGGGCAGAAACAATGGAAGCAACTATGCTCGCGAAAGAACCGTACCCTGCACCAATCCAGGAGCATGGAGTTCACTCTCCCCAGCCCTCAAAAATGCATACATTGACCAGATCATTCGAGAATTTAAAACCAAAGTCAATGTGGGCACTCGTGGAAGCGGAACCGAACTCATTGGGAAATCACTAGTCACCTATCTTCATGATTTGGATCAATGGAATGAAAACCAACTAAACCAGGGAGTAACTCGCCGATTTTTTAGAACAGACTCGGTAGTGAATATTTCGATTCTCACGGATGAGAACAACTGGTTTTATCGAGACCCACAAAGAGATGAATTTCGTAATGATCTTCCAGTTACCAGAAACGCTCCAATTTACAACTCACCAATTTCAATGATTGACCCAAGAAAAGGGATCAAAGAGTACCTTGATGAATATTTTTCAGCAATTCAACCCACACATCCTCTCACCTACTCGGTATCCAGTTTTCTTGAAATCACCAAGGGCCCCGACACCATTCCAGGACTTGCAAAAAACCTTGACCTCTTGGGAAGCATGATTGGACGTGAATCAGCGAAAACAGACATTGGAGGAAACAGCAGAAGCTTTACTGATCTTTATCAATCGATTGCAACGAATCTGGTAAACCGTGCGTCTGCCTTCCATTTAAGCCATGCGATCATTGAGCCACAAGTGCCGCAATCAATACAAGACCTTTCAGTTGTACTGGTTAGAGCAGATCAATCACGCATTCAACTGGTATATGGAACTGATTTTACAGTATTGATGCCGGATGGGGTGATTTTGAATCAATCCATTCTCGACACTTGTCAACCGGGTGATTCTCTTGAAATCGAATATCGCCATCTGATCCAAAACTAATTGAGGATTAAACAATGAAAAACAATAAAACACTTTTAATCACAATAGTAATAATGGTCTTGATTGGAACAGCAATCCTCATCAAAAAAACAAGACCAGATTCAATTACGGTAAAGAACACAAAAGAAAACACGGAAACAGTTTCAGAGATAGTAGCTGAAGATGAAGGTGAAACAAAGACACAAATAAACAAGGATGAAAAATCAAATGAGAATAGAACCGAAAAACAAGCAAATACTTGTTACAAAGTTGAATTCAAACATCTTGAACAAAATCAGAAAAGGGATATTGAAGAATTTACAAATGAACTGAATGCATTCTTGATTCCTGAAAACGATGCAAACCTGAAAAGTGTATGCGTAAAAGTAAATCAAAAACCGGTAATGCATAAAATCAGAAAAAAAGGAACAGCCCATGAAGTATGGATCGGATCTGTTGTAGGACCTGATTCAAAAATAGAACTTTCGTACTGCCTAGGCACCACCAGCTGTAAAGAGGCATGCAAGGTAAAAGTGGAAAACAAAGTAGATGAACTTTTGAATGAAGAAGAAATGGCTGGATTAGGAGATCGGAACCTGGAAGTAAAGGTGAATGAGCTTAGAAAAGTAGCCAGCGCGAACGAACAACTTCTCGATTCTTCAGTGATTCGCGAATGGAACAAAACAGGAATGCAGGAATGGTCCTGCAAAAGACAATAGGATAACCCAAAAGGAACGATTTTATGAGTTTGATCGAATTTTTAAAAAATAATTTTTTTCATGTAGCGCCAATATTAATGAGTGGAGCAATTGCAGGTGTAATCATATTCGAAAGATTTCAAACACTTTTCAAGACCTACACACTCGAGAACACAGAAGGATTCCTGAAGCAGATTCAAGCTTTGGTAACAAAAGGAAAAACAAATGATGCACTTGCTCTTTGTCTTCAATACCAGGGCAAACCAACAGCAGAAGTGGTTAAAGCAGCACTCGAAAGAGCCAACCAACCTGAAGAATTGGTCATGAATACAATTGAATTCACCAGGAACCAATATGCAGAAAAAATACAAAAAAGAACCAATTACCTGGCAATGATCGCCAATGTTGCAACACTACTGGGGTTACTCGGCACTATTGCCGGCCTGATTGAGTCATTTTCAGCAGTTGGACACGCCGACCCCCAACAAAAAGCAGCACTACTTGCAAACGGAATTTCGACGGCGATGAATGCAACCATGCTTGGACTTGCAGTAGCCATTCCGTGCATGGTGATTTTCAGTTTCTTTATCAATAAGGCAAATCGACTGATTTCAGAAGTCGAAGCAGGTGGAATGACCGTACATGATTCACTGCAGTTTTATTCAATGAATGGAGGAAACCATGAATAACCCGAATTCAGAAAACAATGATGTTGAGTTGAATATTACTCCCATCATTGACTGCTTTACCGTACTCATCACTTTCATGCTGGCTTCAGCAAGTTTCATCAGTATCGGTTTTTTTGAAGCTTATACTCCTGGACCGGGTACAGATGCTTCTGCCGTCAAACCGGACATTGAAGCGAAACTAAAGATTAAAAAAGATCACTCGGTAGAATTGAGTTGGAACGGCAAAAAAAACGGATCATTCAGGGTAGAAAACACAAACATCGAAAATCTTTCACAAATCACGAAAGAACTGGAAAAGCTGAAAACTGAAAAAATGGTCATCAATCAAGTCATCATCAGCGCAGTCGATCAAACCACCTATAAGGAACTGGCAGCAGCAATGGGCGCGGTACAAAAATTGGAAATTGCTGCTGTAGTTGGCGATTTCGAGGAATAGTAAAATGAAAATAAGAAAGCTCTTTTCAAGAAAAAAATCAAAACCGAGCCCTGAAATGTCCTTGCAAATCACATCAATGGCCGATGTTTTCACGATATTGCTCGTATTTTTACTGAAAGGGCTTGCTTCGGACGTACTGCAAATCACACCGGCAAATGCAACCCGACTACCCTCTTCTGCTCTAACTAAATCCATCACTGAAAATGCAATTCAGATAGAAATCACCAATACAGAAGTCATGGTTGAAAAAGACCCGATCGGTACTCTTGATCATTTCAATGAGCAATTGAATGAAAGATTGAAAATCGAGCGAAAGAAACAAGAATTGATTTCGAAATCAAATGAAAGCGTAAAAAACGATGCAAGAGCAATTGTCATCGCAGATGAAAAAACACCGTATCAAACCATCAAAACCGTTTTAAGATCCTTATCGGCAAACGGATATTCAGAAATCAATTTTGCAGTCATGCAAGAGTGAATAAGGAGTACCTATGCTATTCATGATTCTATGCTTAACACTGTTCAAAACGGATCCAGCTGAAGCCATCGAGTCGTCTTTAAAATCAAAAGAACTTGCCGCAATGAGGACACAAGACCAATCAATAAAAAAATTACAAACTTTCATTTCTTCACACCCAGGTGACCTTCGTGAAGGGGAATTCCTGAATCGGTTGGCTGACCTTTATCTTGAAAAATCAGGAATCAGTTTTCAATATACTGAAGGTGAATCAACTAGAACTAGCAAACAGCACTATCAGAATTCATTAATTAAAGCAGTCAATGCTCTTACTCAACTGATTACCAAGCATCCAAGAAATGTAACAATAGCGGAGGCCTACTTCAAAAGAGCTAAAGCTTTTAAAGAACTTCATCAAAAACCATCTGCAAGGAATGATTTCATTCACTTAGTACAAAACTATCCCGATTTTCCAAGAATCGACACGGCTTTAATTGATTTAGCCACATTCGCACAAGATGACAATCATCATGAAGAAGCATTGATGCATCTGAACATACTTAAAAAAATAGAGGATAGCCCTTACTTGACCATCGGTTACCGAAAATCAGCATGGAGTCATTTTAATCTTGGTAATTATCAAGCGGCCATCAATGACATTGAAAAGGAGATCCACCTCTATCCGAATGATGGAAAAGAGCTACATGAAGTTGAAAGTGCCTATACAGATCTGGCGTTATTCATATTTGAGTCGATCAACAAAAAAACAGAATTAGGAACGATTGATCAGGCAAATAAGACCATCGAGGCAATCTGTTCAATTCGTTCAAGCGCCAAAAACAATTCATGTCATGGAATAAGCTTCTTAAAGCTAGCAAAACTCCTAAAAGCATATCAACTGGGAAATTCGTTGGAAGCACTGAAGGAATCATTAATAAGAAAACACATTCTGCTACCTGAGACGCTTCAAATCACTCTTTTATTGAATCAATTTTGGTTTGAACGACATGAATACGGAAAGTTAGCTGGGATCATAGAAGAAGCGATCAACGTTCAAAATGAACAAAAACTGAATCAAAGCGAGTTGATCATCAGGACCATCAAGCAATCAATAGCAGAGCTACATGAATTGGTATTGAAAAACAAAAAATCAACTGAAATCGAAAAACTCATCATTCCATTAGATTCACTCACTCAATTGCTATGCAAAGAGCTTAGATCAAATACCCCTGAACGAGCAGAATTTATATTTTCAATGGCAGAAACAGCATTCGCAATCAAAAATCATACGTTGGCTAACCAATACTATGAAAAACTGTTGAATGAAGATCAGAAATTGCCTGAAAAGCTGAAAAGGAATGAAATCAAGCGCCGACTGATATCATCTCAATATCAGGAATTAAAATCAATAAAGCCTGCTTTAGTAGAATTTGAAATCAAAAAAATTGGTGAATCTCTTATTTCCATTAAAAAAGAGAACAAACTACTCATCGAAAAATGGGTTACAGACACCCTGGCTCTCTTGAATGACAAAAGCAATGAAACAGAAGCTTTTCAATTGGAAGCCCTTAAATTGATGTATCTCTACCTTGATCGCTCCAGTGCGATTGAAAAAATGGTAAAAATTTCCTTCAGTTCAGAAGCTGACGAAATCAGACAAAACATGGCTTCTATCGCTTTTGATACTTATTCGATTTCAAATAAAATTGATCAATTAATCGAACCCTGCCAGTCGGGCACATGGCTTAAAATCACTAAAATAGCAGAACCATGTACCTTGATTATTGCAAAAGCCTCCATCTTGGAAAATAAACTCAAAAAAGCAGAATCAATACTTAAATCAATCAAACCAAATCATTCGAATCAGGAAACACTAAAAACAGTTTCACTTTTAAATGCTGAAATTCACAGAAAACAAGGAGAACTACGGCAGTCGATTGATGACCAGGAAACTTATCTTGAGCTAACAGGCTGGAAAGATTCTGAAATGACCAAAACTGTTTTTCAGTATCATTGGCTTCACAAAAACTTGAATAAATATTCTGAAATGATGGTTTCACCACGAATCAAATCAGCATTAACCGATTCGTATTTGGATCAATATCGGGCTGCGATGATATTAGAAACATCAATAAAGGAAAAATTAAAAAACAACACCGAGTATCAAAAACGATTCAAGGCGAGCATAAAAAGCCAAAAAAACACGGCTTCTTTATGGGCTCTTAGCTGCTTGAATAACTCAAAAAAACTTCCTTATCAAGATCGCATGGTATTGCTTCAAAGAACTGCCAATAACTGGGAATATCTTGATCCATATCTGCAAATCCGCTATTTGGCACTGATGCAAGCAAGATTAGGTGAAACAATTGAGTCACTCAGAAAAGACGCCAGATCAATTGCCCCGATTCGTACAGACATGCAAAGCGTTGAAAAACGAATGACGCTATTGCGTGAAATCGATCTTGCATTCAGTAAGGCGATGAATTTGGATTGGTTTGAAATCAAATTTAAAACAATGAACGAGCTTCAACTGGTTTTTCAAGATTTAATCCGCGAGTTAAATCAGATCAATGCCGGTGCTGATGCAATCAGACCGTTTAAAACCAAACAGGAAGAAATCACAAAGGGAATAGAACAACTAATCAGTTTGAATTCAAAAGCCATTCATCCAATTATTGAGAATGCATTACTAGAACCGGAAACCTTAAAACATATTCCGGATGAATTGCGAAGTGAATGGACCCGAGCTACACAAAAAAAAGAAGCGGATTTGCTTCATTATCTGATTTCTATCCGTAAGCATGATCAACAATCAGATGCACTCAGAGGATTAGTTTTAATTACTCTTTTGCATGACTCAGCGAAAGTTGAAGGTTTTCAATTGATCAAAGATAAATTCGCAATGGGGACTACAAAATGAGACAGCTTATTATTTTCATACTGGTTGCTTCAATCGGCTCACAAGCACTGAGTGCAGATCTTAAAAGATCTAAATCGATCAATTTCGAAGATGAATTAGTCGAAGGAATCAATCGTAAACCGCTGGATAGCTTCAACCAGATTTCTGAACTGAATGAATCAAAGAATCGTCATCTTTATCGTAAACGATCTACTTTTGCAGATCGAAATCGTTCCCTTCTCAAGGACATGAAGAATGGAGACACACCATGAATACCGCTGAAACTTTTCGCATCATTCATCAAAACAAGAACTATCTTTGGAAATCAGGACAGGCTATCTGTATTCGGGATCAGTTTATTCTAGAACTTAAACAAGGATCCATGATGATCCGTGATTTGACAAGAATCTCAACTGAAAAAACAAAAATCAAAATGGAACGTCTGCCTGTCGGAAACGAAATTGTTCATATTAAATTGGAAAATGACTATTCGTTCAAAATCATGAAAATGATACGCCCCGAACCAGCAAGCAATGACATAGCCCTCAAACTCGCACCTTTCGCTACCATACCCGAAAAAGCTGTTAATCAGGAAGATCGGATCTTTATTAACAGGATAAAGCAAATAGCGGCAGCTTCCACTTTGGCTTGTTTATTGTTCATGTTTCTCAATTTAACAGATAATCAAACCACTCCGGATGAACAGCTGATTCCAAAGAAATTTGCAAAATTAATCCTTAAAAAACCAACTGAGTTGAATCCACATTCCAGTCAAGGGGGAGCATCCATTGCAAAGGCGTTCCAGTCTAAAAGTGTTCAACGAAATTTAAAAAGCGTTTTGCAGGGTGGCCTTTCAAAATATTCAATTATGACAACAGGCAGATCAATCCAAAGCCTCAGCATGAAAATGAGCAAACAAGGAAATAACAGCCTCGCCTCATTAGAAGGAAAAGCAAGTCAGATGATCGGCTCACTTCATGCCGGTGGTTATGGTACAGGTCAAGGAATCAGCATTAAAGGACAGGGACAAGGACAACTTGAAATCGGGCTGAACTATAAAGATGCCATTGTGGACGAAGGCCTGACTAAGGAAGAAGTTGCAAAAGTGATTCATAGCCACATGAACGAAATCAGATACTGCTATGAGTCTGCAATCCAAAACGACCCATCGATTGCCGGAAAAGTTTTAGTTGATTTTAAAATTGGGTCCCGCGGATCTGTAGCGGTGGCACAAACGGCAGCAAACACAATGAATAACGCTCAGGTGGGTACCTGTCTCATTGGAAAATTGAAAAATTGGAGATTTCCTGAACCCCGAGGAGGCGTACAAGTTGCAGTTACCTATCCGTTTCTATTTAAGAGTTTGAATCGATGAAAAATGGAGTTTTTATGATATACATTATATTTTTTTTCATCCTTACTCAGTCAATTTCTGCCACGGCAGCCACCGTAATGGATGCCTGCGGAAATCATGAAAAGTGGGAGTTCAAGGATGAACGACATGGCAACTGGATGAATCGCTATCAGGCGTTCCTTTTGAAACAAGAATCACCCTGGATGGCTTTTTCCGACTCTATTCAATTGAGAAAAACGAGCCGCATTTTATCAAACGGAACATTCGAGTCAGATTTTTCAGAGTATTGGGTTGGAAAGATCTTTTATGAGTTGGGCCTTCACTCACTGGCACAGGAGTATTTTGAATCATCTTCTGAACATGCAAAAACGGCTGTAATCAAAAATGCTTCACGAATTTGCATCAATAAAATCAATCAGGGATTGAAACCAAAAATCGACCAGAGCGACCTTACTCATCTACTTCGTGCTCGAGAACTTTATTCTTCAAAAAAAATGAATGAGTCTGTGGCTGAATTTCAAAAAATCGATAAACGCTCTAATCTCAAAATTGACGCACTAAGTGACTTATCATGGGCATACCTTCACCTGGAGCATTATCAAGAAGCCGTTGGAATCGCACTTCAACTCAGGAGCGGAATATTCAGAAATACTTTTGCTCCGGAAAGCATGATGGTTGCGGCAATGGCTCTGAATGAAACCTGTTCTTATCAAGACGCATCCCGTATGATTCAATTTTTCATTCAGGATTACGGTAATTCCTTTGATTGGTTGGTACATTCAGAAAAGGGATCTGAACCATATCATGAAATCTTATCCGGTCTGAAAAACCAGTCTTCAGTTCCAGCTAAAATCAGAACCGAGTGGGTTAAACATCCTGTATTTCTTTCCCGTCAGGAACAGATTAATCGATTGATTGAAAATCATCGAAAAATTATTGGAATGCCTTCAAAAATACAGTCTTTGAAATCGGATTTAACCAACAAGAATACGATTAAAATATCAAAGTTGCTTTATGATGTTAAATCCAGAAAAAACGATTCGATTTCATTGGCAAAAAAATATCAGGAGATCAGAAAAGATATCCGCACATTGATTCGATTCAACCGCTCATCGAAAACACTTCTTTCGGTAGTTCAAAAACACGACGCAACCATACCTGCTGCTCAATCCAAACACGTTGCAAAAATCAATCATGAACTACATGAGAAAAACCGTGAACTTCTCACTCACCTTAAGAAAATCAGGGAAAACATCGATTTAATAGAAGTAGAGATCTACCACGGAGCTAGCAAAGACATGCTTGGATTGAAAAAATCATTAAAGAAGAAAACCGACCTTCAAAAAGATTTTGATACCGCAGTTGCATGGAACTGGGGAAGCTTTTCAGCTTCTGAATTGGAACGTGCAGAAATCTGGGAAGACGAGATTGGCGCCCTGAAGGCTGATACTAAAAATCACTGCAACTGAAATCAAGGAGCAAAAACATGCAATACTATCTTTATCAACCAGGACAAATCGACGGACCAATCGACTCCAACCGATTGGAAGAACTGAAAAAATCCGGGAAATTGCGCCAATACCATTGGATGATCGACAGCGAATCACAAATCTGGAAATCAATCAGCGATGCCCCTACTGAAAATCCATTCGAAACAGCTCAGCGAACCATCCGCGGACGACTGATTTCAGGTGCTTTTATTCTTGCTAATGAAGCCTATAGCGGTCGAATTACGAATTTAAGCTCATTTGGAATTGAGTTGATGATTCCTCAATTTCGTAAATTTTTACGTGGAATCAATCAATCCAAAGCACTCATGCTCAATATCTGCGATGAGACAAATCAGGTATTTGTTAATGTG
>CALPVV020000018.1 GCA_943327105.2 Nitrosovibrio sp. Nv4
ACTGGTGGAACTGGTGGAACTGGTGGAACTGGTGGAACTGGTGGAACTGGTGGAACTGGTGGAACTGGTGGAACTGGTGGAACTGGTGGCACTTGGGGTGGTGGAACTGGTGGCACTTGGGGTGGTGGAACTGGTGGCGCTTGGGGTGGTTCGGGTATCCCAGATACCACTGGCTCTAATGGTGTCCATACAGGTAGTGCTGCTGATTTCAAAAAAAGCGGTTGGGATGCAGCCACCACTGCTAATCAAAAAAATTGAAATTAATGATTTTTACTGGGGGGGAAATGATGAAAAAGCTAAGTTTAATTTTACTGGTTTCGTTTGTTTTCGATTCGAGTTCAGCACTTGCTCAAGACCTCAAGAATCCTGCTCTGAACAATTGCGTAAATGCTCTTCCGTTTGCACCGTCAACCACTAACCCAACAAGGCCTAGTCATGAATACGACTGCGTTCCTACACCTGTTGATGGAAGTGGAAAACTGACCAATGCCGCAGATCGAGATTACACCCAGTGGAACGACACCCTTTTAACTGGTGCTGACAAAAAACAAGTGAATGGTTTTTACACCAAAAAAGGGGCTCGCTGTGCGACTGCAACCCAAGCCACCACTGACTGCCCGATTGCAGTGAAAGCGAAGTTTGTTTTTGCATGTGGCGACATTACCAACACAGCAAATTATAATAATGGCAAATGTGCTCAAGCTAAATCGATCAAAGTTTACCACGCTACTTATCAAGCGGTAGCCATTCCTGGCGAGGCACCTATTCGTCCCACTATTGTCGGTGACGGCTCAATTGACGCTAGAGCATTTGATGCAACCCCGATTGCAACAGCAACCATCAGTACCAGTAACGGCAAGGGCAGTTATAAATGCGCAGACTTGCAGGTACAAGGTGGGCCACCGCTGTTTCAAAAAGGCGAAGACGAATATGGGAACCCGATATGCCTTCAAGATACGACTGTTGAAAAAATGCGCGAGCAAATTTGCGAATTGCAGATGAAAAACCTTTGGACACAGAGTGGTGGCGGCAGTTCGCAAGACCCGTGTGATGGAATTACCGTCTCAAAAGTTTTCAAACTCAGTAATCCAGGAAAAACAGATAAAACAATAAACGATTGCAAAGATGCAGGCGGAATTGTTTTCGATAAAACTGGTGCCACCAGAATTAACGACTTTAGCTCCTATCCAGGAGGTACCCTCAGTGGTTTGATCACCAGTGAATCAGCATTCATGACCAAGTATAAGATTTCTTCGGGCTTAGTCTCCCCGACCTTTCTTTGCAAAATGTCAAAACCGGTGGATAAGGTAAAAGAATCCACTTCGAATGACACACTTTATCTGGACGCAGACTTCGTACCCGGAAGCATTGTCGTTGATTACCTTCTCGGTGGCGGCGGTGGTGGCGGTTCAAGCGGCATGTCTAGTGGCGGCTTTGGTGGTTCAGCAAGCACAAACGCAAGTGGTTCATTAGCCGGTGTAAAAAAAACCGGTCAAACTTGTTCAATTACCATTGGCGCTGGCGGTGCTGGCGCTGACGCAGGTGCTGATTCTTGCGGTAAGGGCAAAGCCGGCAACTCTTCAAGCATCGTTTGTGAAGGGGGTAGCTTGACTGCCTCTGGTGGTTCAGGTTCAGGCTCATGCGATGGTGGCTGCTCTGGAAGCGGCGGAGGCGGTTCTATATTAGCCGGTGGCGGTAGCGGCAGTGGAGGCTGCGCGATGGGTGGCAATGGCAGTTATGGGTCTGGTGGCGGTGGCGGCGCAACTTGTGACTCTGGCTGGTTGAACCAAGATATATGCGGTGTCCGCAGCGGCGGCAGCGGCGGTGGCGGCTACGCGAAAATCAAATACCAAGTTTATGAATATACACCTTGGTAAACCGCTGCAAACCCGATTTAACGCGGTAAGCATCAAAAAAGCCCCAGGGGCATTTTCAGGGCTTGATGCCCCCGCTTCTCTGGGCTAAACCTAGTCGCCTATGTCAATTGTGGGCAACACGTTTAAACTCGATCCGAACGCACCTGAGTGCAGTACTCCACTGATGAAGCAATTCATTAAGCTGAAGGAAACTGCCGGTGATGCACTTCTGTTTTTTCGGATGGGCGATTTTTACGAACTCTTCGGTCAAGACGCGATCGATGCGGCGCCGATCTTGGGCATCACCCTCACCGCGCGTGACAAGCGAAGCGATAACCCTGTGCCCATGGCCGGACTGCCTTTTCACAGCTCGACTAATTATATTCAAAAGCTATTGAACGCGGGCAAAAAAGTTTCGATCGCCGAACAGATGCAAGACCCCGACACGGTAAAAGGAATCGTTGATCGCCAGATCATTCGTACTTTCTCACCGGCGGTTCAATTTGAACTATCAGGCAAGGCCGAACCCCGTTATCTGGGCACGATCGCGCCCGACGGAAAAAACTACATTCTTGGTTTGCTTGAACCCGCAACCGGAGAAGTGAAACTCTCAAAGCCCATCACCCTGGAAGGCTTGCTTGCTGAAAATGCGATTGGGCAGATTCGACACTTCTTGAAGTTTTCGGCAAAAACTCCGATCGAATTGATCGAAGCCATTCAACATCAAGATCAAACCCTGATGGAAGAAATTCCATACAACTGGATCTCGGATGCCGACATCGGCGCATTCTTGCAAAAACAATATGCCAAAGCAGTGCTTCACCCGTTGCTTGAATCGTCTGCCGCCCAAAAAGCATTGGCGCTTTTGATTCAATATGTTTTGAAATCACAGGGCATTGAAACCCTTTCGCATTTGCATGAACCTGCATCTTTGCATGAACACGATCGACTGGTCGTGGGCCCGCACACCCACACTCACCTTGATTCTGAAGACCTGTTCGCACTCATCAATCAATGCGCAACTTCAATGGGTTCACGCACGCTTCATGGCTGGCTTGATTCGCCCTTCAAAAAAACAGCGACGATTCATGCACAACAAGCGGCGGTGAAGGAACTGGCGACAGCGTCACTCGAAGCTGCCCAGATTCATACGAACCTGAAAGAAGTTTATGACCTGAATCGAATTCTTGGTCGTGTGTCTACCAAGCTTGCGCATCCGCGCGACACGTATGCGTTGGGGTCTTCACTTAAAAGTGCATTCTTGTTCACTGAAAAACTGGCTCGTTTCGGTGCGCCCAATCTGAAGGCTTTGAGTGAGCGCTTCACTCGCGCTGAAAAAGACCTACGCCCATTATCAGAACGCATCTTGCGCACTCAAAAAGCCGAAGCCCCGATGCACACCCGCGATGGTGGAATTTTCGAACTCGGCACCGATGCAGAACTCGATCGCCTGATCAAACTGACTACTGAGGGTGAAAAATTCTTGGTCGATCTTGAAACGCGCGAACGCGAGGCAACCGGCATCGGCTCGCTCAAGGTAAAATACAACCGAGTTTTTGGTTACTTCATTGAAATCTCAAGTGCCAATTTGAAAAACGTTCCGTCTCATTATCAGCGCAAGCAAACGATGGTCGGTGGCGAACGCTTCTTCACTGAAGAACTGAAAAAATTCGAAGAAGAAATTCTCACCGCTTCATTCAAACAAAAAGCACTTGAAGCTTCCCTGTTCCAGAAACTGATTGAAGATCTCAATGCTCACGCCGAGAGCCTGAAAATGCTTTCAGAATCGATCGGTGAACTCGATGCGCTCTTGTCACTGTCTTTTCTGGCGTTGAAACCTGCATGGACCTTCCCGCGCATTGACGATAGCTTTGAACTCAAGCTCGTCGATTCACGTCACCCGGTTGTCGACGAATCGCTTCGCGGTCAGTTTGTTTCAAACTCAGTGGAATTCTCACCGGCATCGGCTCGCACCCTGATGATCACCGGCCCGAACATGGGTGGTAAATCAACCATCATGCGCCAAATTGCTCAAATCATTTTACTCGGCCAGATGGGTGCACCCGTCCCTGCTCGTGAAGCTTCATGGGGTATCTTTGATTCGCTTTACACCCGCATCGGCGCTCAAGATGCGATTGCCAAAGGTCAGTCGACCTTCATGGTTGAAATGGTTGAACTCGCGCATATTCTTTTGCATGCAAACAACCGGTCATTCGTGGTTTTAGATGAAATCGGCCGCGGAACCAGCACCTACGACGGAATGAGCGTTGCTTCAGCAAGCTTGGAACATCTGCATAACCGTTCAGGCGCACGCATTGTTTTTGCCACTCACTATCATGAATTAACCGAGATGGAGACGCGTTTGCCGGGGCTACGAAACGCGCACATGAAGGTGCTCGATGAAAAAGGGAAACTCACTTTCTTGTATGAACTTGCTCCGGGACGCTCATCAAAAAGTTTCGGGATTCAAGTTGCCGAACTCGCTGGTTTACCCAAGCCCGTCATCAAGCAAGCATGGGGAATTTTGAAAGGCCTCGAAACCGCTGCCGCACTCGCGGGTAATGGCGCAGGCGACACGATGCAGATGAGTTTGTTCGGAACAGCCGCGGACGCTGACTCAGGAGCAGATTCTGACATCGATTCTAACATTGATTATGATTTTATAGATGAAGCTTCATATGATATCAGCGCGGAGCATTCATCGGCATCAGCTATGCCAGCCGAACACCCGCTGATCGCAGAACTTCGCGACCTTGATGTGAATGCCATGACACCGATGCAAGCATTGATGCAGTTGGCGAAGATGAAAGAGCAGATCTGAACTCTGATTGGCGTGATGTGGGCGATTGGCGCGAGTACTAGTCTTGAGACTAGTTCAACCACTGCATCGTCGCACTTCAGGCGCCCGAAGTGAATCAATGAAAAAAGTGGTAATCACCTAAAATACGGACTTTTTATTGTGAACAGACTATTTTTTACATAGACAATGTTGACAAAAAAAGTCGGCGAGAATATATTACGCAAATCATATCTGGCTGTTTAAAATGAAGTACAAACTTCAGAAGTAATCGCACAAAACAATGGTGTTTTTGCCCCCCCAGATGGAATTATAAAACATGAAATTAACCAACCTTATCTTGGCCTCTGGAATCCTTTTCAGCTCTATTTCACAAGCAGGTGTTTGCATGGTTGAAGACCACGCTCACGGAAGAATCAACTTCGTCACCAGACAACCCCTCTATGCACATAGCTGGTACGGCGGCGTGATCAAAACCAAAGAACAATGCTGGGAAAAGGCTTTAATTGTTCACGTTGCGATGGGCAGTGAATCCAATTACAAAGGCACATCTATGAAATGGTGGGATCAAGATTTCGGTTTCAAACGCGTCATCGTCCCTAGAGCAGACATTAAAATTTTCATCAAAAGCGATGATACTTTTACCGTATCTGTAATGGGTCAAGAAGTTCAAAAAGACAAACTGGTTCGCAAATAAAACCATTCACCCCGTCTGAGAGCTCACCCTCTTGGGCGGGGTTTTTATTTATTGCTCCTTTGCTCCTTTGCTCCTTTGCTCCTTTGCTCCGCACTGGCACAATTAGTGCTTCATGAAACATGGAGGATTGGTTCATGAAGAAATTACTAATTGCGCTATCGCTATCTCTTTCACTTTCGGCCTGCAAATATTCGAACACCTTTCAAGGCACCTACAATGATAGTCCTGCGAGCATGACCGCTTATTCAAGAAACATTAATCGGTATTGCGTTGCACTTAACTTGACCGCTGGCGATCAAACAAAAAAGTCATACATCAGCTCAAAATACCTGTTTGACCCCAATGATTTCTTGAAGCCGACCTCGTTCAACTCCAAAGGCGATCAATGCCAAGCGAATCTTGATGAATATCTAGTGGGTACACGCAATACCACGGTGCTGGGTGATGCGCTTGTTTATCGCGAAGAAAATGTAAATTACAATTACTGCCAATCGGTATTCTATAAACAGTATCAGTACAAAGAAGACGTCAAAATCGATTTCAAGAAAACGGCTGATGATCAATTAGTGGGAACGTTTGTTGGCGTAGGCAACGTTGATTACTACATCGACTACGGCCACCCCGTTGCTTACGGACCTATTTATTATTGCGGACCAATAAGACCACGACCATATCCGCATCCTTATCCATACCCGCATCCTCACCCGATACAATAGGGTAATAACGCACCCAGCATCAAAAAAGCCCCAGGGGTCTTTTAGAGGGAAAACTCGTCACCTTCACGGGCAAAGAACCAATCCACATGAGGCGCCTTCACACCACTCTTGCTAAGAGCCTTGATTTCGAAGTGGTAATATTCACGAGCTTGTTTTTCAGCATCGGCAATCTTCTGATCACTTGCCATCGGGTCATGATGCACGAACGCGACTTTGCGAATGTGTTCACGCAAGGCAAGATCAATACCAATGGCCGCGGCGGCATGACCCCAATTCATTTTCTGGATCGCTTCTTCAATCGTGTATTGGGAATCGAAAATCATCAGATCAAGATGCTGATACATCGGTAAATCATCGCCAAGCAACAATTCTGAAATGCGAGTGCCTTCGGTATCCACACAATAAGCCGCTGATTTACCCTGATAATCAAGGCGGTAACCCCAACACGGGTCTGGGTGATCAAGAAGATAAGGCGTGAGAGTAAGACCACCTTGAGCGCCTACCGTGACCGGCTTGCGCGGTTCTAATTCATGATAAACAATCGTTGCGCCGAGCGATTCAAGCGGCACCGGAAAAAAAGGTTTTTGAAATAAAGTCTTCATCATTGCCGGCAAGTCTTTTTGAACTGCGTGCAAATGAATCTTGTTACCGGGAATGTATAACGGTGTGAAAAAAGGGAGACCAATGATGTGATCCCAGTGGAAATGAGTGAAATAAAAATGCACTTCACCTTGTCCGCGGCCGAGGGGGCCCTTCATTAATTCAGGCAAAAGACCTTTTAAGCCACTGCCTGCATCAATGATCAATTGCGTGTCACCGGCTTTCACTTCGACACAGGCGGTGTTACCACCCCATCCACCGAATTCGTGACGTTGAAGCTCATGCAAAAAGGGTTCAACATCTTCAAGTGCATGATGTTTTCTGGCGAAAAAACGATGAAATAAATCACGAATGCGCGATTCAACTTCTTCCGGAGTGTAAGGCGTGGGAATTGAACCTCTGGTACCCCAGAGCTTTAACTTGAACATTAACCCTAGTTTATAGGGTTCAGAATAATTTTGCCAAAAACTTCTTCACTGGAGCCGGAACGCCTGGCAATTCTTTGGCGCTAAACCAGGAGCCATGCCGAATAAGCTGTTCAGCAACATCTTTACTCACTTCAAAAACCAGGTGTTTGCGTTCGATTTTGTGATTAGTGACCACATAGCGCGAAATCTCTTCTTTCAATAAACGCGCACGCCCCACCTTGGTAAAATCAGGGATGGGAAAATCCCATAACCCTTTTCTCCAGCGAGCTTCTTCATTTTTCAATAACAACACTTTACCCGCGTGAACCAACACCCATCGTTCTTCAGAAAGATGCTTCCATTCTTTCTTCGGTTTGGCCGGTGGATACTTCGACACCGAATCACTCAAGTAGGCCCGACATTCTTTCGAAACCGGACACTCCGCACACGACGGATTTTTGGGTCTGCAAACCAATGCACCGAGTTCCATCAACGCCTGATTCACCGAGCGTGGCTCGACGCCTTTGACTTCGACAATTTCACGGGCACGGTCCCAGATCTCGGTTTTTTTCGCGTCAACTTTACCGATGGCGTGAACTCTTGATAAAACCCTGACCACGTTTCCGTCGACAATCGCTTCGCGCTGATTCAAGGCGATCGAACAAACAGCACCGGCGGTATATTCACCGACACCCGGAACTAAAAGCCATTCATTACGATTTTTAGGGAACCCCGAACCGGCATCAATCAATGCCTGCATTGCTTGAGCACCTTTATGTAAATTTCGGGCACGCGAGTAGTAACCCAAGCCGGCCCAATGAGAATAAACCTGATCAATCGATGCGCGCGCAAGGTCTCCCACGGTCGGAAACGAGGAAAGAAAACGATTAAAATAAGGAATTACCGCAGTTACCTGCGTTTGTTGAAGCATCACCTCAGAAAGCCAGACCGGATAAGGCTGAGGGTTTCTTCGCCATGGAAGATCACGGGCGTTTTGTTCAAACCAGCGACTCAGTTTTTTCGCCACCGGTACCGAATCAACAGCGCTTGGTTTTTTGACGCTCTTTTGTTTGCTTTTGCGTTGCACCCCCATTATTTAGCACAGTTTCAGCCACTTTGTGATTAGAATGGAACCATGAATCTTTTTTTCGCACTGCTGCTTTCCTGCCTTCAAGCTGAAGCGATCGCAGTCAAACCGACCAAATTGCTGGTGGTGATTGATCCGGGCCATGGTGGTACGGACAAGGGCGCGATTTACCATAACGAAAAATCGATCAAAAACCTTTTCAAGGTTCCGGGTAAGCAAGTCGACATCATGGAAAAAGACCTGACGCTGATGATCGCTCGTGACTTGGCTCGCGAATTACTCATCAAGGGCCATAGTGTGATTTTGACCCGCAACGAAGACAAAGACATGCAGTTGCCCGATCGAACAGCATTGGCTAATCGACTGAAGGCGAATGTTTTCATCTCCATTCACATGAATTCAAGCACCGAAAAAGACCAAAAATCAGGTGGCATTGAAACCTTCATCTTGAATCATGCAACCGATGACTCATCAAAGCGCCTAGCCGACCTTGAAAACAAGGTATTGATGGAAAGCAAGGCCATGGAGAAAACCAAATCATCAAACGTATCATTGATCATGAAAGACATGATTTTGGATGCAAACCTTGAACCATCAAGACAACTGGCGTGTGCCGTACAATCGCGACTGAGCCAGAACACGATCAGTCGAGGTGTCAAACAGGCTCTTTTTTACGTGTTATTGGGTGCCGACATGCCGAGCATTCTGATCGAAGCAGGCTTCATCAATGCAAAAACCGATCGTCAGAAAGTATTAAAGACAAAATCGCGTTTGAAAATCGCAGCCCAGATCGCTCAAGCCATCGATGACTATCGCCAGAAAAAGATTCCTCAATCTTGCCACATCATCAACGGACAATAATCACATTTCGGTATCGATCCACTTTTGAACACTTGCAGGAATGGTCGGCGGGTCAATGTTCATCTTGAGCAAACCGAAAACCTCTTCAGGCCTTACATTTCCTTTGGGTGAACGAAAAAGCGCCTTCACGTGAGCCGTGGCAATCAATCGATTTTTACGTTCGAACCGCTGCTCGATGTAGAACCATTTTTCATCCCACGCGACGATCTTGGTTTTGAGTTTGAATTTCGCAAACGGCGGCAACGATTGGCGATAGCGAATATTCACTGCACCAACCAGTGGTTGCCAGCGATGCGCTACGAGATGAGTGAGCAGTTCGGCTCTCAACAAGAGATCAAGGCGTCCCAGATCCATGATCGTGAGAAAACGACCATTATTGAGGTGCATGTTGAGATCAAGATCATTGGGCCAAACCCGCAAATGAACCACTGATTCTGACAGCGGGTGAAGTTTTTTTCGGATAAAACTTTGAATCACGATCGTGAACAGACGGATAAGCAGATTCATAGAAGAGAAGTCCAGAGGCCTTTGCCAAGAAGTGGCGTGTTTTTCAAAGAAAAGTCTATTTCAAAAAGTCCGTGCTCGAATTGCTGAATCGTCTCAAAAGTCCAATGACGCTTCCAGCGATCAAGATTGCGTTGCAGATACATGTTTCGCTTTTCACCGGAACGCGAGCGGGTCTTGTCTTCAAGAAGCACCAGCTTCAAGTGACGAAGATTCCAACTCACTAGGCCCAAGATCGGCAACTGCACATCGATATCTTCGCAGAAAAGATGCATCCATTTCAAAACACGCTTTTTATCGCGACAGAAAATGGCATCAATAAAATCATCACGCGCAAAGGCGTCCACGCCATTCAATAAAACCTGTTTACGCAATTCTTCTTCGTCGCCCACGAGCTCGAGTTTGGCGAGTTCCTGATCGACAATTTCAAGCGACCAAGGATCGAGCCCGCGCAACACGATTGCTTCTTCATTCTTGAGGGTGACACCGCGACGTTTGGCCAGATAACCGATCCACGGTTCACGATCAGGTTCGGCAACCTCTTCACATGGAATCACGGCTACCGTGTCTTGAATTTTTTTCAGTGCTTTTTTTCGGGAATCAAAACCCTTTGAAACAAAAACCACCACATTGGCCAGCTCGGCTGCCTCGACCGGATGGTGCGATTCGATTGAAGAGAAAAAATCAGCGAGCAAATCCTGTTGCTTCAGGTCTTCGGCATTCCGAACCAGAACCACCTTAGTTCCGCCCATCATTGAAAAACCCTGGCTTGCATCAATCACGGTGCCGGCGTCGACTTCAGACGCATCGAGCTTCTCAAAATTAAAATCATTCGGGGTCTGGTCACCCAAGGCCGCCTTTTGGATGCGTTTGATCAACTCACGCGACTTCATGCGCTCCGGACCGAAAATCCAGTAAACCGGACGTAACTTACCGGAATCGAGCTCTTTTTGGATGACTTTGGCTTCAAAGCGAGACATGGGTTAACACTCTCCCACCTTGCACGGTGCGTTAGCAACCATATTCCACCCCTATCTGTTGGGGTGTCCCTTGCTCAGTACCCCCATGTTGTAGTAGAACAGTCTGAAATGAAGTGTCCCTTCTGTTCGATACCAGAAACGAAAGTCGTTGATTCCCGCTTGAACCAAAGTGGTGATATGACCCGTCGTCGTCGCGAATGCATTGAATGCGGCGGTCGTTTCACCACCTATGAGCGCATCGAAGAAGTCATGCCGAACGTGATCAAGAAAGATGGTCGCCGTGAGCCTTTCGCTCGTGAGAAAATCGTTTCGGGATTCCAAAAATCCTGCCAGAAGCGTCCGATCACTTCCCAACAAATTGAACAGGGCGTTTCGGAAATTGAAAAAAGAATTCAATCATACGGATTGAAAGAGATTCCTTCGAACAGCATCGGCGAAATGCTGATGTTGGCGCTTCACAAACTCGACAAGGTAGCTTACGTTCGTTTTGCCTCGGTTTATCGTGAATTTCATGATGTCGAGGAATTCGTGGCCGATCTTCACCAACATGAAGCGCCTGCGAATCTGGAAGCAGAACGCGACAATCTTTCGTTTCCATTTTTATCCCCTCCAAACCCGGGAGAACAGCAATGAGCAGTAACCATCATAGTCCAAGACATCGTGCGCGTGAGATCGCCTTTCAGTTCATCTATCGCTACGATCAGGAAATTCCCGGCACCCAGATTTTCGATGAATTCACCAACCACGCTGCACATTTTGAATGCCCGCAGGAATCTTTTGATTTCGCCGCACGCTTGGCTGAGACCACTCTCAAACAACTCAAGACCATCGACGAGATGATCGTGAAGCATGCACAAAACTGGCGCATCGATCGCATCAACTCGGTCGACAAATCGATTTTACGCATGGGTATTGCTGAACTTCTTTTTTTCAAGGACGTTCCGGCTTCCGTCACCTTGGATGAACTGGTCGAACTGAGTAAAGTCTTCGGCGAAGCCGAGACTCCATCGTTTGTGAACGGCATTCTCGACCCGATCAGCCGCGAACCGATGGCTACGAACGGCAAAGTAGCGTCAACTTCCTGACAGCTTCGTTTCCAGCATTTTTTATTCTATAATCGTTGATTAAGGAGATCTCGGCATGATGCTGATGAATGCCCGAAAAACGACGGAATATCTTTATCAACTCACACAGGAAAAAACCGAAGAGGGAAAATTTCCATCGGTGGTGTTGTATCATCGCGATCATCGCTTTCAGATGATCGACTGGAAGCTGAACGGACATTTTTCACGACTCTCCAAAAAGAAAATCATCACTGGAAAATACGGTGAAATCACACTCGCTCCGGTTCTCTGGAACGGCAAACAACTTACCTTTTACATAATCGGAATGGGCGATCTCCGTGAACCCGACGCCCACTTGAAAGGACTGGCCAGTGGATTTTAAAAACTTAGCCAAACGTCTGTTCACCATGAGCACTCTCGAAGAAAAGCGAATCAAGGTTCCGCACGCGGATCCGCGTGAAATCACTTTTTTCAAAGAAATTGAAACGATGATCTCGCACAGTTTTTTCAAATCTTCGAGAGATACTTCACGCCAATCGAATACGCCGACGGAGCTGAAACCGGAAGGTCCGAAACTTTTTGGTCGAACCCTTAAAGATGAAAAACTTCTCGAAAAACTCTTACAACATCGCGATGAGATTCCCCGCTCAAGCCGAATCATCCGGAAGAAGGACACATGATCTGGGGTGACTTCATCAATCACGTTCGCACCATGCATGCAGAGTGCATTGAAGCATTCGGCATTCACCCTTCCGCGTTTTCACACGACATTGAATTGAACTCCGGTGCCTTTCCGTTTCCCGCCGAAGGCGATGATTTCGGTGAGTGGGATGGTGCCGAGTTCCCTTCAGCCATTCAGGAAGCACTTGAACTTCACCCGGTTGAACGGGTTTTGATGGAAGGCCCGCTGATGCCGATTCACGAAATCAAGATTCGTGAACAAGATTGGGCGCCACTTCAACAAGCGATTCTAGAGCTGGAAAAAGATTGGCTTCAAAAAACAAAACTATTCACTCCTGAAAAGTTTTCATTCGTAGAAAAAAACCTGGGTGCACGATTCGTGCAGCTCCAACGGCGCGCCGGTCGCTTCTCACTGAAAGCGATTTAGAAAAGGACATCATGATCGACTTGAAAAAAATCCAGGAAGAACTTCAGAAAAATTTCAAAGCAAACCAGCTTTTGCTGAATTTCGAAGAATACCTGCAACTGATAGCAAAGAATCCGATTCAACAGATTCGTGGTAGCGCAGGCTATTCGGCCGACATGCTCGATCATTTCGGTACTCACAACAAAAAATCATTCAAGATCTTCGACCATAAACTCGTGGGCAACGAAGGGGTTCAAAATCAAATTTACCAGGCACTTCGCGCCTATTCCCGATTGGGCATGAATCACCGTCTGATTCTTTTGCACGGCCCGAACGGCAGCGCAAAGAGCACCATCATTTCGGCGCTGATGGAAGGCCTTGAAAAATATTCCCATCTCCCTGAAGGCGCACTCTATTCCTTTTCATGGGTGTTTCCGGTTGATCGCGTGATTCGTGGAAGCCTTGGTATTCGCGGTGACGACGATCGTAAATCGAGTCCGCTGAAGTCGTATGCAAATCTCAGCGAAGAAGAAATTTCGTGCATCATCCCGAGTGAAATGAAAGATCACCCGCTATTGCTATTGCCGATAGAAGTACGCGAGCAGTTTTTCAAGGATCTCGACCTGCCTGAAAAATTCGCCATTCCAAAACGTCTCAAGGACGGAGGACTCTCCCATCGCGATCAAGCTATTTTTCAAGCTCTTCTCACCAGCTATCATGGTGATTACGCGCAGGTGCTCAAGCACATTCGCGTCGAGCGTTTTTACCTTTCGAAAGTTTATCGTTCCGGCCTGGTCAGCATCGAACCGCAGATGCACGTCGATGCGCAATTCCAGTTATTGACGATGAATAAATCCCTTTCGAATCTTCCGGCTTCACTTCAAGGCATCAACTTCTTTTCCGTTACCGGTGACCTTCCCGACTCAAATCGCGGAATGATCGATTACAACGATCTGTTGAAGCGTCCGATCGATGCATACAAATACCTTCTTACCGCCTGTGAAACTGGCAAGGTGAATGTCGGTCACAGCATTTTGCATCTCGATACGGTTTTCATCGGTTCTTCAAACGAACTGCAACTCGATGCTTTCAAGGAATACCCTGATTTCAGTAGCTTCAAGGGCCGCATTGAATTGATTCAAGTTCCGTATCTCTTGGAACTTTCACAAGAACGCAAAGTATATGCGCCGATCTTGAAAAATATCG
Organism: Nitrosovibrio sp. Nv4; assembly: GCA_943327105.2. GTDB lineage: Bacteria > Bdellovibrionota > UBA1018 > UBA1018 > CAIMNF01 > CAIMNF01. Next base: position 13,863 of record CALPVV020000018.1, read on the forward strand.
CGGGCAATAAGGCAGTGACTCCGCATACGGATTGGTGCATCGCCTATTGGGGAGTTCTCACGCGCCTGCAAAAACCACAGCGCGACAATTACAGCAGTGAACTCGGTGCGATTCTTGACAAGTTCACCCCTGTCGACAAATTACGGTTGTACGATACCGGCGAAGTACCGGTACGGTTGAGCAATGATGAACGCAAATTGGTTCGCGCCAATCTTTCAGAAATCAAAAACGAGTACCGCAACATACCTTATTATGAAGGGCGAACCGGCGCCTCGGCCCGTGAAATGAAATCAATTCTGATCGACGCGGCCCAGAGCCATGAGTTCAAAACCCTCTCGCCACTATCGGTGATTACCGAAATCAGACAGTTCATCGGCAAGACCACTGAATATGATTTTCTTCGCCAGGAAATGGTCGATGGCTATCATGACCAGGAAATTTTCATTGAAACCATTCTCGATGAATACGCCAATATCGTCGATCACGAAGTGCGCGAATGCCTTGGCCTCTACGACACCAAACAGTGGGCCGACTTCATCAAGAAGTACATCGTGCATCTTTCTTCTCAATTGAAAAAAGAGAAAATGAAGAACCCGATCACCGGTGGCTACGAAGAGCCTGATCAATCGCTCCTGAATGAATTTGAAAGCATTGTCGGTGCCCCTCAAGAGCCCTCTCAACGTGAACAGTTTCGAATGAACCTGATCACCCAGATCGGTGCATGGACGCTCGACAACCCGAATGAAGCGGTAGATTACTTCCGCATCTTCCCTGACCTGAAACAAAAAATTGAAAAGCATTTCTACGAAAGCCAGAAGACCCTGCTTCAGAAAATGAACATCGCCATGAAACACTTCGGTTCTGACCATGAAGACCCGAATTCTGAAGGAATGAAGCTTGCCCGTCAAACCATCGATAATATGCAAAAAAAATGGGGATACACTGTCGATGGCGCGAAAGAAGTGATTGGCTTTTTGATGTCGAAGAAGTATTAATGTCGAGCCGTGAGCGACGTAACTAAAACCCTGATCGGGAACAATTATCTGGTGCGATACACTGTCACGCATGCTCAATCGGGCGTGCGTCTCGATCGTTTTCTCATGCCTCGCTACAAAAAACGCTCGCGCGAACAAATCAAAAAAGCGATTGATTCCGGCGCCATCACCATCGAACGAAAAGGCGGAGCACACCTGAATCTCGGCAAGATCAAGGCAAGCACTCCGCTCATCAAGGGCGATGTGGTCCATGTACTCTCGACCCGATCAAAAGAACCCGAAGTCAATTTCAACTATTCGGTTTTGTTTGAAGACGAAGATCTGATTGTCATCAACAAACCACCAAACCTTCCGGTTCACCCCGCTGGCCGCTACTTTTTCAATTCACTTCTGGTTCACCTGAAAACCAAAGGGTTCACCAGTGAATCAAACAGCGAAAAAGACTACTATCTCGTTCACCGCATTGATAAGGAAACCAGCGGTGTTTTATTGCTCGCGAAGACCCGTGAAGCCTGCAATCAACTCACTTCTCAATTCCGCAATCGCGAAACCGACAAATACTATCTTGCGATTGTTCGTGGCGAACCGAAAGAAAATGAATTCGATGTGACGGAAGCGATCGGTAAACGCAAAGGTTCTGCCATCGGTCTTAAAATGTATCCGGTTCCAGAATCCGAAGGCGGACTTTCTGCACTCACTCACTTTGAAAAAGTAGAAACCCGCGGAAGCTACACCCTGATGGCCTGCTTTCCTCGAACCGGTCGTCAGCATCAGATTCGCGTACACGCCGATCTCGCCGGCTTACCGCTTGTGGGCGACAAACTTTACGGCATGAGTGAAGAAGATTGCCTTGTGCTTCTGGATTACCATACCGACCTGCGCACATTCGTTTCACAAGAAGAGGAAGTAGATGAGGGAGAGGTTCAGGAGACCGATGAAATCGAATCGCCTGAAGTTGATCCAGAACCAGAACTACCTAAGAGCGAACGCTACCTGGAAATCGAACGTTCACTTTTGATACCTCGACACGCCCTTCATGCCGCAGGTCTTCGGTTCAAACACCCTCGAACCGGAAGCGAAATGGTGTTCGAATCGGGCCTGCCTGATGACCTTCGCGCATTCTTTGAAACACTGAACGAAAAACCTCTGGTACCCTTCAAAACAAAACACTGGTAACCCATTGTAATTCAAGGGTTTTTAAAATAAAAAGCAGTTGACATTTGTGAACCTCTGCCATTAAAGTGGACTTTATGTTCTTACTCTGGGGGATTATTGTATCTTTTTTAAGTGGGGCGACTTCAATGTCGTTTGCCGCTGCTCCAGAGCAATTCAGAGTTGAAAACAAAACCGGTCTTTTTCGCCAATTTTATCTTTATAGTTCCACTCCTCACCCGCGCGGTCTGGTGATCATGTTGCACGGCTGTAAAACCAATGCCGCTGAATTTGACCAAGGCACCGAGATGAGCAAATACGGCGCGAAATACAATCTTGCCGTGCTCTACCCTGAACAAAGCATTTACGACAACATCGACAAGTGCTGGAACTGGTTCTGGGGAACTGAAAATGAAATCATCTCGGAAGGCATTCGCCTCGTTCAAAACCGCTTTGGCTTGAACCGTAAAAATACTTTCTTAATGGGAATGTCGGCCGGCGCTGCTCAAGGTGCAATCATGGCAAACCTTCACCGCGATCTTTTCTCGGCAGCATTACTGCACTCTGGCCTCCAATATTTAGCTGCAACCAACTTGAACGATGCTCAAGCATCGCTTGAGCACGGTTCATTTACACCTTATCAACAGGCTGCTCGTATTGGCCTTGAAAACAATCGCTCACAAGCACCCATTCAATTCATGGTGGTTTACGGCGATCAAGACAAACGCGTAGACCCGAAGAACAGTATTGAAAACGCAAACGAGCTACTCGAACTCAATCGACTGATCTATCTGCGTAACAATGCAACACCCATGATCAACATCACCAAAGGCACTTCACCCGCTCAAGGCATGAAGCTTGGCTTTTACGAATCATATTTGACCATCAACAACACGTTCATTGGCTCAGTGATTCAAGTTAACGGGCTTGTGCATGAGTGGAGCGGCGGAAACCCAGTTCAACCTCGCAACAACCCGAACGGTCCAAAGGTTGTCGATCGCTTCTTCAACCTTCTCGGCATTTTCTAATTGGGTAATTGGGTGCCTGACTACTTTTATATGCTGGCAGCGTTATTTTAATGATGTCATTCAGTTTAGTGCGACTGCCTAGAGCCCCACATTAATACACCACAAAAACCAATTACCAACGCTACCATTCCATAAACAACCATATTTGCTGACATAAACATTCTCCTTCTTAGCCAGTATAGGAAGAATGCAAGAAAGGTGTTATGAGCCGGTCGGCCGTGAGTATGATCAGGGTCATAGTTCGTGTTGACCCCGTGAAGAATGTTATCTAGCGTTGTCAATTAATGCTCTACTTGCAGGAGCGCCAATTTTAGTGGGAAGTCCAATAGGTGGTTTTTTCTTTCCATACTGTTTCTGCAATAGATCAAGTTTGGACTGAGCAACAAAAGAATTTGGATTTTTTGCCATATCCAAACAAATATCCTGAAGTGTATTCATGCACTGAACTGAACCAAACTCACCACAAACACGATCTATTCGATCATTCACACAAGCATCCACTTTCGATTTGAGACTTTCATCTTCTTTCGAATAAGCACTAGTAGAAAAAAGCATAGATAAAATCAGTATAAATTTATTCATATCGTCTACCCTCAATTACTATATTAAGGATTCCGGTAACCCTCATCAAGAGTGTCTCTTCAGAGACGGGGGTAAACTAATTCAATGGAAATTGGCTCTCAGGAGTCCATTTATTTACAATTACTTAATTCATTCGAAATCGCGGAGTGATTCACGCCATGGTAAAAATGCCCGGCAACTGAAGCCAGCGAAGCAAGGACCATGATCACTGAAACCACCCGCGTGCCTTTGACACCGATGCGGGCAAACAGTCCCTGTAACAAGATTCGGCTGCCCATCATCGCAGGCAAAGTGCCCAGCCAGAACACCGTCAAGGTCAGCGCACCACCCAGCAAACTATGAGTGGCAAGCGACAAAAGAACAAAACTATAAAGCCAACCACAAGGCAGGAAAACGGTAAAAAAACCAACCAACGCCGGGCGAAGAATCGAGCGATCATTTTGACCAACTCGGTAACCAAGACCGATTCCGAATTTTGAAATGCGAGAAGGAAGATTCCAACTCAAAATGAGATTCAAGGCGGAAAGCAAAAGCACCACTAAAACCAAAGCCGCGAAAAAAACCTGAAGTGGTTGCCATTCCCAAGAAGTGAACAACTGCTCACCCGCCGCACCGGCAATTGCGCCAGCCATGAGATATCCCATCAAACGAGACCCATGATACACGAATTGTGATTGCAACCTTGAACCGGTAGCGCTCAACATGAGGCCACCACACATGCCCACGCAGTGAACACTGCCAGCGATCGAAGCAGCAAAGACTGCGAGTGCGGAACTAACGCCAAGGCCCGACAAGCTTCACCTCCGCATCTTGCTTGAATTCACCATTGTCCCAAACACCGGTTACCGATGTGACTGCAGAACCTTCAACAAAATCTGCTTTTGGAACTTTCAAGAAAAACTGGGAAAGCACATTCCCGCCAGATGGAACCGTTTGAATTCCCTGATCGGACGGGGCACGAATCATTTCAATGCCCTTTTCTTTTGCCGACACTGACACCGAGTAATCGACTTTTGCTTCATTCCAATCAAGATTATAAAAACGAATCTTGAAATGATTGATCACCCACTCTTTACCGTCAGCATCTTTCACCTGCTGATAAGGAGTATCAACGGCTCGAATCACTTCAAGTTGATGAACTTGACGCGATTCCATGCGATAGGCAAATGCAGAAGCCGCTATCGTGAACAACCCACTATAAAGAACGACACGACCTCGGAACCATTTTGTTTTCTTACCCTGAAGGGTTAACAAATTTCCGTAACCAATAAGTTTCTTTGGCTTTTTGATCCTGGTCATCACCGAGTCACAGGCGTCAGCGCACGCAGTGCAGGCAATGCATTCGAATTGCAATCCCTGGCGCACATCAATGCCTGTCGGACAAACCGCCACACACTTGCCGCACTCAATACAATCTTTTCGCTTGTCATCATAAGCAAGAAAGAATGAACCCTGATCCATGAAGACCGACTGCATGCGACCATAAGGACAGGCAACAAGACAGAACTGTTCACGGAACCAACCGAAATCAAACATCACGACCGCACTCATGATCATGACTGAAAGGAATGCAGATGGGTGCTCGGCCGGACTCATTGTCAAATAAGAAAATGCTTCTTTCGGACCAACAAAATATCCAAGAAAAATCTGACCAAGCAAAATCGAGATCAAACCGAAAATGCCGTACTTTAGGGACCGTTTGAAAAACTTGTGAATGTCCATCGGAGCCTGGTTCAATTTTTTTTGAGCCAGGTGATCACCATCAATCAAAAAATCAATTTTCCGGTAGATGCGCTCAATGAACACGGTTTGCGGACAAGACCAACCACACCAGGCACGACCAAATAAAGTCGTAATCAACGCGATCATCATCAAAAACATCAACGCGACAAAAACCAAATTCGGTACTTCATGCGCAAAAAACAATTGCCCGAACACCGAGAAACGGCGATGGGCAATATCAAGCTGTAGCAGCGGGTGCCCGTGGATCTGAATCCACGGCACCGCTACGTAAAGAGCCAACATCCCCCACTGCACCCACAAACGACGCAAATTCCAAAAACCGTTCTTAGGGGCTTTTGCAGGAAAAACTTTGATTCGTTTTCCCTCGGTGCTGGTCGTAGTGAGTGCATCAGGAGATGTTTCGCTCATTTGATTTCAGTTCCTTGTGGCGCTTTCGGATTGGCAGGCTTGGTTCCATCAAGGGTCTTCACATAGGCAACAACCGAGTTCAACTGGGCATCACTCATGAGGGCTCCCCATGCCGGCATCCCTTTATCCAGAACACCTTCACGAACCACTTTGTAAATATCGGCCAATTCACCCTTGCCATGAATCCAGAACTTGTCGGCAAGGTTCGGACCAACTAAACCACCACCATCAGGCGCGTGACAAGAAGCACACTTCGATGCGAACTGTTCCTTACCTGGCTTGAGCTGTTCAGGATCATTCACCATGGCAAGCAGTGCTTTGACATCGGGACCAGTCGGCTGATTCTGAATTTGCATGCGTTTGACTTCGGCAATGGACTGATTGATGCGTTCGTCTGAACTCATTCCTCCGCCCACTTCGTAATAAACATAATAGCCAAATGCGAAGGCAATGCTCAGGTAGAAAAACAACTGCCACCAGAATGGTGCCGGATAATCGAATTCCTGAATCCCGTCGTATTCATGATCTGGAATCGGTTTTTGCTCGTCGTTGTTATTCATTTAGTGCCTCCCATTCCGTTTTCTTCCAACGGAAGATTTTCCATTTCCTTATAGATGGAGCGGCTCTCTTTGCGGTTTGACCACAAAAGCACACCGACAAAAACCATCGCAAACATCAACATGCTGACCACGGGCAACGTGGTCCAGTGCAAATGAGACAAAGCTTCGCGAATCATTTTGCACCTCCTGCCACACCTTGAACAGTACCAAGCTTTTGCAAGTACGCGATCAATGCAATGATCTCGCGGTCTTCAGTGATTTGAGCACCTTCGGCGTTCAGACCATCGGCGATTTTTTTCGCTTCTTCGCGTGCCCAGCTTTCGGCATTGATCACATCTTCATCACCGTAAGGAACTCCGAGTGACTTCATCACTGAAAGTTTCTTCGACATCAATCCGAAGTTGATCTTCTCTTTATACATCCAACCATAAGAAGGCATGATCGAACCATTCACCACTTCTTGCGGGTTTCGCATGTGGCGGAAGTGCCAAAGATCAGGATACTTAGAACCTTCACGTGCAAGATCAGGTCCGATTCGTTTGGAACCCCATTGGAAAGGACGATCGTATTTCGAGTCTTCGATCGTACTTGGCGCACCAAAACGGAGCACATCACCAACAGTTTTACGAATCATTTGCGAGTGACAAGTATAGCAACCTTCACGAACATAAAGATCACGACCAGCCAATTGTAACGGTGTATACGGTTTCACCATCGCATCGTGATAGTTTGCTTCTACAACGGATGAAGACATCCACATCGGAGCAAGTGAAATCACCGAACCAATCCCGATCATCACTACGACCAATGCTGCAAGCAACATCGGTGCGCCTTCGAGTACTCGGTGAGAGAGTTTCATACCAGCCTGACCAAAAAGAGGCTTTCTGACGTATGGCACGCATTCATCGATGGTTTCATTGGTTTGTGTTGCAGGAGCAGCTTTCACCGTCTTATACACGTTGTAAACCATGACCAAGGTACCCGCGAGGTAAACCACGCCACCCAATGCACGAATCCAATAAAGCGGAACCACACGAATCACGGTTTGTACGAAATCAGGATAAGCGAGCTTTCCTGCCATATCGACTTCACGCCACATCAACCCTTGGGTGATACCAGACACGTACATTGCCATCACATAAATGATGATGCCGAGAGTTGCCGTCCAGAAGTGAACATTTGCCAAACGCTTGGAATACAATTCAGTACCCCAGAGTTTTGGAACGAGATAATAGATCATCCCGAATGCAAGGAAACCATTCCAACCCAGTGCACCCGCATGTACGTGAGCGATAATCCAGTCGGTGTAGTGTCCGAGTTCATTCACTGATTTGATCGAGAGCAATGGACCTTCAAAAGTAGACATACCGTAGAAGGTTGCGGCAAGCGCGAAGAACTTCACAATTGGCTCGGTACGAAGCTTGTCCCATGCTCCACGAATGGTCATCAGACCGTTGATCATTCCACCCCAAGAAGGAATCCAGAGCATCACACTGAAGGCCATCCCGACGGTTTGAGCCCAATCCGGTACTGAAGTATTCAGAAGATGGTGCGGTCCCGCCCAAATATAGATGAATACGATCGTCCAGAAGTGAACAACCGATAAACGGTAAGAGTAAACCGGACGGTTCACGGCTTTAGGAATGAAGTAATACATTAAACCGAGAAAAGGTGTGGTCAGGAAGAACGCCACCGCATTGTGACCGTACCACCACTGCACCAAGGCATCACTGACACCTGCATAAATCGGATAACTCTTGATCATGGTAAATGGCATCGAAAGCGCATTCACGACGTGAAGTACCGCCACGGTAATGAACGTTGCAATGTAAAACCAGATTGCAACATAGATGTGCTTCACGCGACGTTGAACGACGGTCATCAACATATTGATCCCGAACGCAACCCAAACCACCGCAATGGCGATGTCAATCGGCCATTCGAGCTCGGCATATTCCTTTCCTTGAGTGATCCCGAAAGGAAGGGTCAATGCAGCAGAAACAATGATCAATTGCCAACCCCAGAAGTGAAAGTTCGAGATCTTGTCTGAAAACATTCTCGCTTTACACAAACGCTGAAGTGAATAATAGATTCCCGCGAAAATGGCATTCCCTGCGAATGCGAAAATTGCAGCATTGGTGTGCAACGGACGGAGTCGGCCGAAGCTGAACCATGGCAAACCGGTATTGAGTGGATGGTAAGCCAACTGCATCGCAATAATAATCCCAACCAAAAACGCTACAACCGCCCAGACAATGGTCGCGATCGTGAATTTCTTCACCACCCCGTCATCATAACTGAAGCGTTCGAGAGTTCCTGTTTCTTGAACGTCTTTCATTTTTGTTTCTCCTTTTCGTTGTTTAATTTTTCTTCAAATAAAATTCTAACGGCTGGTGTTTCCAGATCTTCAAATTGACCATTTCTGACAGCCCAGATAAAAATCGCGACAAAACCAGCACCAATCAATAAAGCCGAGGGAACCAGATACCAGATAATGTCCATCACTCACGCTCCTTCAACCTGATCACACTTGACCAGAAAACGGTTAACGCCGAAGCAGGCATCAAGATGGCCGCAATTAACGGGTTCATATGACCGGACAAACTCAATACCGCACCGATCAGATTATAACTGGTGCTCAAAGCAAAGTTTTGGCGAAGAGTACTTCGCACCCGTTTTGAAATAGTAAGAAACTCTGGAACCAGTTCTATTCCTGGATTGAGTGAATAAACTTGAGCCGATTGAATGGCTGCTTCCATTCCACCCTGTACGGCAATACTGACCTTAGCCGATGAAAGCGCAAGTGAATCATTCACACCATCGCCAACCATCATTGCATTCATGATGAAGTTAGATTTTTGCTCAGGCGATTGCTTGCTGAAGAATGAACTGACACCGATTTGATGAGCGAGTTTTTCGACCGCGCGATCCTGGTCACCCGAAAGCAAAGCCAATTTGTAATTACAGCGTTTTAACTTTTCAATAGCCGGTTTTGTGTTGATGCGAATTGAATCTTCAAAAGAAACCCTGCAAATGAGAGTGCCGTTTTTGTAAAACACCGATTCGGTCATTCCACTTTCGGAAGCTTCAGCACGGATGAATTCATAGCGATCATGCTGATCAGGATGAGCACCAATCAAGCCCATCCCAGCTTTTTCTTCGAATGATGACCAATCGATCACTGACGCCATCACCGATTGTTCGGCGAATGCGCGTTCAACCGAACGAGAAGCCGGGTGACGGGAAAGACGAACCAAAGAAAAAAGTGCGGATGAATCTTTGGTTGATAATGATTTCAAATCGACACAGGCACTCAGACGCCCCTCAGTCAAGGTACCGGTTTTATCAAAATAAATCTGAGTGATTTCAGGAGCGGAATCAATCGCGGCCGGATCTTTCACCAACAGACCTTTTTTCAAAAGGGACTTCATCGACAAACTGAAAACCAAAGGGGTAGCCAAAGCCAGCGCACAAGGACATGTCACGATTAATAGAGCCAAAACGCGACGAATTCCCTCTTCAGCCATTCCATGAGTGAAAAAATATCCTAGCGCAACGACCGCAATCGAACTGACCAAGAGCAAAAGTCGCTGAGCCCACTGATCACTTTTTAATTCGGTAATGGTTCTTCTGGACTGCACATCTGCAACCTTTTCAAGCAATCGCGCCAGTCGGGTGGTTTTTCCGGTTTGGCGTACTTCTACCCAGATTTCGCCTTCTGATTCTAAAAACACGGTACCCGCGAAAACGGAGTCACCGGCCTGCAACCGTACCGGATCAGATTCACCCGTAAAGTGAGAGTGATCACACCAGCCCTCACCCTTGCGAACAATTCCATCAAAACGGATTTTTTCACCCTTTTGCAATTGAACCAGATCACCCGGTTTACCGTCGAACTCACTTTGGAAAAAATCAAGAACACCAAGATTCAAGCGGGAAGACTGGCGAAGACGAGCCAAATAATACCGGCTGGCCAACAACAAGAATACGAGCGCAGTCAAACTATCAAAATACAACTGATGAGTTCCGCGAATCAATGAGTCGGTTGAATAGAAAAATGCAACAATCAATGCAAGTAAAATGGGCGCATCGATCGGGAAGGTTTTCGACCTTAAGCCGGAATAAACATTTTTGAAAAACACCCTGCCCGAATAAAACAGTGACGGAACAGCAAGTACGAATGAAGCGACTTCGAACAGCGTTTCAAATCGACCGCCTACACCCGAATAAAGTGGGATACTCATCAACATCACATTGCCCGCGATTGCTCCAGCAAGCCCGAGATCAAGTAAGCGTTTTCGATTTTCTGACTCGATTTTTCGGGTCGCCTCATCAGAGTCAGCAATCAAATGAGGAATATAGCCCCAATCATTGATCATTTTTGCCACTGAATTGATCTGCTCAGTTGAAACCAACTCGACGGTCAATACGGAACGATTCAAATTGAGTGAGCAAGTTTTCACGGAATGAGGCATTGACTGAGGAAGTCTTTCCAGCAACCAAAGACAGGCAGAGCAATGAACACCTTCCAGATAAAACTTCACTAAAGGCTGATCAACATGAAAGGTAAATTGACGACTGGAAAAGGTAATCGGCTGGGATGGTTTGAAGCACACCCCAGTCTCTTTCAAAGTATAATAATCCCCTAACCCCGCAGTGCTCAAAATTTGATAAACAGTCTCGCAACCATTGCAACAGAAACCGTTCCGACGTTCACTCGGAACAGGGTTTCCGCAATGCGTGCATACTAAGGTGAGTGCTGCGGGGTTGAGAATCATATCCATTTTTTGATTTCGTTTAGTGGGTTAAACGACTATGAAGCAATTCATTTAGTGCCTTCAATGCATCAGTAGTAGTAAAAATTCCAACCAATCGATGATTATCGACCACGAGAACGCTTCCGATTTTCTTTTCAGCCATCATTTTAGAAACATCATCAAGTTTTGATTCCGGCTTCACGAGAAACACTTCTGAACTGGCGATTTCATCAACGGTGGTTTTTGAACTTTCAACGCCACGAATGGACATTGCCAATTTCAAATCTCGATCACTGATCACTCCTGAAATTTGACCACCTTTCATCACTGGAAGATGGCGAATTTTATTTTCGCTCATCATTTTGTGCGCTGTCTCAATCGTCTGGTCTGAGCCGATTGAATGGGGCATAACAGTCATAAACTTCATTACAGTTGGAACACTTTTATTCATGGTCATTGGGATAGACTCCTTTTCTTTGAAATCGAGTCTAGCGAACACCGTGCCGAAGGTGTTATGATGGCTCAAAGATTGATTATGATCTGGATCATAATTCGAGGTATCTATGGGAAAATTAAACGAAAAAGTGAAGTGTAGCGATTGCGAAACACGCGGGAAAAGCCTGCTCTGCTCACTGAAGCATGAAGCCCTGACTACGATCGATGAGTCCAAGTTTCATCAACATTATAAGGCCGGACAAAACTTGTTTTATGCAGGAAATCCTGCTGCTGGGGTATTTTGCATCTTATCAGGAACCGTAAAACTTGAAGTTCAAGATGAAGAAGGCAAAACCCAAATTGCCCAAGTTTATTCAAAGGGCGGCATGATCGGCTATCGAGCTCTCTTTAGCGATGAAACTTACCTGAGCAGCGCGATTGCCGCTGAACCGACCGATCTATGCTTCATTCCGAAGGCCACCATTCTTGAGTTAGTAAAGAAGAACCCAGAACTCTCTCTCAAATTTTTAAAACAACTTTCAGACGATTTCAGAATGATGGAAACACGACTCCACCGTGTTTCTTCAAACACCGCTGTCGAGCGCATCGCTGAGGCTTTGTTGTTCTTGCGTGAAAACTTTCATGAAAAAAACTGGACCCGTAAAGAAATCTCAGAATGGGCCAGCACCACCACGGAAACAGTGATTCGCACACTTGCTGATTTCGAAACCGAAGGCTTGATTGAACAAAAAGGTCGAGTCATCACTATTCTCAAGCGGGATCTACTTCTAAAAAAGGCAAAAATTTCGGTTTGAAAAAATTATAAGTGACGCGCATAGGTCCCGGTTAATTGGGCCGTGGCGATGATGTGGCCCTCAACCTTTTCAATTAACTTCGATTTACTTAACCCAGGTTGCAAGTTCAACTTCTGATCAAGCGCATACAAGGTAAACACATAATGATGTGCCCCACTGTTACGTGGTGGCAGCGGCCCTCGGTAACCGATTTTACCAAATGAGTTCATACCCTGTTCCATTTTAAACGGTTGATTGATGCGAAATTCGCCTGGCGGCATCGCTTCTGGAATGGAACGAATATTGGCTGGGATTTCGTAAGCCAACCAATGCACAAAAAACTGCCCCTTTTCTTTCGGGCAAAAAGCGTCATGATCTTCGCAAATCAACGCAAAAGACCTAGTCTTATCCGGAACCCCACTCCACTCCAGTACAGGGGAAATATCCTCACTCTCACCTGTGTATGCAATGGGAATCGGGCGCTGATCCATAAACGCAGGGCTGGTCAAAATCATAAGAAACCTCCCCTTCAAATCAAGCAAAAAGCATGCTCAATTTAGCCCTTCCTTTTTTGGCTAGGAGTGATAAAACCTCATAAACACAGGGAAAACTTACATGAAAAGCTATCGACAACCGTTGATTTTTGTTACCGCGCTCTTTTTTCTTTTTGGATTCATCACTTGTCTCAATGACATTTTGATTCCGCATTTAAAAAGTCTTTTCACATTGAACTATGCGCAAGCGATGCTGGTTCAGGTTTGCTTTTTTTCGGCTTATTTCTTCATGTCGATTCCATCTGGACGAATCACACTAAAGCGCGGCTATCGATTCGGTATCGTTGCCGGGCTTGCGACCGCAGCAGTAGGAACACTTGGTTTTATTCCTGCGGCACATTCCGGTTCATACACTGTGTTTTTAATTTCCCTTTTCATTCTTGCTTCAGGCATCACTCTGCTTCAAGTTGCTGTGAACCCTTATGTAACCCTGCTTGGGGCACCTGAAAAAAGCGCTTTTCGTCTGAACTTGGTGCAAGCCTTCAATTCACTGGGCACCACTCTAGCTCCTTTAGTCGGCAGCGTTTTCATCCTGGCATCAGAAGATAAAGTAAAAGCCATCGAAACCCCGTACCTGATTCTCACTCTTGCATTGATTGTGGTATCGCTGGTGTTTGCAAAAATCCCATTGCCCTCACTTAGTGATTATTCAAATCAAGAAGTGCCTGAAGGTGATGAAACTTTCTCACAGTCCATTTCTCACTACCTGCGAACCATGAAAGAAAATCCGCATCTGGTGCTGGGCATGTTGGCCATTTTCTTTTACGTCGGGGCCGAAGTTTCAATCGGCAGTTTTCTGGTTTCCTGGTTGAATGACTCGCAAGTTGCCGGGTTTGGGAAAGAAGAAGCAGGTAAATATGTAGCCTTTTACTGGGGTGGCGCCATGGTTGGACGATTCCTCGGTAGCTATCTCACTGCAACCTTCAAACCTTCAACCGTGTTGCGTACAGCCTTGGCAGTCATCTTGATCTTGATCGTTGTTGCCGTTGCCATGTATCAGCCGAGTATATCAATGTGGGCAATCATCTTGATTGGTCTTTTCAATTCGATACAATTTCCAACTATTTTCTCAATGAGCGTTGCGGGCCTGGGGAAAGACACCCCTTATGCTTCAGGATTGCTCTGTACCTGCATTGTCGGCGGCGCCTTGATCCCACTTTTCCAAGGATTTTTAGCAGATGCCAGCGGATTACGAATCTCTTACATCATTCCGTTCCTGTGCTATTTGTACATTTTTGCTTTCGCAAAACGGTTCGAGAAACAATAAGGTATTTGATATGAAAATCATCGTAGACAGCGGTTCAACCAAGGCAGACTGGGCATTCATCAATCAAGATGGATTCGTGACCTACACTCATACCATGGGGCTGAATCCTTATTTTCACGGCCCGGAAAAAGTTGAAGCGGAACTTTCTAAAAAAGCATTTACCGATGCGGTTCCTGTTCTTGAGATCAAGGAAGTTTACTTTTACGGCGCCGGATGCCCCGATGAATTCTATTGTTCAAAAATGGCAGATGGTTTGAAGCGTGTTTTTAAAAATGCCAAAATTGAAGTACATCACGACTTGCTCGGAGCAGCCCGTGCCACCTGTGGCAGAAAACCGGGTATTGCAGGAATTCTCGGAACCGGTTCAAACTCATGCCTCTATGATGGTTCGAACGTCACGGATAATGTCACCGCCCTTGCCCATGTCTTAGGCGATGAAGGCGGAGGGGTGCACCTCGGTAAGCTGATTCTTCAGGCTTATTACTACCGTGAATTACCATCTGAATTGGAAGATGATTTCAATCGCAGTTACCCTGAGGGAAAAGATGCGATCATTCACCGCATTTACGGTGAAGGCCAAAACGTGCACATCGCTTCATTTGCTCAATTCGCAATTCGTCACCGGGAACATCTTTTTATCAATTCACTGATCAAGAAAGCCTTCCGCGAATACGCTAACCGCCATTTGAAAAAATACCGCAATTGGCAGGAACTTGAAGTGAATCTGGTCGGTTCCATTGCCGACATCTTGAGTGATGAAGTACGCAGCACTTTTGCCGAAGAAGGACTGAAAACAGGCGTCATCATTCGCAAACCTATTGAAAAGCTTGTAGAATTCCATTCAAATTAAAGATTCGTCAAGAAAATGCCGATCAGTCTGACAGGAGATCTCAATGAAGAAGTCCATGTCAGCCATTATTGCTTTCACATTCTTTGCTTTTTCCGCTTCCGCAATTGAAATCAAGTACTCTGAACAAAGAGATTTGAATAAAGCCGCTGACATAACAAAAATAGCTCCGATTTCAAAAGTAATGACGGGTACCAGCTTTTTCGAGTTTGAACCTACAACAGGCAGTGATTTCATTCTCGATCAATTCGACACGGTTTGGATCAATGAAGATGCTTCCCAAGCGGTATTAGTACAACTTGATTTGAAGCTCGAAGATCAAAACCTGATCGGCAGAACCATCAAGCTAGATGATGGTTACCTCATGCACGGAGAGACCATGAAGGGCAGCCACTTTGCCGCATATTTTCATGGCATGAATGAAGAAGCCTCAAAAGCAATTTTCAATAAAATGAAAACATCTGAAAAAACAGCTTCAATTAAACACTTTTTAAGTGAACTTTCGTATTCAAGCGCATACGCCGAGCAAAGTGTCAGCAGTTGCGCTGACATCAAAGGAACCATTACTGAAACCAAAAACAAAATCAAAAGCGCTTTTCGAAACAACAAATGGACTTGTATTAAAAGCTTTTCAAAAGAAAAACACGGCAGCCTATTCAATGCAGTCATGCAAAAAATAGTCGATTTTCAGAATGGCACCCTATGGACCAAGGCTGCAAACGCACTGAAGTTCATTCATGCGGTATTAGGTGTGCTTACGGATTCTTCAACGCTGAAGAATCTGACGGAAATTCGTTTCTTACCTGAAAAAAAACAAGCTGAATTGGTATGCAGGGTATTTGGAAGAACCAGTAAAAACAGTGTCGAAATCGTGAACAAGAAAAGCTGGAACCAGGCCGACCGAGACATCATCAAGAAAGATTTCGGGATGAACCTCAGCAGTGAGCTTTCGATGCAACAATCGGAAATAGCCAAAGGAAAGGCAAATCATACGGAATCAGCCTGTTCAAAACTATACACTCGAACAAAGACCGTGATCGAAAAGACGTACAATTCGGTATCTAAGTCGGTAAAAGGCAGCAAAAAATCTCAAAAAGGCAAATAAATGCCTCCCTATAAACTATTTTGATTAAATGTCATAAGTTTTTTAAATAACTTGTGTGTAATTTTACTTGTGCACATAAACCCATCATGTTAAAACCCTCAACGAACCGGTCAGTTCAGGTTCATGGGAGAGGGTAAAATGAAAAAATTTATTTGCGGTTTAATGGTGTTTTCAATGTTGAGTCTTGCGGCTCCAAAAAAAGAGGCACACGCGGGCTTCATTATCGTGGCAATGGTAGAGGAAAGTGTTTATAATCACAAACATAAATTCGATGATTACATCATTTACTTTTTCGCAGCCTCACTCATCACCTATTCATTTTTCGTACTTACCACCGGCTTAAACAGCGCTTACAGCATTGGGGCTGGTATCGTGCTTCTAGATGAAAAAATCGAAAACTCTCAGGCAAACATCAAGGCTTCTCTTGCCGCTCGTTACCCATTTCTGGACGACTCGGCATCGATTCAGAACCTTTCAAGCTTGATTGTCAGCAAATATGCATCGACAAAGGATGCCGAAGGCAATGCCGAAATCAAGTTGAACGCACAGGAAGTCAAAAATTCGGTTCAAAGTCTTGATCTGACCCAAGATCAACTGAATGAATTGGTTGCTAGTTTGAACTAATAATAAAAAATATAGATGATATCGATCAAAGCCTCCGTAGATTACGGGGGCTTTTTTTTGGCACGATCCTTCCATTAATTACCACAGAAGGTAATCAATGCCGTTAAAACAAGTAACAATCAGCTTCATGCTGTCTATACTATTGACGCTCGCCTATGTGCCAGACACTATGGCGCAGGCTCCTTCATTTGATTTTCATCTCAACAGCTTTCGGTGCCGGTTTGCAAAAGATGCAATGAAAAATCTTGAAGCAACCGACCCAAGCGACATTGATCGCATTTTGAACCAATCGATCAGCAACACTGAATCAGCACTTGAAAACGAAAAGCTTGAATCGAACCAAATTAAAATACTGAGAACCCATCTTTCACTGATCAAAGTACTGAAGAAATCAGCATCTCCCCGATCGGAACTACATCAATTCTTTCAAAATCTATGTATCGATTCTGAAGTCGTTGTAAAAAACGGCGCCAAAGCCATTGCCCACACATCGAACACGGTCAATCAAGGGGTGACTTTTCCTTTTCGATTCATGTTCCGCTTTTTTGTCGGTTTATTCAGTGGAAAAGAAAAACCAGAACGACAGTTAACCTGGAATGAAGCACTGGGTGATCGCAACACCTTCGCTTTTTCATTGTATTTTTTATATCAAGGTCTAAAAGCGTCGCTGATCTCAAACCCGATACTCGTACCCATTTACGCTTCCCCGATGATTGACACCCTCACCATGAGGGTCTGTGATCACTCGAACGATCTAACCGAAGATGAAAAAAAGTTTTGTACCCGGTATTTGAAAACAAAACGATCATTTTATGATGCCGCTGCCATCGCTCAAAAATGGGGCTCAACGCTTTCTTCAAAGTCAAAATCATTGCCACTAGAACCATGGAATAAGCCCGTTTCAGAGAATAACCTGTGCGAGTTCATTGAACACGACAAGAAGCTGATGAATGCCGAAACAGCAGGTCATGCAATCAGAAGGATTCTTCCTGCTTATCTGAATCCCGGCTCATTGACCAAACCGAAACCGGTCTTGATTGAAACGTCATCATCATTTTTGGAAAAAACCGAAGTTTCGACTTTTGCCGGTTTACGAAATGTAGTGGTTAGCCTTGCGCCACCACCGGAACTGATCAGCGAAGCGAAGCTGATAGAACTCAAGATCAAGAGAGCTGAGTTCAAAAAATCAGATCGAAAGCTCGGTAAACTCTATCGTGAAAAGAATGTAGATGCCTGCAATAAACGAAAGTCTGATTCTGGCTTTTCTTATGCGGAATACAACTCAATCAGACAACAACTTCAGACTAATTATATTTTCGAAAAATTTCACGAACAGCAGAAATCGATTGAAGTGATGTTCAAGTTTGAAACTTCAAGACTGAATCTATTCAGGCATACCAAGCTGAAGTGGGAACTGATTCCGAGCAATACTCTCAACACGGTTCATCAGCTTCTCAATGACCCAAGTGTTGGCAATCTCATTTTAATCACCCACTCTGTCGAATCACGACACAAGATGATCGACTCGATGGGAAACCAATACCCTTCGACATTTTTCAATCATTTTTCACCAAATCTGATGAGCATCAGTTTTCTCACCTGTCACTCATCAGACATTCTGGAAACCTATCCACTTCAACAAACTTTCACCCAATCGAACAGCATCCATCAAAAAAAGGTTCTGAACTTCATTGAAGCAAACGATTTACTGGAATCGGGAACTACCGCACCCTTGAACGGCTTTGGTGATTTTCTAAGACGCATTGACCGTTCACTCACTGAAACCATTCAGGAAAACATGCTTGCCCAGACGTTCCATTCCAACAGCAATGTTCCGATCAAAACGCGTAACACCTGCACCCTTGAACTACCGGATGTAAAGGTTCGAAAAGGCACTTTGTCGCTTATATTAAACAGAAATTTCATCGGTGACCTGAATCCGGTTGAAACAACAGGCCAGTTCAAGTTCGATTGTTCCATTTTAAAAAATGACGGCGAGGATAACACGCTCTTACTTCAAAACTCCCGAATCATTGATGAAAGTCCAATCGAATTTGAAAACAACATCCTTCCTCATCGATTCTTCATCAACGGATCCATGTTGGACTCGTCCAACTCGGAATGGAAAAACTTCAATTCAAACGAACACTATTCAAGCAGCAAAATCACTTTTAGAGGTAATTATTATGAAATTCAAACCAATTAAAATACTCGCTATCCTTCTTTCCATTCCATTTGCCGCTGTGGCCGATGATTATATCATCAAAAAGGGCGATCATTACAGCAACGTAACCGATTTGCCTTCTTACTACACGGGGAAGAGCATGAAGTTCAAAGCCATGTTCGATGAAAGTGCAATCTATGATCTGGGCAATGAGAATCAGTATGATGTGAATAAACTGTATGGAACCTCTGACTGTGGAAGCTGGAGCCCAACTCAAAATAGCGCGCGATTCGGATGGGTATGGAACCTACAAACCAAGAAACTCGAAATCTATGGTTTTGTTCATGTTAATGGAAAGTTTGATTTCACGCTGATTGACCATGCCGATTTGAACCAAGTGTTCGATTATGAACTCACACTGAGTGAAGATGGTTCCCAATATATTTTCAACTTCAGAGGCAAAACCATTTCAATGAACCGGGGTTGCACCAAATCAGAAATGAGCGGTTTCAAATTAAAGCCTTATTTCGGCGGCAACGAAGTCGCACCTCATGATGTTTTGATCAAAATCGAAGATTCAAGCGACTATGCCACTCTTTCGATTCAAAATGTTTACCCTAACCCAGTTATTGGACAAAACATCTCTCTTGATTTGAATCTTCCTGAATCACTCAATGTTGGTTTTCGAATCTATGACCTCAATGGCCGCTTGGTAACACAGATCGAACCAACTGAGCTTCCTGCATCAGCCGCTTTGATCAATCACAAAATCAATTTAGGTAATTTGTCAGGCGGTGTTTATCTGATCAGACCCTATGCAATTGTCAGCGGTTCTGAAAAATATGGGTTTGTGAATGGTGAAGGCCGCGCGACCAAATTTGTTGTGCCTTGATGAAAGAGTGCTAAGATTACAGCATGATCAAAACCAAGGGTTATGCTGCCTTATCTGCCAATTCTCCTCTTCAACCATTTACCTTTGAAAGACGTGAGCCGAAACCGGATGAGCTCGTGATTGAAATCGCCTATTCAGGTATTTGTCATTCAGATATTCATACTGCCCGCAGCGAATGGGGTCCAACGGCCTACCCTTGCGTACCAGGACATGAAATTGTCGGTATAGTCAAAGCTGTCGGGAAAAAAGTGAAACGATTCAAGAATGGTGATCTTGCAGGTGTCGGCTGCATGGTCGATTCATGCGGAAAATGCAAAAGCTGTAAAACAAATGAAGAGCAATTTTGCCATGATCATACCGTATTTACCTATAACAGCCTGGAGCTTGATGGAAAAACCCCAACACTAGGTGGTTATTCTAGCATCATCGTCGTAAAAGAAAAATTCGCACTGAAGATCAAGAAAGGCCAGGCACTAGAACGGGTTGCTCCACTGCTTTGTGCCG
>CALPVV020000019.1 GCA_943327105.2 Nitrosovibrio sp. Nv4
CACCCGGCGCAGGTGTCGTTACTGGCGTAGGTTTGATCAATGGCCGCGAATGCATGATCATCGCCAACGATGCCACCGTCAAAGGTGGAACCTACTTCCCGATGACCGTGAAGAAACATTTGCGCGCTCAAGAAATCGCCCGTGAAAATTTCCTTCCCTGCATTTATCTCGTCGACTCCGGTGGAGCATTCCTTCCGCTTCAGGCAGAAGTTTTTCCCGATAAAGAACACTTTGGCCGAATTTTTTTCAATCAGGCGAACCTCTCTGCGATGGGCATTCCTCAGATTGCAGTCGTGATGGGATCATGTACTGCTGGCGGTGCTTATGTACCTGCCATGAGCGAACAGACCATCATCGTAAAAAGCCAAGGTACTATTTTCCTTGGTGGTCCTCCGCTGGTGAAAGCGGCAACCGGTGAAATCGTTACTGCTGAAGAACTTGGTGGTGGCGATGTGCACACCCGTACTTCAGGTGTTGCAGATTACCTTGCCGACAATGATGAACATGCACTCGAAATTGCGCGTGAAATCGTTCAGAACCTGAATCGCCCTTCTCCATTCGCAATTGAACGAGTGGCAATTGAAGAACCACTTTATGACCCGAAAGAGATCGCAGGAATTCTACCCAAAGATCTCCGCACACCATTTGATGTTCGTGAAATCATTGCTCGCACCGTAGATGGCTCTCGTTTTCATGAATTCAAACCATTGTACGGCAACACACTCGTTTGTGGTTTTGCACACTTGATGGGTATGCCCGTCGGGATCATCGCCAATAACGGAATTCTCTTTTCTGAAAGTGCTCTCAAGGGGGCGCATTTTATCGAACTCTGTTCACAGCGGAAGATTCCACTCTTGTTCTTGCAAAACATCACCGGTTTCATGGTGGGTAAAAAATACGAACACGGCGGAATCGCTAAAGATGGCGCAAAACTCGTGACGGCAGTATCGACGACTAATGTACCGAAAATCACCCTCGTGGTTGGAGGAAGTTTTGGTGCCGGAAACTACGGCATGTGTGGACGCGCCTTCTCGCCTCGCTACCTGTTCATGTGGCCAAACTCGCGCATCAGCGTGATGGGTGGCGAGCAAGCCGGTAATGTTCTATCCCAGGTGAAAATCGAACAACTCGAAGCGAAGGGCAAGAAGTTGTCTGCTGATGAAATCTCGGCGATTCAAAAACCGATCCTCGAACAATACGAACGCGAAGGCTCACCGTATTTCTCGACTTCACGGTTGTGGGATGACGGCATCATCGTACCTTGGAAGTCGCGTGCTCACCTGGCATTGGCCCTCAACTCGGCACTGAATGCACCGATTGGCGAAACCAAGTTCGGCACTTTCAGAATGTAATTCAATTCAAGGGCACTGGAATCGATTCCATTGATGCCTTGATCTGGCTGATGATCTTGGAATCGGTAATATCCAAAAACACCTGGATAGAACCGCCTTTTTTTCCACCCATTTCACGAATAACACCTTCGTAGACGGAAAGGTTTGCCGGGGCAAGCACCTTACCGATCATCGGTATTTCAAAATCTTTGAAATCGGAAGGGATCGCTCCGATTTCGATCAATTGTTTGAGATTCTTAGCGGCGATGTCAGCACAACGAAAGAAGAAAAGTCCACCTTCAGGAAGAGCAAATGTATCTGAACCGTCTTTTTGCTTACGATACAAACGACAAAGCTCCTCACCCCATCGTGACTGACGCTGAATCACCGAAGAACCTCCGAATGAGGGTTTGGTGAATCGACTGTACTTCATCGTCAAGTATCCATTTACCAAATCAGGTTCAGCGACCCGAGTAATTGAAATCTTGTTCTTTTGATAATGTAGAAGCAATGTTTCTACCTGATCAAGACTCTCTTGAAGCGCCTTACGCGAAGAGAACCAAGAGAATCCCGTTTTTGAAGCGATTTTCGAAACCAGATCGGTCGATGGCTCCCACATCACTTTGGCAAGATTCAATCCGGTCAGACTTGCAAAAACTCCTACAAAAGACATCGAAAGTTCTACAGCCGTGAGCATCTCTCCGGTAACAAGATTTTTACCTGTGAATATTTCATAGGCAGATCTTACGGCTCCAACACCAGGAACCAAATCAAGACCGATATCCAAAACCATCAAACCGATCGAGAAAGAATCGCTGGCCCTGTCCACTGCTTCTTCTGAAGAATTTTCGATTGATTGACTGAGTAATTCCAACCCTGTTCTCAAACCGGCTTCAGCAATGCTTTTAGCCTCTTTTTGTTGATTACTCTTAGGGTCAAAGCGGCTGATTTTATCGGAAAGTTTCTCGGCTTGATCTAACGCCGCAAAAACCTTTCCCTTGATCTGTTCAGGAATTTTTTTGAAGTTGAGATTTTTTCTAAGTGCCTTCGCTTCGATCATTCCATCATCTGAAAGCTGATCGATTACTTTCCTCGTAGCGGGCCTTAATTCATTCTTTTTGCTCCATAGGTCACTGCTCACCCCGTCTGCATAAATGATTTTGAATCCTGCCAAGAGCTCTTCGTATAGAACGGTACGCTCCGTGGAATTCAGTGCGCTTGCACTATCCATCAACTCAGCGGCAAAACCAGAAACACGCTTCCAATCGGAAATGGCTCTACGAAGCAGGTCAAGATCTTCGGAATTCAAAGCGTGGACATGATCAATAAGAATTGTTTTGAATTCGCGACGAATTTCTTCAACGAATTCTGAAATATGACTTACGGTAACCGAATCACGGCGGGGCACGCGAGGCAATGAAGGCAACTCTGAATCATAAACCCTCGCACGGGCACGGATTGCATCGTATCGGGATAAAACTACCGACTGCATGCTTTGAAAATCGCCCGAAACCTGTTGCTCGAACTCATCCAACTCATACTTTCTTGCTTTCAGTACCCGTAATTGATTTTCTGCGATTCCCAATTTTTCCAAAGTGGCTGAATCGATTTCATCAAAATTCAGATTTCGAATTCTCGTCAATTCCTGATTCAGTTCATCCAATCGCTTTTTGAGTTCTTGTCTTTCCTTCTGGATTTGATCCCATTTTTTTCTGGGATTGAATCCTCCATTCAAAACACTTTCATAGTCACTTTTTAAACTCAAATATTCATTATAAAGGGCCGGATCAATATCCTGTAATGAAAGTTTTATTGTTGTTGATCGTCGATCGACTTCGGTACCCATCCTTGTAGAAACGAATTGATGCTGACGATTACCGGCAAAATGAAAATCATAACGATGCTTTGCATAAACGGACTGATCTGTTGTGGCAGTCATGACTGAAAAAAACGATTCATTCATGCCATCCCTCAGGTAATTAGGATGAATGGTTCCAATCCAATCACACGCCCCTTCACCACACCCAGCACCCTCAAAAAACTCGATATCGGTGCCATTGACTGACATGAAAGAAGCTCTTCCATTTAAGATCCGACAAGATGCTGAACCTTCCAGAACACTGCAATGGATCTTCACTTCCATCGCATTTACGGATAAGCCTGAGAAAAACCCTAACAAGGCAAGAATTCTCAACATTTCATTGCCCCTCTTTCAAATCACAAATTTTCGGATTCAGCTTATTCTCGATCAAACACAATCGATGAAAAAATTCATATTCACGGTCGCTGGGGCCAACCGACTTGGACTGAAGCATTTTCTGTAAAACGATCTCGCTTTTGCTGACATTGGGTTCTTTCTTTTGTGATACTCGTTCTTCCCGTTCGATTTTTCCCAATTGAACTATCAATGATTTCAGCGCAACCTGCATCCCTTCAGCATCCTGAAGATAGAGATGAGTTTTTTCTAGAATTTGACGAAATGCGATTTTATTTTCATCGAATTTCAATCCTTGTAAACGAGGGGTAAAATAGTTTTCGTAAAATCGATGATTATTGATCACTTTATCAAGTTCGGAATCAATTGAATCAGCAGTTTTTTGAAGCCTTGAAAGCTCTGAATCAATATTCACCATTGAACCCGCCTCTTTTAATAAAGCCGTAAACCTGGAAGAAGCCGATTCGAATCCAGGAATGATCTGTCGATTCAAAGCCCCAAGATAATTCCTCAAATGAGAAGAGGCCTCGACCTTTTCCAAGGCACGTTGATTGGCATTTTCAATGGTTACACCTGCAGAACGTGTAAAGTTTGTCTCAAGTGCTTTTCCAGCCTCGATTTTGACCAGGGTTTTCTCTTTCGCTTCCCTTTCACGCAGGGCGATCTTCCATTCACGAGTGTATTTGGAAACCTTTTCTGAACAGGCCTGGGTTGAACGTATGTAATTGCGATAGCAATTCATTCTGTGCCCAACCATCTCAAACTGCTGATTGCAATGCCTGGATTGCAGAACATTGCATTCAGGAAACCGATCACTGAATTCATCAGCACTGGCCATTCCGTTTGACAGAACAACCAACAAGAACAGCCTGATTAAAGTTGGCATGACTCAAGAACTCCATTTTCATTGAGCTTCAATGGGCAACTGAGTACATCTTTGTTTCCGTGATTGGGGTGAGCACAAAACTTATACTTTTCAACACCGAATTTCTGGTTTCTACATAATTTTGCACGATCACAAGGACAACCAGACAAGCATTTAATCCGATCTTTACTTCTCTTCTCGCATCCACAAACACCCTCGTCTCTAGCCTCATTGAATAGTTCGGGTTCACAATTTTTCGAGTCCTCGACAAAATATTCGAAACCACATTTGATGCTTTTCTTGACCGAGCAAGCAAGGTCTTCCGAATTCGTGTGATTCTTTGAATAAGTGGTGTTTGTTTTTTCAATAAAGTTCAAGCCGAATTTGGTTTCAACTTCACTTACGTTGAATACAGAATTGCTAACATCAAGAACTTTAAGCTTATCCCGATTAGGAAGCAGTGCTAAAAAATAAGCAGCAGCTTCTTCATCCGAGTTTCTTAGAGCGCCCTCTACGGCTAAAGCAACCTCTTTCAAAGTCTTTTGATACGGAACGCACTTCAGTGGCTCGATTGAAAGCAATTCTCCAAGAATAAGTCCTTCAGGTAAATCCATGTTCTTCTGATCGATTCGAAAAGTAGCGCTCTGCCTGCCAGGCAGGATATAATTTCCAAACTCGAAATTCCGAACTGCCTTGAAGAGTCCAAATGAATTGAACAGTGAAACTGCAAACGATTGAGTACAAACCAAATCATCGGTTTTGCTGTTATAAACGCTTGAAACCAATCCTGACTCTTCAACATTCACACTCCAAAGAACCCCGGGAGAAGTGACTTCGGCAACAGCAGATTGAGCCAATTGACTGAATAAAACGAGACCAAAAATAGCGAATATTTTCATAGATAAGCCCTTTATAAGGTTTTGCGCATAGTAGCCTGTTTTAATCAGGTTTGTCAATTTTTAAACAATTTGATAATAATAAAAACTAAATTCATTTATCTTTTATTTCTCCACACCTTGACCCGACTGTCTGTTTTTTGACGAATGGCTTTCCAGTTTTTACCCAACAGCCCGTTCAAAATGACACCACTGCCACGTTCATTTAAATAAACTCAATATAAATCAATTCCAAAACCGGCCCAAACCTTGCGATACTATTCAGCGAGGTGTTTTATGATTTGCCAAGGATGGCCGGTCTCGTCTCTTCGTAGTCGTTTTCTTTTTTCTCTTCTGCTTCTTTCCAGCGCACTCACCGGCTGCGCTAAAAATGGAGCAACCCGATGGGAAACATTCCCGATCACTGTTTATTCCGACAATCAGATGATCTCAACTCCCGATGCACAAGCCGATTTTCAGGATGCCCTTAATTTCTGGGAACAAAAGACAGGACGAAAAATTTTCAATTACAAGGGAACCTGGAATAGTAATAATCCGCCCTATACTGGTACTCCGGAGAATCCGGGAACCATACTAGAGAATGTGATTTTTTTTCAAAACCCGTGGCACACTTCAAGTAATGTGGTTGGTCAAACCATCGTTACCGCACAGGGAACCTCGATTGATCATGCCATCATCATGATCAATCCCTACATCGAGTTTTGCCATCGGGACTGCAGTAGCCGAGAATGGGGAAACAGCTCAAGAAAAAACCTGATTCATGAATTGGGACACTTCATCGGCCTGAAACACAATCAAGACGAAAACAACGTCATGTATCCGATTTTGCAACCAGGCGGTTCACTTGAGGGCTTGACGGTAAATGAAACCGAACTGGCTGAAGCACTCGGTATTTGAACTAGTTTTGAAATAGAACTCTCGGTTTTGACGGATCAACCAAAGGCTCTTCTACGGTATTAATGACCTTCTTTTTACGCAAATAGGCCGTTACCAGATCTCTCGAGTAATCTGAAAACTTACGAGAAACATTTTTTGACGAAATTCTCTTCATGAACCAGGACAGATCATCGCCCCCATTCACGAGATAATCGAAAGTTGCGATCGTATAATATTGATCATCTTTCAATTCTTTTCCTTCTGAAGTCCTGATCTCGACAATTCGATTACTTTCCCAAGGCTCGAATTTTCCATCACCATTCAGATCTTCTTTTGGAACTTCACGGTCAAATGGAATCAACTTGATCTGCAAACCCGAAAAAGCAACGATTCCATGAGAACCGGCCGTTGCAATTCTATAAAGCAATTTCACATCATTACCCTTCAAGCGAATCACATTGAGAATATTGTCAAATGGCAACGCACGAAACAATCCGTCAAAAGTGATTGGCCCTGCATCGAGTGATATTCTAATGCCACCTGAATTAACGAGTGAAAAATCAGCTCCGGATTTATCCAGCAATGCATCGGCAACGAGATTGCCAAAAGCTCCCTCTTGGTCACGATGATGTTGAAGCGGCATGCCCGCAGTCACAACCACTTCTTTCCGATATTTTTCGGTTCCTGCAACGATAGGCTTCATCCAGGCTTCGATCGATGAATCGGGACTCACTTTTTGACCGTGAAATACTGCTTCTCTCAAATGAGGAACTTCACTGGAACCAAGCCTTCTCACATCACAATGATCGGAACCCTCAAATGTTTTTTCACAAATGGGAATCAACCCCTCAATACGGGTCAATTCAGGAATCAGACGACGAGTCTTACGGTCGAATGTATAGTAAATGACATTGAAGTGCTGATTATAAGCTTCATCCTGAACTACCGGAATACCATTCAACCAGTGATGAATGATCTGATGAGTATGACCAGAAACAATTCCATCTAGCACGCCAGTCTTCACATTAGAGGTCAATGCGGTCAACTCATCTGCCTCACATTTTCCCTGATCAACTGCGCTTGAAAGCAATCTCCATTGATTGAGATTTTTTCGCTCACAAAAGGTTCCCGAGTGGGTGGTCATCAAGACCGCACTGGCCCCCTGTTTTCTCAAAGATGCCGATTCCTCATCCACAATGGGGAATGGACCTCTGAACTCCAGATCTTTCACATACTCAAAACGCGTAGTTCCAGGAGTATTGACGGTCGAATGACCGATGACTCCGAATTTGATTCCGTCGACATTGAAGATGCGGCTTGGGTAAAAGTTTTTCCAACCCGGACGCCTACCCGTTTTCTTTACAAAAATATTTGCCGCCACATACGGATATTTGGCTTCATTAAAGCGCATCTGCATGTTGTGAATATTGAAATCAAATTCATGATTACCAACGGCCGCCACTTTCACGCCCAGTCGATTGAAGAAGTCGACCACGGTATGACCTTTATTCAGATTACTCTCAAGTGTGCCTTGCCATTCATCGCCCGCATCAACGATCAATACACGGTTGTTCATTTCTTTTTTTAAAATCGAGATCATCGAATACAAAACCGATGCCCCACCGCTTTTGACGAGCAATTCACCCGATGCAGTAGCAAGTTTGCGTTCTCGAGGCTGCAAAGAACCGTGAAAGTCATTGATTCCAACAACTGCAATCGTCACCTGGGTCGGATCAGTGGATTGAAATGCATGTTGAGGCACCAAGTTTTCACTTGTCTGCAGTACCTGCTTACCTGCACAGCCAGAAAAAATGCCAGAAGCTACCAAAATGGCCGGCAACAAGAATTGATTACGCATGTGAAAATAATCCCACCTGAATGTGGAAAAGGCAATCAGAGTTGACTGTAATTACTGACAAACACCGGAGGTTGCATTGCAAAAACGCGGTTGAATTTTCAATGGCACTGAGCGGTCTTGAATCGGATCAAACCGCGGAAACGGGATATTCACCGGAGGATCGCGATTGAACTCACCCAATGACTTTTTCATGTCATTCGGGGTCTTGGCTGCAGCAACCGACATCCCCTGATTCTTAATCTCTTTTTTAACGTCACTGAGGTTCATGGTCGGCTCTTGAACAGAAACCTCACCTGCTTTTGTTCCCTGACCCGTTGATACTCCCTGATTTTGCTTTATTTCGATTGAAGGTGACTGGGGTAAATCAACCTTGGCAAGTCCTTCGATTGTGAAAAACTGAACGGGCATTTTTGGATCTTTCGGCACATCCACGAAAACTTCAGTACCCCTGACTCCCATGGTTGCGGTACGGGTCATGATTCGTACATCTTTTGTTTCAGCACCTTTGTTAAGAATCAGTGCGCGAGTTCTACCGAACTGCAAATTTACATCGCCACCTTCTTTTTTTGTATCGGTGCGAATGCCAAACTGATTGACGGTCATTTTTGAATTTGCAGAAAGGTGAAACACCGAACCGGTACCAAGCAACAAGGTTGCCTTTCCGTTTTTAACTTCAATGGTCGCACCCTCACGAACCGGCGCATTTTTGGCAACCACCCGGTTATCAACCAGTACGCTGCCTTCAACCATTCCCAATTGCCCGACAATCTTGCCAAATCCATCGGCAAAAGAAGTTCCACTCATCAATACTGCAACTAAAATCGTTAAGCGCATACTCAACCCTTGTAATAATTATAGCACGATTAAATAAAATCACTGCTTAGCAAAAATGAAATGACGCCTTTACTGTAAGTCGCTGCATCCACAGTCGAATTGTTCATGAAGTAATTATAGTCGAGGGTGAAATTCCAGTCTTTGAAGAATGGCGCAATCAAACCGGTTCCGGCTTTGTACCAATAATCGCGCCTGCCCAGGTCTGATTGCCAAAATATCTGACCTCCGACTTCCGCCATGAACGTATTCACTAAACCCAGTTTTTCAATTCCTGGAATCGAAACACCCACCGTCACCGGAATCGACAAACCACTCAAACGATAATTTTTACCCACAGAGTACTGATTGTCGAGTGAACCGGTAAGCGACAGAAAATCAGATTCAGACCACTGGGTACGATAATTTACCCGGGCGACGAGATCGACACCAGAACGATCATTGTCACTGCTTACACCACTGGCGAGAATGAATTTTTGATAGCGCAGAGGCGCTTCATAAGTCCAGATATCGTTATCTTTGGTTTTTTTAACCAATTGCCACATTAAACCTGCATCATAATTGTATAAACCGAAACCGGAGTTATTCAAAAAAACAATATCGGCAAATGCATCCCAGCGAACCGCTCCTGTGCCAAAAAACAGATCGACGCGATTATATAAATTATTGAACGTATTGACGTCACTATTGAAGTAATCCGTGAAGGCACCGACGAAACGGGCATCAACTACTTTTCCGAATAAAGTTCCCGCATAGCCGAATTGTACGCTCGGTGAAAGATAAAAGCTTCCACGTTGACTCAATGAGGTTCCTCTCGAAACCGTCTCTTCAATTAATTGAACATTCGAATCAAAACCACCGGACAATGCGGCAAAAAGACGGAATTTACCGCGTGCTCTTTTTTGAAACGGCGGAAGTGCGGCACCATCGGTAATGACACTCGCTTCAAGCAACTCAAGAACACGAGAAGCTGAATTCGAGATTCCAACTTCTTTAGTTTCCAGATCCTTCAAAACCCTGATCGCATCCTGTTTTCTACCACCTTGATGAAAACAATCGGCGAGATTATAGAGTGCATAGATACGGTCTTCGAGCTCGTTAAAAACGATTCCTGCTGTTTGAAATGAGTAACAAGCTTGTGCAAAGTTTTTTTGCTTGAGTTGAATCAAGCCTAAAAAATTAAGAACAGAGCCATCTTGACCATCATTTTTCAGCGATTGCTGAAGCACCATTTCGGCCTCTTCATACAATCTTTGCTCAAGATAGACTTGGGCATAAGTCATCGAAACTTCGCGGTTGGTATCGGCTTTTGTCCGTTGAGCTTCCTCGGAAAAAGCAGAGAGTGCAAACAACAACACAAATGAACCCATGATATTTTTCAAAAAAACATTTTTTTTCAAAACCATCTTCGGTCCTCTTTGTTCAACGTTTTTTACGCCGCTGCATTTTTCGCGGGTGAGTTTTCTTCTGTTTGTAACTTGTTGCAGACAATTTCAGGGTTTGTCCCGGTACCAATTTGGTTTTCATACCCAATCCGTTTACGCGGCTCAAATACGCAACTGACAAACCTCTTTTTTTGGCGATTGTTTTCAGTGTGTCGCCTTTTTTTACGATATAAACGGTGATCTTCCCTGAGCCTTCACGAACAGCACTGCTGCGCTCGGGCCTGACGACAATTTTCATCGAAGCCAGTGAATTGACTTGTCGATTCACCGCAGGAACAAATTTCTCAGGCACCCAGATCTCATCCGTTTTACGGCCCGGATGGGTGTGATTTTTCAAGTAGTGGGGATTTACAAAAGAAAGCGTCCCATTCGGCATGCCAACCGAACGTTCAACCGACTCGAACAATACAGGCGAAGGAACCTTCACCAATTCCACATCGGGGTACTTTTTTTCTTCATTGATGTAAAATGCAAACAATTCAGGATTTTCTCCGATATATCGAGCTGCCAGATATTTCGGAATGTAATCCATGGTCTCAGAAGGCAACTTCCGTCTCTCGACCAACTCCCAGAAATCATCGGTCCCAGCCTTACGAATGCAACTGCGAATTCGTCCAGGACCGGCATTATACGCTGCCATCGCCAAGTACCAGGAGTTGAATTCACGATAAAGGTCACGCAGGTATTTTGCCGCCGCTTCGGTTGCACGAATCGGGTCGCGGCGTTCATCAATATAAGAATCAACCTCAAGACCGTACATTTTTCCAGTCGGTTTCATGAACTGCCATACCCCAACTGCCTTCACACGAGACTTCGCACGGAAGTTGAATCCGCTTTCAATTAAACCTAGATAATAAAGATCAGCAGGGACCTTGTTTTCTTCAAGAATGTTTTCAACCGCTTCGCGATAAGGCTCCCCCCGATCCAGAAACACTTGAAACCGCTCCCGATCCCGTTGGGAAAAGTACTGGATCCAGTTTGCAACCTTTTCATTGAACTGGTGAGGAATGGTGGAGCTCAAGTGGCGGGATTTTTTTGGTCTAATCTCAATATCTTCATCATCGTCATCGGCACCAGGCACGACCGCAGGCTCCTCAAAATGGGTGACTTCGGCAGTTCCAGCCTCAGGCCGATTCCCTTCTTTTGAATCGCCCTCATCATCGTGATCAGCCTCTTCAGTTGAAGGTTCATTTGATATTTTAGGCTTTTTCTCGTCTTTAGCGGTCATTCCAGGCAAAAGGGGCGCAGAATGACGGGTCGGTTGACGGGTCGACGCGCAGGAGCTTAAATGCAAAATTGCGAGCAAAAAGCACAATCGGGCCATCGTTTTAGATGAGAGCATTGATCAAATTTTAGTACGAAACCCCTTGTCATTCCTAGAATATTTTATTACAAAGATAAGCGAACCATTCTTCTACGCGCGTTGTTAACGCATCACACAATGTAGAGATTCATGAATGGTGAAGGAGCTAAAATGGCAAATAAAAGACAGTCGCTGAAACGCGCAAAACAAGAAACAAAACGTCAGGCCCGCAACACTGCGGTTAAGTCTGCAACTAAATCCGCTGTGAAAAAAGCAATCGAAGCGGTTCAAACCAAAGACATGGGTAAAGCAAAAGAAGCTTACATGCTTGCAGTGAAAGCACTCAGCAAAGCTGCTTCTAAAGGCACTATTCCTAAAACACGTGCTTCTCGCAAAATCAGCCGTTTGACTTTGCTTGCAAAGAAAATTCTTCCAGAAGCATTGCCAATCAAAACTGGCGCTCCTAAAAAAGCTGCAGCTGCTAAGAAATAATTTTTTTCTAAATTTGAATGAAAAAGCCGGTTCCCAAAAGGTGCCGGCTTTTTTTTATTTTCGGAATGCTTTTTTGATCTCGGTGATCGTAAACAAGGAATGAAAAGTAACTCCAAGCGGCTTGAATGCATCTTCCCCACCCGCTTCACGATCTACAATGCTGAACACATGTGAAACCTTGAAGCCTTCATTGCGCAGAATTTCGATCGCCTTTTTAGCGGAGCCACCTGTCGTGACCACGTCTTCAACCACAATGAAATTGGTACCAGAAGAAAAGTTTTCAACACCTTCAATGTAACGGGATGTACCGTGTTTTTTAGGTTCTTTACGAATCATGGTGGCGGGAAGAATCACACCCTTATCTAAAAGCCCCCTTGAAACTGCCATCACAATCGGATCAGCTCCCAGGGTTAAACCACCTACTCCGCCAAAAGTAACACTCAAACCAGCAAGCCACTCAGCCGCTAATTCTCCAATTGCTTTCGCTCCAACCGGATGCAAAATGGTCGGTTTCAGATCAATATAAAATGAACTTTTCTGACCCGAAGAAAGCGTGAAATCACCTTCTTGGTAACTCTTTTCCAATATCATTTGAAGCAGGGTTTCACGTGCGTTCATTTCTGGTGCAACCACCCCTTCAGATCTTCAAATACATTCTCTTTCACGGTCTCATTGAAAATCTCGTGATAGAGGCCTGGATAAACGATCATCTTCTTGTCTTCATGCTTGAAGCGCTCAAAAAAATCTTTTGCCGAACTTGTATCAACGATTTCATCTTCTCCGGCCAATTGAAACAATACGCGAGTCTTTTCATGAATTCGCAAATCAGAAGCGATCAGGCCTTCCATCGCACTTTTCATGCTGAAGAAAAACTTGGGTGTTGCAATCGAGTGATTCAACCGGTCTTTCAAATAAGCTTCGACCACATTTTCATCCCGACTCACCTTGGTTGCATCAAGACCGGTATCCATTTGCAATGAGCCCCAGACTTTTGAAATTAATTTTGCCGCGAGAACTTTCGCAACCGGCACTTCAACCTTGAGACCGATCAACGGTGAAGAGATGATCAGATGGTCTGCGTTCAAATCATTCCGATAAAGAAAAGTACACAACGAAACCAATCCACCCATGCTATGACCAAACCAATCGAGTTTGCAACTCACTGGCACCTGTTTTTGAAGCCAAGTCCATGCAAGAAGAGCATCATCCACGTATTCATCAAATCTCTCAACATGGCCACGAATCCCCTCTGATCGGCCATGTCCACGAAGGTCCGGAGCCACAATCAAGTCATAATCATCGCCCAGATAATGGGCAAAATGCTGATAGCGCCCACCATGTTCACCTTGACCGTGAATGATCAAAAGAGCTCGCTTGGGCACGACTCCTCGTTTACGAAAAATATTGAAAAAGATCGAATGCTCGCCATCAAGTGATTCGTGCACTTCGGTTTCATATTCGAACGATAATGGAAACTGAGGAAACCCGTGGGGGATGATCATTTGATGTAACTTTCAATCGCTTTCTTGGCTTCATCTGAAATCTTAGTGAATCTGAAAGCAAAACCACGCTTATCTTCTAGCACACGTACAATCACGCCCTCGGCGACAAATGGTTTCAACCCGGAATCCTGTGGAGGCGTGACATTGAGATGAATGCTTGAACCCAACTCGCCCGGTATCTTATCGGTAAGCAACTGCATACCGCCCACGCTGATATCCCTGCACATCCCGGTAACCAATTCACTTTGGTTGGTAACATAAACCTGCGCAAGAAGCGGCTTGCGCGGAAGAATTCTTTTCTCCGCTTTCAATTCTGTAAGACTGTTCGAGGCAGTTCTTGGCAAAGGCGGTGCTCCGGCAGCAGCTGGCGCAAAAAGATCCTTCACTTCTTTTACCGGCTTCCACTCTTCAAAACCTTCACGCCAAACATAAGCCAATTCAAGAACCTGTCCCGCAGAGATCAGACGCTTCAACTCGGTTGTCTGATATGGCCCTGTCTGGTTGTCATTCTGAAAAAGGAACCATTTGAAGTGGTCATCTTTTTTAGGTACAGGTGGCGGAGTCATCACCGGTTTCGGTTTGGGAGGAGCCGGTTGAAGGACTTTGAAAACTTCATGATCAGCGATACGAATCCACTGAGCTTCTTTTTCTCGGTAACAAAAATCAATCCAATTTATTTTTTTTTCCACCAGCATCTGATAAATCTCAGATGGCTTCAATGGACCTTGGTACTGATCACCAACCGCAACAAACCATTCAGCCTGATCATTTTCAAATTTTACAATATTGGTGTTTTCCACGGTGTTCTCCTACTTGTTTGCGTTTGTAAATCCGAATGGATACTTGATACTCACTGGTACACCACCACCCGGCAACGGGAACTGAACACGTTCCAAGACCTTTAGAACGCATCGTTCAATTTTTGGGTTATTGATTGAACTCGACGCAATCGCCAGTTGAGATGCTTTACCGGATGCACCGATCGTCATGGACGCAATTACCTTACCGGCTGCTCTTGCTCCACCCGTATTGATCTCGTTTTCATAGCAGTAACGCAATTCATCCCTGTGGGCCTTGATCGCCGCATCGATTGCATCTTTATCGATCGCACCAATGACCACGGTTTCAGAACCATTCCCCATGTTCAATTCAACACGAGCCGCGCCACCGACAATCCCGGTACCAGTACCATCAGCACCCAGACCTGTACCAACTTTTCCGCCTCCGCGACCTTTATCACCGAGTCCGCCAAGCAAAGTATCGGCATTGCCACCTCCACCTTTTCCAGTACCTTGAAGTCCTGCGCCACCTTCACCACGCGTATCAAACCCACCAAAACCAGCGAGTTTTGAACCTGATTTGCCAATGGCTTTTCCCGAGCCACCAAGCAAATCCAGAATCTTGCTCGTCGCACCTTTCATCATCTGTACGTTTCCGTTATCAGCAACTTGAGACTGGGTGCCACCGCGACCTTCACCAGCATTTGGAGATGGACGTTTCGCCGCCGTTTGCTTGGTTTTATCGGGTCTCGCATTTTTTGCACCACGAGAACCTTCCGCACCTTTAGCTCTGGCACCTTCGCCTTCTTTTGCCTTATCTTGTGCCTTCTGCGGTTTACCACCAGCCAACTGCGTCGGCTTCGGATCTACCTTCGGTTTAACCTCAACAGGTTTTGGAGGCTCAACCGGCTTCGGAGCCTCAGCAACTTTTTCAACCGGTGGTTTCGGCGCCGGCTTATTAAATTTCGGCTGTTTCGGATAATTCTCAGGGTGATCCAAAATCACCACCACTGCCGGAGTTGGCTCAACCACTTCAGCAGGAGGATCAAGTCTTGAAACACCAAAAATAATCATGATGGTCAGTGCGATCGATGCGAGCATCGACTTTGCCAAAAAAGGGTCGGTGACAATCGTAGTCTTTTTACGAAGAACAGGTGGAGCAATGGTCTGACTCAGATAAATACTGACCGAACCGGATTCTATTTTGGCAAAATCATTTTCGCCGAGACTGACCTGCTTACCCGATTGTCTCAGTGATTCGACCGTCTTCAATTCACCATTAATATAAAGAACACCCTTCATTGCAGGGGTTAATACAAGATTCCAACGGTTTCCAACTTATTGAGACAAATTGACTTCAGCTCCATTTTGATAAACCGGAGGCACAATCATCGAATCAACATCAGTCAGGTGATCGACATCGAGAATGCAATCATTCCACGAAAATGCGGCTTCAAGGGTATCTTTCGCTTCCGGACGATAATCAAAAATCGTTTCAACCGAATCTTCTTCAATCAATAACAAAGCCTGATCAGGAAGAAGATCACGCGCTGTTGGTTTCTTGAATTCGAAAATAAAAGATGCATCACCCAACTTGACTTGATCGCCATTTTTAAGCTGATGATGAACCACTTTTTGGCCATTCACGAAAACGCCTGATGGACTCGCCAGATCGAGAATCATCGCAGAACAAGCCGATACTTCATTGCCCCAAACCAACTCGACTACGGCGTGAATTGGTGCAACCCCCGGGGTTTCGGAGATTTTCACATCTGCCGTCTCGATTGAACCGATCACGATTCTGGGCTTATGAATCATGACGGTTTTCTTTGAGCCGCCAGAGGTCAATTCAAAGGATGCCTTGATGCTCTCTGCATTTTGTTTTTGGGAACTGGTCTGACTGGCAATCGTTGTTTGACTCATATTCTTGTCTCCCGTAATGGATCTTTAGTTGCTCTGTACCGAATCGCGCAACATTTCACGTCTGAAATTTGCACGTCTCTTAGTCAGAGAATCAAATCGTTCTGCATTCCTGTTTTGGAAATAAAACTCACCCGGCGCCTTCATTTCACCCTCAAGACTCAATCCTTCGAAATCAATGGATTGATTTTCAAGATAAATAACCTTCTTTTTCGGTTCACCCGGATTGGCAATCACTTTCACATTTTTCGCTTCAGCTACTGCGCCAAGAACCAAAAATAAAACCAATGTTTTCAATAATAGATTCATTTCTTGCACCTTGCCTGTAATCTCTCGACTGAAATTTTCTCGAAGACTTTTAAATCGTTTAATCCAGAAATATCAGAGATAAATTCACTGCATACTTTGGGTTCAGATTCATTTTTAGAAGCTTCTATGAATTTTTTCACAAATCGATTCGGTTTCGCTCCCAGATCTTCGGCCTTTTTAAACTGAAGCTCGGCATCTCCGTTTTTAGCGGTAGCAAAATACGCAACCGCAAGACCATCATGCACATCGGAAATCGAAACCTTGTTGGAGACCTTTTCGAAGTATGGAATCGCCAATGGAAATAAACGGAAATAATTATAGTAATGTCCCAAATTGAAAAGAGCCGCAGAATTGTCTCGATCAATCGAAAGTGCCTGCTTCCAAAGAGCCGCAGCCTCATTGACCGCAAACCAGTTTTCAAGCCCTTGATCGCTCACCAACACCACCGCAAGGTTATTGATCGCATCGGCTTTACGGCTCTTCAGGGCAAGTGCCTTCTCATAAGCAATTTTTGCGAGCCCCGGCTTACCGGTACCCCACAATAGGTTACCGTAATCGATCCATGCGGAAGCATCATCTTGAGACTTGGATAATTTCGATCTGATCGAGGAAAACGCCGCGGTTGAACCGTCTTTTCCGCCTTTCGGATCCATCCCGATCAACTTAACGCCACCTCGTGCACCTTGTGCTCGGTTCATATCGGGCATACCAGCATCAACCAAACGATCGTGAATGACTGGCAAAGCTCGCGATAAAATCTGCTGCTTCAATGCCACTTGATAGGCATTTTTGGTACTTTGCAGGGCTCCCGCCTGAAGTGAATTCATCGCTGGCCCAAGCATGTTTTTCAATGCCGGTGACGCCGATTTGTTTTTCAAGACATCAGAAATCTCGGTCGCAAAACCGAGAGATATGTCGCCTAATCTCTCGGTAGCGGCGATACCCCAAGGGCCGCCAATATCAATCGACTTTTGATAAGCACCAATCACCACTGCA
This sequence comes from Nitrosovibrio sp. Nv4, assembly GCA_943327105.2. GTDB lineage: Bacteria > Bdellovibrionota > UBA1018 > UBA1018 > CAIMNF01 > CAIMNF01. The sequence goes on from CALPVV020000019.1 coordinate 17,619, forward strand.
AGCTCTTCGCTTCGCTGACTGAAGGCCTTGACAAGATCCACTTCAGGAAACTGAAGCGGTGTTGGCTTCATTTCCTTTTCTACAATCTGCGCAAGACGAAACTGGGCATATGCAAGATATTGCGATTTAGCTGATGGTCCTTTTTTAATCGCCACCACTTCCTGCAAGATCGCCTTCGCCTGCCTGTTATCGGCAAGTCGAATATAATAATTGGCCATTTCGGTGCCGCATTCCGCTTTCAACGATGTTTGAAGTGAAAAACACGACTTCCATGAATTGAATGAACCTAAATCATCTTTCAAATCTGAAAATACATAAGCCATCGATCGGTGTATTTTTGCACGTGCCTCATCATTCGGAGCCAGGACCAACGCCAAACGATAGGCATCAATCGCTTTCTGCGACTGTAAGCCACCATTAAACAATGAAGCCGCGGTCAGATAACTTGAAAAATCCTTGTATTGACGAGCGATACCGAGAAATAGTTCCGCTGAATCATTGAAATAACCACGAATGAAGAAAAGCGTGCCTTGTTCCTTTACCGTTTTTTCGATATTGGCACTCTTTGGAAACTTGGATTTCCAGATCTTCATCATGCGAAACACGTCTTCAGAACTTTTTGCCTGAGCATACGAGTTGATCGCACCGATATACGAATTTTCAGCTTCTTTTTCGGTTTTCGCTTCACGGGCGAATTCCTCATATCGCTTCGCCGCTTCGAGATAATTGTTATCTTTTTCAAGAGTGGCGATTTCGCCTACTTTCAACTTTCTTGAAACTTCTTCAATGTCTTTAGCCAGCTCGTTTTTCCACTTGCGGTCCGTATCAATGAGAAGTGGCTGCGATTTTATGCCTTCGAGTGCGACTTTATCAGGCTGCAACTGCAACCAAAGACGAGCAGCAAGAACTCCCTGACGTGAACCCGGAGCATCTTTAGCCAGTTTTGAAGCTCTCTCAATTGCACTGTTTTTTTCGGTAGGATAACCGGCAAGAATCTGGGCAGAACGTAATCTAGACTCTCTGGACTCTTCTGAATTTGGAATATTTTTTTCAAGAAGATCCGATGCAGAAACAAAATCCCGTTCAAGGTCTGATGGTTCGGCACCTTGTTTTTCGCCTGCTTCCTTCATGCGCTTCAATTCAGCGGCAATACTTCCGACCCAAAGCTGAGCGGCTTGTTTTGACCAAGTCGCATCTTGTTCTTGAATCACCTGTTTGTAAAGCTGGGCCGATACGCCCGGGTTATTCAATTCTTTTTTTACTTCGGCAAGGTACATTCTGATTTCATTTTTGTCGGCTTTTTCATTCGCATAACGATTCAAATAAACCGTGTAAAACTGATCAGCAACACGCAAATAACGAATCACCTCAGACTTGTCATCCATCTTGCGATAGTGATCGTGATTACTGATTGCGGTGTTACGAATTTGTTTTTTAAGATTGATGATCACGATCTGGGTTTCAGCATCTTTAGTTACTGGAACTTCAAGCGTTTGCAGACGCTTATATGCGCTTTCATAATTCTGCTTCATGATGTCAAGATCAACCAGTTTTGCAGCAACCCTGAATGAACTTTCGTCGGTACGCTTGAACTTCAAAAGGGAATCATAAACCAGTTTCGCTTTTTCAGTTTGACCGGTTCGTTCGTATTCCTTACCCAATTTTTCAAGTACTTTGACGAGCTTTTCTTCGCCATTTTCTCCGTCACCGGCATTCTTCTTGAAATAATCAATCGCTTCTTCGACCCGACCACTCTCGGCATAATAAACCGCAAGATCGCGCAAACCTTCTTCACGAATATTGAATAGCTTTTCCTGATCAGACTTGGAAATGGCGATCGCCTTTTTCATCGAATTGATCGCATCGTCAGTTCGTTTCTGGCGATAATAACACCACGCCAGTTTATGATGAATCCTGGCCTGTTGGGATGGATCTTTCGCCCTCTTCAAGGCCTGTTCAAACAGGGTCAATGCCTGATCATATTCACCTTTTGCAAAAGCCTCATCGCCCATTGAGCGATAACCTTCAAAGGCATACTGGGAATCTGGCAGCTCGCGAATCAATCGTTGATAATACTCACGACTTTTTTCCGGATTTCCGTATTCAGCGTAATTATAGCCTAAGAAATAGTAAATCTGACCAAGCTTTGATTTCTCAACATTCAAATTGAGAATTTCTTCAGCAGCACCAATCCCGTTACGGAGATCCCCGGTAGTGCGTTCACGTAAAAACTTCGCACTCGGATTCGACTCAAGAGCCTTCTGATGCAATCGACCTTCAAAAAGAAAATCAGCTTGATATGCCTCAAGATAAAGCTCGGCAAGACGGAGATAAAGTTCAGCCTTTCGATTTTGCTGGCTTCGAAGGGATAATGCCGACTTGATCGTCTTGATCTCTTCATTGCGGATCGCTTCGATCTGCTTTTCCTTCTCGTTTTGAACGGAAGAATAATTCATCGCCGCAGATGCGGAGATTGAAATCAAACAGAGCATGATCGATAGCAATTTCATTTCGCTTCATCCTTGCCGCATTCGGATTCTAGGGCGAATACGTAATCCCCGATTTCGTCATTCCAGAACTCACCGTTGAAGTTCCAAAGAAGCTGGTCGTTTCGACGTACCGGAATCCGGTTTCCTCGATTTCGTTCAGCCGAACTTGCCTGATTCGGATCCAGTAATTTTTGTTTCATGTGAGACAGAAGATCGATCTTCATGAACTGCATTTTCTCGAAATCAGAGATCAACACCTGATGGTAATCGATCATCGAGTTGCGAACATAAACCCCGCCCAGCAATTCAACAGAACTCTGGCGCCAATCGAGAATCGCCGACAAAAATCCTGGAAAGCCCGCGTTCATTCCTGTCTTGGTTTCCGGTCGTGCCGAATCGATTCGCTGAATGGCGATGCGTTCAGCAGCAATCCGCTCTTGAGAAAGTGCCAGCGCCTGAAAGGAAGGTGCACGCACAAAACGGTTCATGAACTGATAAAGTTTACGATCGGTATGGAGTTTTTGAGCTAGCGCTTCTTTTCCAAGATTAAAATAAGGACGAACATCGTTCGGATTCGAATCGACAAACGCCTTCACTTCTTTTGCCACACCACTATAAGACTTGTTAAAGTCTTCAATGACTTTGGAAGCATCGCTATAAAGACAAAGCGAAAGATAAGATTGAGCCATCAACACATCGACTTCAGTATTGAATGCGAATTGAAGTGACGGGCTTTTATATGAAACGAGCTTTCCAAGCGTACGATTGTATTCATCCTTGGCAAAACTATTCCATGCATGCTCAAAAAGCGTATCGGTCCATACAAAACTTGCCTTTGGAATGCGATCGTAAGAACGGTCGGCATCATCAAAACTGCCTGTTTCGTATTGAATTCTCGCTTGTCCTGCATAGCAACGCGCACGAAGATCTCGAGCTGCATTTTGCTTCAACTGCAGCCACTTTGCATGAAGGGCGACGTTTTCTTCCGTATCGTCCTCATCGTCTCTTTGGTCAGCCTGTTTTGCACACTCGGCAAAATCATTCAGTGCCGCCTCAGGTCGATTCAGAAAAGTCTCTGCCGTCGCTTTCATTTGAAGGGCCAATGGGTAAAGGGCATTCCCTTTTTGCACCTGATTGGCACTTTGGACAGCCGCCTCGTATTCACCCTTCAAGAGCGATTCTTTGGCCACTGAAACGTAATAAGCATTCTTAGCTGATGGAATATAATCTTCAACCCGAGTGTAGCGAGCAAGAAACTTGCGAATCAACTCAGAACCGGTTCTTTCAATCAATTTCGGTGCCAATTCAAGAACCTTTTTAGTCGCACCACGGTCCTGCATTTGAATTGTACGAAAGAAAAAATAGAGAGCGGACTGATCTAAACCAGCCTTTACCAAACCGTGGGCAGCCCAGGCATAAGCCATTGCCTTTTCCGATTTGTTTTCGGCATGAGTTGCATCGTTATATGCCATGCGTGCCGATGAAAAATACTGGCCTGAATCATAAGCGCGTTTTACATCGGCAAACGATGCATTTGCGTTTTGTCCTGAAACCAGCGCACCCAACATCGTCCCCAGAAGTAAACGGTTTTTCATAATTTCAACCCGATTCCCAAGTTCACACTGGTATTAGAGAAGAGAATATTGTCTTCGTTAGTCCCCGTTTGCCCACCATAAACTTCAGCACTGTAAAAGTGGCCGAGAAGATCTAGTCTGACCATGAAGCGTTCTGAAAGATGGAAGATCTGTCCGGTTCCAGCAAAAACAGTAAAAAGGCTTTGAGATTTCCAAGAAGCATTTTTGGTATCAACACCGATACTTGAATCCATCGCACCCAAACCGAGACTGAAATACCAGTCAAAGTATAAGATGCTGTTGAACACATTGATCTTTGCATACCAAGGGGCCCAATTCAAAAGTGCACCAAATTGACTGTTGATCTCGCGAATAAATGGGCGAGTTCCACCGTTCGAAGCAATCAAGGCGTTAAATGCGCCATTATTGCTGTTAAAACGACCCGTGTAAAATGCTTCAAGTCCGAAATCTTCATTGAACCAAAAACCAAGTCGTGGCTGATATTGAAATGCTTGACGATACGTTTCAGCAATACCCATTCCACCCATCAAGTAAAGATGAGGCGAGCCTGCTTTACGATACTTACGGTTTTGAAGAACATAAATTTTCTTCTCCGGATCAAGCCAGCTAAAATCGTAATCACTGTCAGCCTTGGCTGTAGACGCAAAAAAACCTGCGTTCATCGCCAAGATTGAAAAAACAAGTATTGTTTTTTTAATCATTTTTTACGGTCCACCATTTCTTTCAATTCTTTACCGACTTTGAAGAATGGGACACGTTTTGGTTCAACTTTGACCAACTCACCTGTTTTAGGGTTGCGACCTTCGTATGCACCGTATACACGGTTCACGAATGATCCAAACCCGCGAATTTCAATGCGATCATCTTTTTTCAAAGTGTCTGACATCATATCGAACACCAGGTTCACTACCGTCTCTGCTTGACGGTTTTGTAGGTTAACCTTTTGAGCGATGATGTTGATCAAATCTGCCTTGGTCATGGTATGGGCTCTCCTTGTTTTTCAAATACCTATAAATAAAGATTAAGGAGTTCTTGCAAGGAATTCAATAAGATAGAAACTTTTTTCGTGAGGAATCAAAACAAAGTATTTACGTGTTGTGTAAATTGACGGTCGATCTAGAGTTGCTTCACATCCAGAATTCCACGAATCTTCCACAGCTCCAACAACATCTGAGCATGATCATGATTCCGACCTACGTATGCGAGACGAATTTCAGGCTGCTCTCCACTCATGATCTCGCGGTATTCTTCCAAGCTGAGCTCATGATCTTTCATCAATTCTTCCAAAGCGGCGCGAGTGATTTCATCTGATTTTTCACGGAGATGAATCGTAATCCTAAACAAACGCTTTCTACCAAGAAACTGATTCTCGAAGAAGGTTACCGAAACAAGCACAACAACAATCAAAAGAGTGACACACGCTGCAACCGCAAGCTGCCCCATCCCGATCCAAACTCCAAGGGCTGCAACCAACCAGATCGTAGCAGCAGTAGTGAGACCGACGACATTTCCCTTAGACTGCAAAATCGCACCACCACCAAGAAAACCAATCCCCGAAACAATCTGAGCCGCGATCCTTGCCGGATCACCTTTCAAACCATCAACAATTTCTGAAGACGCCATCATCATAGAAATGGCGGTATAAAGCGTAGCGCCAACACAGATCAGCATGTTGGTTTTAATTCCTGCTGCCTTACTCTTTAACTCACGTTCTAAACCGATCAACCCACCGCAAAATAACGCGACGAGAAGTTTCGGCCAAAGAACTTGAAGTGTTAGGAGAAATTGCGTGTCCATAATTTTCATTTTAGCGTTACAATCGTTGCGAAGGCAACAACGAAAGGACACACCTCATTATGCTTTTCAGCGGCAACTGCATTGAACTCAAAAAAATCGAAGGAACCTCGTTTCTCGAACTCGCGGTAAACCTCAAAAAAGAATCGGTGAACAAGTTTAACGCCGAGACCGTTTCTGAACTCGGAAAAGCGCTCGACATCCTTGATCAGAATCTTTCAGGCGTAACCGGTCTACTGATTGCAAGCGGTAAAGACACTTTTCTTGCTGGTGCCGACATCACCGAGTTCCTTGAAGAATTCAAACGCACCGAAAAAGAATTAGCCGACTGGATTCAAATCAATCAAAAACAATTCAATCGCATTGAAGACATTTCTGTACCCACAGTTTGCACCATGGCAGGCTTTGCCCTAGGGGGCGGACTTGAATTCGCGCTCACTTGCGACTTTCGCATTACCACTCCAGGCTCGAAAATCGGTTTACCTGAAACCAAACTCGGCATCATTCCAGGTTGGGGTGGTACCGTTCGACTCCCGCGCTTGATCGGCACTGATCCGGCAATTGAATGGATCGCCTCCGGAAATCAAAACGACGCTAACGACGCACTTAAACTAGGTGTGGTCGATGCGATTGTTGCACCTACAGATCTTCGCGCAGCCGGACTGGATCTTCTCACCCAATGCGCGAATGGAAAGATTGCCTGGAAACATCGCAAAGAAGAGAAGAAAAAAGCTCTTGTCTTGAATAAAACCGAGAAAGCCATGGCACTTAATCTGAACAAAGCCGGCATTATGGCTCTCGCCGGTCCAAACTACCCTGCTCCAATGATTGCTGTTGAAGCAATCGAAAAATCGTTTTCCACTGGTCGCGACGAGGCGTTAAAAAACGAAGCGGAAAGCTTTGCAAAAGTATGTAAGACCACTCAAGCGCAAGCGCTCGTCGGAATTTTTCTTGCCGATCAAATGGTGAAGAAAAAAGCCAAGGGAGCAAAGGCACTCGCTAAAGAAGTAAAACAATCTGCGGTTCTCGGCGCTGGCATCATGGGGGGCGGAATCGCTTACCAAAGCGCTTATTCCAAAGTGCCGATCCTCATGAAAGACATTCGCCCAGAAGCGCTTGCCGGTGGCATGAAAGAGGCGGCAGGCCTGCTCGACAAACAGATTCAGCGCGGAAAAATGACTCCGATGAAAATGGCCGAAACTCTCGGCAACATTACACCGACCATCAAGCAAGACGATCTGAAGGCAGCGAATTTCATCATTGAAGCAGTGACGGAAAATGAAAAAGTAAAAATAGCCGTGTTGCAAGAAACCGAAAACACTGTTTCTGAAGATACGATCATCACTTCAAACACTTCAACCATCTCGATCACCGGACTTGCGAAGAATCTGAAACGTCCCGAAAAGTTTTGCGGAATGCACTTCTTTAATCCGGTTCCGAAGATGCCGCTTGTTGAAATCATCCGTGGTGAAAAAACATCTCCTGAAACCATTGCAACCGCAGTAATGTATGCGAGCGCAATGGGTAAAACCCCGATTGTGGTGAATGATTGCCCGGGATTCCTAGTGAATCGCGTGCTATTCGCCTATTTCACGGCATTCAATCAACTCGTTGAAGAAGGCGTTGATTTCGCACGCATCGATAAAGTGATGGAAAAATGGGGCTGGCCGATGGGTCCTGCCTACCTTCTTGATGTTGTGGGTGTCGATACCGCAAATCACGCATCTGAAGTCATGGCCAAAGGATTTCCCGATCGCATGCCACTGAAAGACTCATATTCAGTTTCCCTTCTTTACAAAGCTCAACGTTTTGGCCAGAAGAATGGAAAAGGATTCTATTCTTACTCGGTCGATGCGAAGGGTAAACCTAAGAAAGACCTGTTGCCGGAAATCTACGGAATTCTCGGCCAGGATCAGTCCAAGCTCAACACTAGCATCACCGATTCTGAAATCATTGATCGCCTGATGTTGCCATTCATTCTAGAAAGCGCTCGCTGCCTTTCGGAAAAAATTGTCGACGAGGCATACGAACTCGACATGGCAATGCTGAACGGCTTGGGGTTCCCTCCATTCCGAGGCGGACCAATGCGATATGCGCAAGCGATCGGCACGAGCAGCATTATCGAAAAAGCAAAAACCTACTCTCAAAAACACGGAACGCTCTACGAAGTCACTGCAGGCGTTCAGGAGGTACTGAAACATGTCTAAGCAACTAAATGATCGCGACGTTGTCATTGTTGATGCAATTCGCACCCCAATGGGTAAATCGAAAAACGGTGCATTCCGTAATGTGCGCAGTGAAGAACTATCCGCACACTTGATGAATGCTCTACTCGATCGCAATACGGCACTTGATCCGGCTGAAATCGAAGACATCATCTGGGGTTGTGTTCAGCAAACCATGGAACAAGCATTCAACGTGGGCCGAATGGCTCAACTTTTGACCCGCATTCCATTCGGTGTCAGCGCGCAAACCGTAAACCGCCTTTGTGGTTCATCGATGACCGCACTTCACACAGCTACCATGAGCATCCAAGCCGGTTACGGTGATGCAATCATCGTCGGTGGCGTCGAACACATGGGCCACGTGCCGATGACCTTCAACGTTGATTTCAACCCGCGCGCGAACAAGAACGTCGCAAAAGGCGCTCAGAACATGGGTTTTACTGCAGAACTACTTGCAAAGATTCACGGCATCACCCGTGAACAGCAAGACCGTTTTGCAGCAGCTTCCCATCAGAAAGCACACCAAGCAACGATCGAGGGTCGATTCAAGAACGAAATCGTTCCGATTCAAGGTCACGACGAAAAAGGTTTCTTGAAATTGATTGAAACAGATGAGGTCATTCGTCCTGAAACCACATTTGAAACACTATCAGCATTGAAGCCTGTATTTGACCCAAAAGGTGGAACCATCACCGCTGGAAACGCCTCAGCGATTTCAGATGGTGCTTCCGCACTTCTCGTCATGAGTGCCGCTCGCGCAAAGTCACTTGGCCTGAAGCCTCTAGTGAAAATCAAAAGCATTGCTGCAAGCGGTTGCGATCCATCAATCATGGGTTATGGTCCGGTTCCTGCGGTGAACAAGGCATTGAAACGCGTGAATATGACCATGGATCACATTGGACTCGTCGAGCTCAACGAAGCTTTTGCTGCGCAAAGCTTGCCGGTATTGAAAGATCTAGGACTTCTTGATCACATGGAGGCCAAAGTGAATTTAAATGGTGGCGCGATCGCCCTCGGTCACCCACTCGGATGTTCTGGTTCACGCATCACCGGTACACTGGTTCACCTGATGAAAGATAAAAAAGTGGAATTTGGCTTGGCCAGCATGTGTATTGGTTTCGGCCAAGGCGTTGCCACCATTCTTGAAAACATCGACTAATTTTAATCAGATCAACTTCCATTGGTTGAGTGATTACTGACAACAAAAAGCCGCCCGGGAAATAGGTCCTGGGCGGCTTTTTGATTTATAAAAGTCGCTTGATCGAAAACAAACCTAATATGATTAAAAATGAACCCAAAGACATCAATAATCTCTTGATCCACTCAACCTTGAGTCGGTTATGATTTCTTCGAATCAATAAAAGCATGATAGAGAACCAGGATACAATTCCGATCGCAACGCCGACTGAAAACGAAATTGAATTGGACATCGAATACTCAAATGAATGATAAGTCGAGAGAGTTGTAATGATTGTTGCCCATGATGCAATCAGCGTTGGATTCAAGATGCTGACCATAAAACCTATCACAAACTCTTTTCGGTTACGCTCCTCTGTAGAAACCGATGATTGCCCAATGGCGTGTGCTGACTTGGAAAAGACAAAATACGAACCAAGACCAATCAATATCAAACTCGCCAATGCCTTTGAAACCGTTTCAAAATAAGGTATTGAACTAAAAATAAAATTAAAGCCGAAAAAAGCCAATAAAACATAAACAGACTCGGCAATGGCAGCGCCGGCAGCAAAGGTCAAACCGCGCTGGATTTGTTTTTTAAATCCATACCTCAGAACAAGTGCCGATACAGGCCCCGCCACTGGAATCGCACCCAAAAACCCCAAAAGACCACCTATACCAAATGGAAACAACATACAATCATCCCTTTCATAGTTTCTTTAAATGAATACGACCAAGCAAAAGCGAATTGGTGACCACACTAACACTACTGAACGCCATGGCCGCTCCTGCAATCATCGGACTTAACAAACCAAAAGCCGCCAATGGAATTCCAATCACGTTATAGATAAATGCCCAGATCAAATTCTGACGAATTTTAGAGTAAGTTTTCTTGGAAATAACGATGGCATCAAGGGCCTTCATCGGGTCTCCACCGATTAAAGTCATGCCAGCCGTTTGCATGGCGACATCGGTACCGGTTGAGAGCGCAATTCCCACATCAGCAATGGCCAGGGCCGGAGCATCATTCATTCCATCACCAAGCATGGCTACCACTTCACCTCGATTTTTCAATTCGCTGATAATGCGGGCCTTGTCTTCAGGCAAAAGACCGGAATGAAATTCATGAATTCGAAGTTCATTTGCAACCTTACTTGCAACATCATCTCGATCTCCTGTCAGCATGATGGGTTTGATTCCAATGCTTTTAAGTTCATCGATAAAAACATGGGCTTTTTCTTTAAGCTCATCTTCAAAACGAAAGACCGCTAAAATCTCCGGTGTTTCAAGAGCAACCAAATAAGAAGTAGTCATCACCTGTTGCTCAATCGGTACCGTCATTTTCAGATCTTCAAGCATGCGGGCACTCCCCATCTGAAATCGGACACCATCAATAGTACCTTGAATGCCTTTGCCGGGAAGGGCACGTAAATCATTAGCCGACTTTACCCTGAGCCCACGCTCTTTACTCGTACCCAGAATCGCTTTCGCAAGAGGATGCTCGCTTCCCGATTGCAGGGAAGCTGCAATTTTTAAAATTTCATCCTGGTCGGAGCCAGAAATCTCAATCAATTTCGGCTTCCCCTTTGTCAATGTACCCGTCTTATCTACGGCAAGTGCTGTCAATGAATGAACTCGTTCTAATGCTTCTGAATCACGGATTAAAATCCCGTTTTTTGCCGCTAATCCCGTACCGACCATCAATGCAGTCGGAGTCGCCAAACCCAAAGCACATGGACAAGCAATCACCAGTACCGAAATTGCGCGAAGCCATGCTTCATCGGTAAAACCATGATTGAAACCAAAAACAAAAAGTGTCAGCAGCGCAATACCAAGCACTACAGGAACAAATACCGCGCTCACCTGATCAACCAGTTTTTGAATCGGAGCCTTTTTATCTTGTGCGTTTTCAATCAAACGAATGATCTTCGAGAGCATTGTATCTGCACCCAATGCACGAACCTTGATCGTGAGAGCTCCCAAAGTATTAAGTGCACCGCCCACCACCGAATCCCCAATGCTCTTCAATTGCAGATGACTCTCACCGGTTAAAAAGGACTCATCGATTTCACTCTCGCCATCCACCACTATACCATCTAGCGGGACACGCTCTCCCGGCAGAACCAGAACCAAGTCACCAACATTCACGCCCTTGATCGGCATTTCAAAAACCTGATCTCCTAATTTCATTCGAACCATCGAAGGCTTTAACTCTTCAAGCTGTTTTAAACTTTGAGACGTTTTCATTTTAGCCCGGAGTTCAAGGAATTTTCCAAGTCGAACCAGCACGATAATCATCGCGGAACTCTCGAAATAGGAATGAGACGCAAAGAAACTCAGTAGAAATGCAGAAGAGGTTCCAAGAGAAATGAGAAGATCCATGTTTCCCATACGATTCTTCAGTGCATGGTAAGCTCCTCGATAAAAGCGTTTACCAAACCAAAATTGCACGATTGAAGCAAGGAACAATTCAAGAACAAAAGGAAGATGCAACATCAACATCAGAGGAAGAGCGATCAAAGCCGATACAATCAGTTCATTTCTCTCTTTCAATGCCGCAATGACAGGATCAAGACGGGAATCAATCAGAGCCTTGTAACCTGCTTCTTCAACGGCTGAGGTAATGGTTTCATTTGAAATTTCATAAATCGATTCAATCCTGGCACGTTCAGTCGCCAAGTTCACCACTGCACTCGTAACCCCCTGTAATGCCGCCAATGCTTTTTCAACATGATTCACGCATGAAGCACAGGTCATACCAACCACTTGAAAGGACTTTTCAAACTTAGCCATGGTTCAAATGATACGCCTTTTTAACAAGGATGGTCTTTAATTTAATGAAAAAAAGGGTTTATAATCTTGAAGAAGGGGTCAATCGGTATGGGTATCAAAAAGCACCACGAATTCATGATGGAGTACACACTCGTACTCATTGCCGCCATCAAGCGCCCTGCATTTATCTTTCTTGGGTTCATGGCGGCAACCTTGATGAGTGTTTTCAGTGTCATCATCCATCTGATCGAAAGTCCAACAAACCCGAATTTCGAATCCTATCTTGAAAGTGCTTATTTTACTGTCTCAACGATGACATCAGTCGGCTATGGCGACATTACCCCACAAACGCAATTGGGTAAAATCACCGCTATGGCAATGATGCTTCTCGGAACTTTTATTTTTGTATCATTCACCGGAGTCATTGCGTCTACGGTGATCGAAGCCGAACTCGAGGCAAAACAGAAGAATCGCAAATCTGAATCTTAAATTCCCTGAGAAACTTTCAAAACTACGCGGCGATCGGATTGAATCATACCAGCCATATCAATGAATGGGATGACGTCGATACTGCTTGCATCAAGAAGGTAAGAGTACCAGTGGCGGTGAAGTCCAGGGAAAGCACCTTTTGCTTCCATGCGGTGTTCTTCGATTCCTTTTTGAGCCAATGCTTTTTTGATTGTATCTGCACGAGATTTAGCCAAGTTACGAGCACGAGCCAAGGGGCGATCTTCGAAGGGCAGGATTTTCAACCAAGCGATCGGGTTGATCGAGAAGCTGGAAACACCGATCAATGAGATGTTCGCGTCTTCGTGCTTCTTCATGAATGCAACTACTTGATCAATGATGCGGGAAGCTTCAGCCTCGTTCAAGAATGCTGAACTGTTTGGTCTGAACTCGATTTCAGCGATCATTTTTGCCAATTCTTTGGTCTCGTTGCGATCGAATGCAGAACAATCGTAACGGTACTGAACTTCGATTTCGGAACCTTTTGCGATTTTTGATTTACCAAAATCAATGTGAATGCTGTTAGCATCCACGATTTGGAAGTTTTCAATTTCAGTTGTTTTACCCTGCTTGATCAATTCTACGGAAAGGATCTCGCGGGCATCGAATTTCAATTCAAAATTTTCAGTCGGGCTGCGGATCGATTTTTTTGCAATCGCTTCGATCGCGCGAGAGAAATTCGAACTGTTCATCGGGAAGAAGTTCATTTCCATGCCTTTAAAGTTGGCACTGTAACGTTCGATTTGGTCTTGCAAACCGATCAAGTTGATGGAAACCGAGTTTCCCTGTTGCTTCAAGAATTGAACTGTTTCACGCATCAACGCCACTTTGTCTGATGCAGATTCATCGTCTTCATCAGACAAGATGTTGATCGATACATGAGAATTCTGACGGATGAAGTCCGGCTGGGAAGCGATGAACTTCAAGAACGCCTCTGATCCTTTTTCAGTTGCGCTTCCTTTGGTGCCGACCATCATCGCTTGCATGAAAGCTGCGCGATTGGATGTTGCATTGGTTGAGTTCAAAATCATCGGCGCGCCGGATGCATTATTCACTACGGTCAAACCGGTAGTCACTACACCCATTTGGAAATCCACTTTGCCATTCTGATCCAAAACAGAAAAAAAGCTGTTCAGGTTGTTTTTGAGGTTTTGTTGGTGATTTCCCATTGAACTGGAATCATCAATCACCCAGATCACATCCAATTTGTTTTTAGAAGCCTTCGCAGCATCGGCCGCTGCAACCGGGAATCGTTCCATGTTCTGGCACATTTTGGATGCTTGTGCTGGGGTTACGCTCATCGCTGCTGCCATCATCATCATCGCCAAGTTCATGTTTTTCATTTCTCAACTCCCTCAGTTCATTAACTGAACTGATAGAGGACATTAAACATAACTTATGTATTATTCAACCACATTCGTGCATCAATTTAAAATATTCATCAATTAAAGCGATGGTTTATCAACGGGATTCGTTGAGTTTCGGAACAAAACTAACGCGCCAAGCATCAAAAAAGCCCCGGGGGTATTTTCGGTACTTTCAGGTACCTTTTAATAAATTAACGCAACAAGCATCAAAAAAACCCCAGGGGTAATTTAATCCCCTATGCTATCCCCATGTCGAACGATGAAAAGTTGTTCTTAGAAGGCCATCACTCCCGATCATTTGAACTGAAGCGCGCGTTTCGGATTTTCATGGAATTCATTCGCGGGTTTCGATCCCTGCACTTTGTTGGTCCTTGTATTACGGTCTTCGGGTCGGCACGATTCAGCGAAGATACACCCTTCTATCAAAAAGCACGAGCACTTGGTGCCGAAGCAGCTCGAGTCGGATTCACCGTCATGACGGGCGGAGGAGCCGGCTTAATGGAAGCAGCCAACAGGGGCGCAAAAGAGGTGGGGGGAAAATCAATCGGATGCAACATCATCTTGCCTCATGAAGTGAAACCGAACCCCTATCTCGATCGGTTTATATTGTTTCGTTATTTTTTCGTTCGAAAAATGATGTTGGCGAAGTAC
>CALPVV020000020.1 GCA_943327105.2 Nitrosovibrio sp. Nv4
ACTCATGCGAGTCGACCATGTCGGTGAAATGGGTGTAGTGTTATCGTTAACAACGCTGGTCTTTTGTTCGTTATTGGATGTCATAGTTAAGGTTCACCTCTTTGCCGTTTCTCAGGGTACCGAGATCAAGCGAATTCATGTGTTTCAATTCTTTCAGCATATCGAAGGCTTTATTGACATCGGTCACTTTTTGTCCGTTTACGGAAGTGATGATGTCGCCGAGTTTAAGGCCGATTTTTTCGTAAAAGCTTCCTGGCTGAATTTGCATCAAGCGAAAACCAACCATTTCACCACCCTGCATTTCGGGAACAGCGCGCGCCTGAGTGATGAGTGCGTTGAAATTTGACATTTGAGAGTCGATTTCAGCACGTTTTACTACGAATTTATTTTCTTCGACTTGAGAAATATTGCCATTAGTCGCCGCTTTTGCCGTTTTTGCCGACATTGAAATCTTCAGTGCCGGATCTTGCGGAATATCAATGTATTCCTTACGGCGAGATTGCAAATTGATGAAAATCACCATGTGTGCGTCCACGCTTAATACTTGTAATTTTCCTTGAATTTCATCGTTCATTCGAACCGGGTACACTTTGCTGTCGGTCTTGTCTTGAATTGCTGCCAGAGAGCGGGAAGGATCTTTGAAAATCACGGTACCAATCAGTTGAAGTTGAAGAGAGGTTGGAACCGGTTCGGCTTCCATGTCGATTTCGTTTCCGGTCTTCTTAGGTGGTTTGCTTGAAAATAAATTTCTATTAATGATGTCATCGTATGTTTGAGGGTTCACCATGGCGGTTGAATTCGATCGCATGGCGAGTGGCGAGACGGCTGGTGAAGGAATATACTTTTCAAAAAGTAGCGCGAAGATGTCAGCGATGAACCATGCACTTGAAATGAAGCATAAAAGAAATGCTGCACGATAGATGTTATTGCCTTGTGCTATTTTCCCGAGTTGATCGGAAATGGTCGACAAGGAATTGACGCTCAAACCGCCACGCGCGCTTCCGCTGCTCGCACTTTCTGACTTACCGAAAAACGACTTTAAATTGACGCTCATTTTTTTTGCCACTTGCGCATTTACAAGCAAGAGTGATGCCAACAAATGTTGTGAAAAAATAATTTTCCAAGTCATTGTTGTGTGTCGATAAATTTGTCATTACCATTATGGTGAGCCTTAATTATCTAATTATAATGTAACGCGTCTGACATTTTGTCATGACACTTTGTCGAAGGGACGAACGTATGAGTGCCGCAAGTAATAATGAAAACAGCTTTATGAAGTCCTTGTTCTTCGGACAAATTCGCGAAGAATTTATTTTCCCTTATCCGAAAGCAAAACCTGAAACAGCAGAAACGGTTTCAATGATCATCGATACCATCGACAAGTTCGGTAAAGATGTGGTGAAAGCCGCGGAGTGGGATGAAAATCACGAAATGCCGCGCGAAGTGGTTCAAATGATGGCAGATATGGGCTTGACCGGTCTTGCAGTTCCTGAAGAACTGGGTGGTCTTGGCCTTCCGCAAAGTGGTTATGCACGAGTGATGCAACAGATCGCATCTCACGATGGTTCTCTTGCAGTAACTTTGGGTGCTCACCAGAGTATCGGTTACAAGGCGCTTTTGCTTTTCGGAAATGAAGAGCAGAGAAAACGTTTTCTTCCACGTCTTGCAAGTGGTGAGTTGATTGCCGCATTCTGTTTGACAGAACCGACATCCGGTTCGGATGCTGCTTCAATTCAAACCAAGGCTGAACTTTCCGCCGATGGTAAGCATTATATCCTGACTGGTAACAAGCTTTGGATCACCAATGGTGGTATCGCGGGATTCTTCACTGTTTTTGCTAAAACCGAAGTTGTTGAGAATGGTGAGAAAAAAGAAAAAGTAACTTGTTTTGCCGTTGAATTGCCTTCTGAAGGTGTGAGCATCGGACCTTCTGAGCACAAACTTGGTATTCGTGCTTCTTGGACGAATGCGGTTTACTTCGACAAGGTTAAAGTACCGGTTGAAAATATCATCGGCGGTGTAGGTTACGGCTTCAAGATCGCCATGGGTATTTTGAATCATGGTCGTCTCGGATTGGCTGCCGGTTGTGTTGGAGTAACGAAAAACTGTATCAAGGCTTCAGTTGAACACGCCAACGAGCGGGTTCAATTCAAGAAAAAGATCGGCGAGTTCGGAATGATCAAGGAAAAAATCGCCCGCATGATCATGAACAATTATGTTGCTGAGAGCATGGTTTACATGACGACGTCCCTGATTGATCGTGGTGACGTCGATTATTCGATGGAAAGTGCGGCAGCGAAAGTGTTCTGTACTGAAATGGCGTGGGAAGCCGTAGATGAGAATATCCAGATCTGGGCTGGTAACGGCTTCATGAAGGAATATCCTTACGAACGTTGGTTGCGTGATGCACGTATTAATCGTATTTTTGAAGGTACAAACGAAATTCTTCGTGCGTTCGTCGCTCTTTCAGGAATGCAAGGGCCGGGACAAGAACTTTCAGGTCTTGCAAAGGCGATTCAGCATCCGCTCAAAGGCTTGGGTATCGTGACCGAGTATGCAACCCGCAAGGTGAAGCAAAATGTTTTCGGTGAGAACATTACCCAATCCCACCCGCGTTTGAAAAAACTTGCCGGTTCGCTTGAAGAATACACCGTTGAGTTGTCAGCTCAGGTTGAAGTTCTTCTTAAACGTCACGGTAAGGAAATTCACTTGAAGCAGTTTGCGCAAAAGCGAATTGCCGATATTGCGATCGATCTTTACGCGATGTTCTGCACACTTTCCCGTGTGACTCAGGCAATTGAAGAGAAGGGTGAAGAGAAGGCATCGATGGAAATTGCCATCGCCGAGGCTTTCTTCATGCGTGCAAATCGTCGTGTGAAATCGAACTTCCGTTCGATGGATCGCAACGAAGATGAAATGATGAAATTCATCGCTGAAAAAGCTTATGAAGACGGTTGTTATACTTTCGATTACTTCAACAAATAAGCTGAAGTGAGACGTACTGATTTTAGAAGGGCGGGGTGGCTGATGGCCATCCTGCCTTTTTTCATTTCATGTTGAGATAGAGTGACGGGTCTTCCATTTTTTCAAGAATCTTATTCTTGGTCAGGAATTTTTGTACTTTTGACCGCATTTCTGGAATCACTGTCCGTTCCGGTGTCAGTAATTCTCGTGAGAGCTTGATCATCTCGGTGCCCAGTTCAAGATGTTCTTTCGTACCTTTATTCCGAAACAGGTGGCCCATGTATTCCAAAGCGCCGTGCAGAGAAATGGTTTCCTTATCGAGTGCGATTTTAGGGGCGAATTTTTTCACTTGATAGAGTGCTTTGTGGTTTTTGCTGAGATTGGCACCGAATCGTACCAGATCGAGTCCGCCTGCAAGGTTTGCGTATTGTCTGATTTCGATGTTGTGAGCACGAGTGAATTCATAAAGCCCCATGCGAATGACTCCACGGTAGCGATAAACGGATTCATCAGAAATCAGGTTGTCTTTGTGAAGCGAAGTGAAGTCGGAATAAGAGAGTTCTGTGTTGAATTTGCTTTCGCCTAACTGAAGAATGATTTTCGACTCGACCGCGCGGGCGATGGCAATGGTTTGTTCTTCGCTGATTTTGTTGTTCGGAATGCCGAAATGCAAGTGGAAGCTGGCTTTTGGGAATTCTTTTTTCAATCGGTTCATGGTGGAAGTGAATTCGGCTGGTGAGGTGTCGAAGGTATTGTGGGCGATTTCAATAAAGCCCATGTCACGGAACCCTTGTGAGTCGAACCCCTTTTTTTTCAGTAATTCCTCAACTGATTTTGCAAGTTCGTCTATTTGATTGACCATTAGTTTTCGTTCGATTTCGAAAGCGAAAAATCGCGGTGGAAGTTCGGTGATGTTCCACTTGGTCTTACCGGCAAGTGCCGAGTTTTTCGGGATGACAAAGATGTCCAGTTGTTTGTCAGACATCTTCAGGGCGTTTTTCAGTTTCTCCCTGGTGTAATTCATGTCTTTTGTGAGTTCTCTCAGTTTTGCCATCGCTTCTTCATCCGTGCGAACGAGTTTTAAATATTCGTCCCAGGGAATTTCTCCGTCATACGACATGCTGATCACTTCACTTGAGTCTGCAAGCGTGATGGGGTGATTTCCTTTCCACTCGGTATCCGAGATCAGCTTCACAGGAGGATGATCGCTTGGATGCAACACTTTCGGAATTTGATCTTTATCAAAAATGCTTTGAAGGGTCTGGTCAAAGCAATCCTTCGAGCGTGCGTGAGCATTGGTCGTCGTCAGTACCGACAGTCCGACGAGAAGGCTAAAGGCCAATGGTTTGAATACTTTGAATCTCACAGTCTCTTATCGAGAAAATCCGGATATTCCTCGAAAAAATCGCTCAGCACCGTCAATCCGTCGTCACCCTGTTATCGGGTAAAGTTGTTCGAGAAGTTTCGTGCGCTCTGTGACGGGCTTATGCGTCAGTTAAGCGCCTGAAAATTATTTTCATACCACCATTTATTTAATTCATTTTCTTTTCCTGTTCAATGGCGGGCACTTGATGCTTTACATAAAAAATGTGTAACAAATTGATGCCGTATGCCGACAAAAAAAAGTCTTTAGCTGCCAGAAACCCCCTCCGATCTGCCGTTTGTAAGCACTCAGTACGAGTTCTTCAAGGAGTAAGAAATGAAAGCAGTGATTTTAATGTTAGGGATGATGGCAGTAACAATGACCGACGCGCATGCATTCGGTTCGGCTCGATCTAGTGCAGTCGATGCTGCTCCGACCCCGGTTCCAACAACACCCGTGGTAGTGACACCTCCAAACACCGATGTGGGTACCGGTGGTTTACGAGTGGTGATCAATAGTGCAAAAAATTTCAATGATACACAGGCGGCCCATCTTGAGGCGTCTCGCGACTTGCTTGAGCGCATTGTGAACAGCGAAGAATTCAAACAAAGGGTATTGCACTTCAGTTATCAGGGGCAGGAAACTTTTGTGCAAAACAACGGCCTGAGCAATCTTCAGGTTTATAATAAGATTCTCGAGGCTGCCGAACAATTGCCATCACCAACGGAAGCGAATCGGGTCATTGATCTAAGTGTTCAGTTGTACACCTCTAGCTATTTTGGAAGAAATGTAGTGGGGTACACCAGCCCTGACACCCCAACCATCTACATGAATACCTATTTCTATAACGGTGCGACTCCAGGTGAGTCTGCTTCAAATATGATGCATGAATGGATGCATAAGTTAGGCTTTGACCATGATTACAATTCGACCGCGCGTAGACCGTACTCAGTACCTTATGCAATCGGCGATATTGTTGACCAGATGGGGAACTAGCCCTTTACCCTCATCAAATGAAAAACCCCGCCAGGTCATCCTGTGCGGGGTTTTTTAATTCTGATTTCAACCCGTCATTCAACGGTGAAAGAGGTGGCCATAACTGGACTTGATGACCGTTCCGTCTTCGTTGATGAATTTCATGCCACAACGAAGAGCGATTTCATAAGGTGGGACTTGTTCTTGAAGCAAGGCTTTGGTGGAGCAAAGGTTCTTGCATTGATCAAGTGTGAAACCTTGGAATTTGAAAAAATGAATGATCACGGAATCGTATGGTGAAGTCGTATAAACCTTGAGTTTGCAGTTTGCATAAGCGGTAGACGATACCGATAACAGTAGTGCGAGAATAGTCGTTTTCATGATTTTGCCTTCCTTATGAGGGTAAGGGAATATCAAGAATTTGTTAAAAATTCGACTAGAAAGGTTGATAAGCCTAAAAATCAGCTATGTGGTGCTCTCGCCCCCAACAGCTGGGAAATACTGCTGTTTTTGGCCGATTTTATGGCCCGCAGGAATTCCGGTGCCAAGTTCTTCAACCTTGAAGACATCAGCAGGTAAATTCAGTGACTCACGCAGGCGGTTCATGGTTTCAGGCACAAACGGATGCAGCATGATCATCAGATTCTTCAGTACATAAAAGCATGAATAAAGAGCGTTCTTGCGTTGGTCTTCCGGTGCGCGGTCATCGTGCGGTTTGAACTGGGTGAAGAGGCTGTTGATCTGGCGAGCATAATTCTCGATCAGGTTCAGCAAAGTAGCGTATTCACCACGATCCATTGAGCGGAGGTACTTGCGAATCAGGTTTGCCGTCTCGGTCTGTACTTTTTCGTTCAGTACGCCTTCAGGCACAATGCTGTCGAATTTGGAATTGCACGCTGAAATCGGTTTTTCAAAAGCCGCATTCATCGGCCCGGCGAGGAAATGGTTTCGTTCATCGAGAGTGGCAAAATCAAAGTTTGATGATTTTTCGGGTAGGGTCAGCATCGACAAGAAATAGCGCACTTGATCGGCATCATAGCCTTTCTCATCAAGCAACTGATCGCCGGTGTAGAAGTTACCACGCGATTTACTCATTTTTTCACCGGCAACCATGAGGTGAAAGCAACTCATGATTTCGGTCATCTGCAAATCGTGTTCGCTTGGCAAGTGGGTCGGGTCATCTTGTGAGCCGATCCAAAGCGCGCCTTGCATGAGTACGTAGAAATAGACGTTGTCTTGGCCGAGGAACTGGGTCACGCGTGCTTCTTTGTTTTTCCAGAATGATTCGAATTCCGAAACAGCCAGACCTTTTTCTTTCAGGGCGACTTTTGTGAATGAGATCGGCGCGATCAAGGAATCAGGCCAGACATAAAGCGTTTTTCCGGCCATGTCAGGGTCAAGATCAACCGGCATTGGAATTCCCCAGCTGACGTCGCGACTGATCGGGCGGTGTGCCCATTCATCTAAAAATGCGCTTGGAATTCCATTTTCAAGTAAGAAGGTACGGCCAGTATTGAGGTCTTCTTTGTTCTCGAAGGTGCAGGCTACTTTTTTCCCTGCGGCATATTTGCTTTTATGCTTCGGTAAGCTTGCTTTGATCTCTTTGTACTTTGCTTCGTGAATGTTGTCGAAACTGAGTGCAGGTAAAACCGTATTGATCACTTCAGTGTAGAGGGCGTGGCGCCAGGTTTTCTCTTTTCCTTGAATCCAGACGCGCAGAAGTTCAGAAACTTTCCACATGTCGAGCCACCAGTGAACGGTGTCTTTCAATTCAGGTATTCCGTCGCTGACGGTGCTGCGCGGGTTGATGAGTTCAGCGGGTGAGTAGTTCGCACCGCACTTTTCGCACTCGTCACTGTAGGCGTTTTCATTATCGCATTTCGGGTTCGGGCATTTTCCGTTCACGAGGCGATCTTGCAAGAAACGGCCAAGTTTCGGGTCAAACCATTGCTGGGTTGTGCGCTTTTCGAGCATTCCATTTTTATGGAGCTTGCGAATGAAGTCCTGACAAAGTTCTTTGTGGTGGGGAAAGCATTCCGGGCGAGAGGTACCTGTGTAAACATCCAAACCGATCGAATAGCGTTTCATGGTTTCGCGTTGGCGGGAATGGATCTCACCGATGAATTGATCAACGGTTTTTCCAGCCTTCATTGCCGCGAGTTCGCTTGTTGAACCGTGGTCATCGGTTCCGCACACATAGAGGACATTTTCAGCGCCGATCAGCATTCTCAACCAGCGGGAATAAATGTCAGCGGGAACATGGGTTCCGGCTAAGTGACCCAAGTGAAGAGGCCCGTTTGCGTAAGGCATTCCGGCGGTGACGACGGCTTTTTTAGGTCGTGGAAACTGCGCTTTGATGGCTTCGATGTCGTTTGGGTTGAATGGGGCTTGTCCTGCTGGCTTGCTCATTGGGTTTTTATAGCATTTTCCGACACGTTTAGACAAGAAAACACCATTAATGCACGACGTTAGCGGTCGGAAAATGATCGGTACTGAATTCAATGAAGTTCATTGACATTAAACAAAAATTGTTTAATTATGTGCCCGCTATGTTGTTTACTCTGCTTTTTTCGCTAATTTTAGGTCTGAATTCAGCCAGTGCACAAGATGCTTCTGATTACGGTTTGTTTTTGAATCGACAGTGGAAGCTCCTTCAATTTCCAACCACGCCGCCGAGTCGGCGGTTCCCGTTGACGATGGCTGATCGGAACTGGCTGAATGCCGAAACCAACCCGATGACCAAAAACATCCTGATCAATCGGCGCTATTTCCAGATTGCCGAAGAATTGGGTCAGTGTTTGAACCCGGGCAAGAAAGTGGCCAATTGGTTTCATTTTGCGACTTGGGCCTCTCAGTCTGCAGGCGAGGTGATTAGCGGCAAAAAGTTCTCATCATCAGCAAGTTATAAAAAATACTTTTATCAAGGCTACCTTTCCCGTCGAGTCAGTTCATCTGAATTGCAAAGAGATTATGAAATCGATTCCGCATTTCAGTTTGCCAATGTGGCGATGAACAAAACCGGCATCAGTGATTGGTCAGTGATGGATGATTACATTGATGAACAAAAGGTTATTTTTTCCGAGACCAACTATGTGATTGCCGCCGAGATGATTCCGGTCGGTGATATGTTTTTAAATCAGTTTTGCAGGGGCAAGAATATCGATGAAAGGCTAGAGAAAGAGTTTTTCATGCTCTTCGGTGACGACGAGCACATCTTGAAAAATGCATTCCTGCACTACCGTGAAGCCATGCTTGAAAAGAACCCGAAATTGAAGATTGAAAAAACCCTGCTTGGCACCATTGAACAGGTATTTCACGAGCAAGGTCGAGTTCAGAAAAACCTCTATCGGTCGTTGAATAGCCCGCTTGAGCCAACTGGGCTTTTGAATTCAAAACTACTGACCATGAGTGCGTCTTTTGTTTTTGGTGATCAGGGAATTCGACTTCATCGTGACATTCGGGTTGCCACTCTCGCACCCGAATTGAGAACATTGACCGATCCGCGTTTGCGCGCCATTTTCACTGGTTTGAAATTGTCTGCCGACCGACCGGGATCGACTTATCTGGCATCGGCGTGCAAAGATTGGTCGAATTTGAATTGTCGTAAACGGTTTTTGGCGCCGTTGTTTCGTGAATTGTTAGTTGGGGAATCTGAACTTTATGCATTTTCAAAATAATTGTGTGGTCCCGTTCAAACGCGATACGGTTGTAAATTGGTATTTCAGTTCAGGCGCGTTTCTGCGCCTTGCACCTTCGTTTGACAACATCAAGGCGCCCGGGCTTGCACCCGGAGTGAGTGAAGGAATGATCAGTTCGTTTCTTCTTGGCGTAGGCCCGATGACTTTTGAATGGAAGTCGATTCACTCCGTTGAAACAAACCGGAATTTCACCGATGAAATGCTGAAAGGTCCGTTTGCAAAATGGAAACACCATCATCAGTTCATCGCGGAAGGCGATACGACCCGATTGCTCGATGATGTCGAATGGAAAGGGCCATTTTTGCCAATGTTTTCGCCCTTATTTAAAGGCGAGGTGAATGGCTCGTTGAAGCGTAACTTTACGTATCGTCTTCGCCGCTTGAACCATGATTTGGGAAGTCATGAAAAGTATAAAGATCAACCGCGCCTGAAAGTCGGCATTACCGGTGCGACCGGAGTGATTGGTACGGCTTTGTCGTCTTTTCTTTCGACAGGCGGGCATGAAGTTTATCATTTCGTTCGCAAGCCAACGAAAAAGAATCAGGAAATTTATTGGAATCCAAAAACGGGTGAAATCGATGCCGAAAAAATGAAACAGCTTGATGTAGTGGTTCATCTTGCGGGCGAGAACGTGGCGGGTAAGCGATGGTCGACTTCTTTCAAAAAAGAAGTGCTCGACAGTCGTTCGCTCGGTACTGCATTGATTGCTAGAACCATGGCGTCTTTTGGTGATGGTAAAAATCGCCAATTGGTTTCCGCTTCGGCGATCGGTATCTATTCGGGTGGTTTTTTGGGTGAAGTGTGTGAGGCATGGGAAAAGGCAGTAGAGCCTGCACTGAATCAACAAAACTTAAAAGTAACAATTGCCCGTATCGGCGTGGTGTTGACCTCAAAGGGTGGGGCATTGAAAGAACTGACCTTGCCCACATTGATGGGTGCAGGTGGTAAGATCGGCCCGGGTACGCAACCCATCAGTTGGATCTCGCAAGACGATGTGATCTCGGCGCTATATGAGCTTTTCATGAACCCGAACGCGAATGAGCCGGTTTATGACCTGGTTTCACCCAAGCCGATCGAACAGCAAGAACTCTCCGGAGCACTCGCAAAAGTCTTGAAGCGTCCGCATTGGTTCACGATTCCGTCTTTTGTGATTAAGGCTGTTTTTGGTCAGATGGGCGAAGAGGTTTTGCTCTCGGGTCAGGCCGTTCAGCCAAAAGGCCTGCATTCACTGGGCTTCAGTTTTGAATTCACGCAGCTTGAAGACTTGCTCAAATTCGAACTGGGTCGTTTTTAGTTTTTAAGGCGAACACTGAAAAGCGACAATCCATTGACTGGCGTTTTCATGCTTGCGCCCGAAGCCAGTAAAAATTAATCTATAGTTAACCCACAGCCCAAAGAAGGGCGAACAAACGACTGGAGGTCGGTGTGAAGGTTACACTTTCTCAATTCACTATTATTTCATGCTTAACGCTTTTTGCATCCAATGCAGAGGCAAAATGGGCTTGTAATTACCTTGAACAATTCAAATCAAAAGATTTGAAAATTCAGGCATACATCGATTTTTACAAGTTACAAGGAATGGGAAAGCCCAGTTTGATCAAGGCAAATTGCATTATGCCTAGCCCAACACCGACGCCTTCACCAACACCAATGCCAGATGGTACGGCTCCTTCTGTAAAAACAGAACAACATGTTCCTTCCAACTTTGCTCCTTCGGATAAAAAGTATTCATTCGAGAGTACCAA
Source organism: Nitrosovibrio sp. Nv4 (assembly GCA_943327105.2). Classification (GTDB taxonomy): domain Bacteria; phylum Bdellovibrionota; class UBA1018; order UBA1018; family CAIMNF01; genus CAIMNF01. The sequence goes on from CALPVV020000020.1 coordinate 10,746, forward strand.
GATGGTGAAAGATGGAACTTTTTCAAAGAAGCCTGAAAAGACAACGGTTGACCTCGCTATCGGAACCTCTTCATTCTGTCATGCCATGGTGGCGTGTGATGACATGGTAGACGAGAACTCAAGTGCGACGAAAAATCCGCCGTTTTTGGCTGAAGTCACTTGTCGTGCAACAACAGCAGGGACTTGTCCATCGGCAGAAGCTTGCGCCGGTGATCAAGGAACCAAATACACGTTAAAAGGAAACATCAAGCTCATTCCGCCTAAAGAAGGCGTTTACAACGAGTTTGACAGAGCCGGTGAACAGGTTAACGAAGCTGAAGATCCGTTGAAGGGTTTATAATATGAAAAATCTGATGATGCTTTTATCATTGATGGTGGTTTCGTTCGCTCAGGCTGACATCAGTCCAAACAAGGTGGCTCTTTGCAAAGTGAAATCATTTGATACTTCAATGGTGACCTTGGTTTGCGGCAGTAAGTTCATCAAGGCTCCAAAGTCTCGCCTTAAAGCTGAAAAAATCAAGGAAGGCGAAGTGGTCGGAGTGAATCTCGATGCTGCCGAATGGACGAAGTTTCAAAAAAATAAAATTTTAACGGTGAAGTAAACCCTTGAGGGGAACAAAAGTATGAAGAAGTTGATTTTGACGACGATGATGATGGTTTTGCCGTTGGTTTCAAATGCTGATACCAAAACATGCCGTTATACGCTGATTGGTGATTTCGCAGTCACCGGCGAATTCAATACCAGAATGCACTTCGATGAAAAAACCCGAGGCATCAGTAAGTTCTCAGATTCAAAATGCCTGAAAAAAGACCTCAAAAAAGGCGCTGGAATTGAAGCCGAAGGAACCTCGGTTCGGGAAATCTGCAGTGGGTATGTTGAGTGCGATAATGTGACTGAGACCAAGGAAGTTAACGCTTCAACCAATAAAGAGAGTGTAAAAAAAGATAAGAAGATGAGTTACCACAAGGTAGCTTGTACTGCGGATGATGAAGGTCGATGCCCATCATCAGTTGATTGCATGAATGCCACGATGGTCGTTTCAGATGCAACTTATGATGGCGAAGGTGAAAAGGCTGCAAACGATGTTTCAGCCAATTTCTTGAGCAACGAAAAGGCTCCTGAGTTAGTCGGTAAGGACTGTGGTGACAAAAACCGCAAAGTGGTCGATCAAAAAGCTGATCCTTATTATTTCAAATTGTATGAAAAAAACTGCAACAATATCTGTACTTCACGTTGTCAGAAGTTCTTTTCTGATAAAGGTGAGAAGATTGATGCTTGTTTGAAGAGTGTGAATTGTACTCCGGATGCGCCTAAGAAGTAATTCGAATCAGATCGAGAAGATCTGTTGAATTTCTTGTTCGATCAACGATTCCTGCATTCTTTTTGCAATTGAGATTTCTTTCACGATATGAGCCTTCGCTTGGTCGAGCATTTTACGCTCACCGAATGAAAGGTCTTTTGAGTGACGAAGCAAGAACAGGTCACGCAGTACTTCAGAAATTTCAAAGATAGAACCGGTTTTGATCTTTTCACTGTAATCGCGATAACGACGGTTCCAGGTGGTCTGGTCGATCTTCACGTTACGCATTTTCAAGATTTTATAAACTTCAGAGATATCGTCATCAGAGATCACCTTGCGGAAACCTACCTTCGCGATATTCTCGGCAGGTAACTTGATGGTCATCTTGTTTTCAATCACTTGAAGAACGATCAACGTAACCTTTTTACCGACAACGATTTTTTCTTCGATGCCTTTGACTACGACCATTCCTTGACCCGGATAAACTCCGCTTTCGCCGACTTTGAACATCACATGTACCTCCGTGAAGTGAGGTGAACTCTACCTAAAATTTTAAACTAAGTCAATTGAATTTTATTGAACGAAGTTAGTTTAATTAAATTGACTTAATGCGGGGCGCGTATTGAAAATTTAATCTCCATAACTACAAGTACTTCCGTCTAAAAATGTGATAGAAGAGGATGATCATGTCAGTGTTGAATAAACCGATTTATATCACCAATACGAAGAGCCATAAGAAGGAACTCTTTCAACCCATCACCCCCGGCAAAGTGAAAATGTACTCATGCGGCCCGACGGTTTATGGTTTGATTCATATCGGTAATTTACGTGCAGCAATGACAGCAGACCTGTTTTATCGGTTTTTTTTGCGGTTTGGCTACGATGTTACCTATGTTCGTAATTATACCGACGTAGATGACAAAATCATCAAACGCGCCAATGAAGAGAAGGTAACCAGCGACCAGGTGACCCGTCGCTATATTGCAGAAGTTGAAAAAGACTATGCCTTGGCCGGTCTTTCCGAGCCTAACCACAAGACCACCGTCACCGACCACATGCCTGAAATCATCACCATGGTGGGTAAGATCATTGAAAACGGCAAAGCCTATACCGCGGATGACCCGCAAGGGTTTGACCCGACGGCAAAAGAAGTTTTCTTTGCGATTGATGAGTTCCCGACCTATGGCCAACTTTCGGGTAAGAAGCTTGAAGACCTTCGTGCCGGTGAGCGCGTTGAGGTGAATTCGAAAAAGAAAAACCCAGCCGACTTCTCGCTTTGGAAGCCTGCAAAAGTGGGTGAGCCTTCGTGGGATTCACCGTGGGGCAAGGGCCGACCGGGTTGGCACATCGAGTGTTCAGCGATGGCCTGCAAATGGCTGGGCGATCGCATGGACCTTCATCATGGCGGCGAAGACCTCGTGTTTCCGCACCATGAAAATGAGATCGCTCAATCAGAAGCGGCTACAGGCACACACCCTTATGTGAACTACTGGGTACACAATGCGTTCTTGAACTTTGATGGCGAAAAAATGTCAAAAAGCCTGGGAAATATCGTGAGTGCACGTGATTTTCTGGCTCAATACGGCGGCGAAATCACCCGCATGTTGTTCTTGAATGTGCATTATCGTTCTCAGTTCGACATCAATCCAGCCATGATGGATCAAGCGATCACCAATCTTGAACGATTGTATGAGGCGAAAAAGAAAGCTGAAGAAGTCCGTGCGAAGAAGCTTTCAATGCCTGACCCCAGAGCAGAGCAGGTGTGGGGCGGATTCATGATCGATTGTGACCGCGCTCGCAATTCGATTCTTGATCACTATGCGAACGACCTCAATACTCCGGGCGCTCTTTCTGAAATCTTCACACTGGCGCGTGAGTGGAACCGTTGCTCGGCTGAACCGAATGCGGTCAACACGCCGACCGCCATTCTGGCCGCAAATGAATTCATCAAGGTCATTGAAGAAGAAATCGGTTCAGTGATCGGGGTTGGGCGTGCTGCGCCAGATGCGATTTTGGGAAAAATTCAGGAAATTCGACTCAAACGTGCTCAAAATGAGGGTCGTGAAACCCTGACCGACGGTGAAATCGAGACACTTCTGCAGCAACGAAGAGACGCGCGAGCACAGAAAAACTTCAAGCGTTCCGATGAGATCCGCGATGAACTGCTCCTGAAAGGGGTAGAAATCAAGGACTCCCCCCAGGGGACGACCTGGGTTCGCAAGTAAAATTGTTAAATAAATTTTATTGATAAAAACGCTATGGTTTGTTATTATCCGGCTCGCTTCTGTTGTATTTAATGGAGTTGAGTATGTTTTACAAACTAATGAATTTGCCGCTGTTATTGTCTTGTCTCTTCTATGGTATCACCGCATCTGCTGCCGATCAGTCTCAAACCCTGATCCGCTTTAGCGGTGGTCTGATTCAAACCCTTCCTGCAGTTACGGTACCCAATTATTCAATTTATGTTCCTGGTGTGAAGGCTCCAACGGTAGTGAAAGATGCGGCTCTTCTCTATGATAAGAGAAACCCGCTGCCAACTATCGCGGTAATGGGTACGAATTACGCATTTCTGACGAATGGAACCATGGTTACGGTCAGTGATGTTGGTTCGCTCTATTATAAAGGCAAAACCCCGTATCAACCATCGGTCATCGGCGGAAACTATTTCTTGAACAAGGGCACGAATGAATTGATCGTGGTCGACTCCGCTGGTTTTTATGTTTCAACGGCGCATATCGCTCCTAAAATTCGATTATTAGGTGGCAACTTCTACATTGATCAAGCGGGCGTGTTGACAACGATCAAGCACCAAGGCGCCATTCCAGGCAGCCCTGATGCGATTCTTACCGTCAAAAATGGCTGGGACTTCAACAGTGCGACTCTGGCCGGTGGAAATTTTTTCTTCCGTGTCGACGGCAGTCTGGTCGGTATCAATTCTGAAAATGGAAATTTTGTTGATTATCAAAAACCCGATGCCTGGCCTAAAAAAATCGGTGGAAACTATTTCATCGGTACAGACAATGTTTTGTACACCGTCAGCAACAAGGGTTTCTTGATGAAATGGCAGCCAGTTATCGGTGAAATGAAACGATTTGGTTATTCGTACATGATTGATCTCGATAACGATTTCATCTTTGTCGATGGCAAGGGTGTGCCCCATACCAGCATGGTTCGAGTTTCGTCGACCGGTGTTCAAAGTGAAGTCACGAATAAGATCAGTCTGATGATCGAAGACTATAATAGTTTTGTATCGCAGAAACAGTAAGTTTTTTGGGAGTGAAAAATGAAATTTAAAGTCGCCCTGGTTGTGGTTTTTTTAATGGCCCCGATTGCAAAAGCAAGCGTTACCAAAGATATTAATGCAAAAATGAACAGTCTACTCGGGCATGCTCCCGCGGTCACTGACTTGAAAACGGCTCAAACTCAGAAACTTGAGCGTGCGGGTACCGCCTTCCAACCATGGAGCGGAAGCTATTGGCCTGATATCAATGGTGGGATTGCAAACCATTATCGAACCCATTCAAAAGGTGGCTCAGAGTTTAATTTCATGCTTCGATATTCGATTGCAAAGCTCAGATTGAATTATGACTTTGATAAGGTCGTAAAGAGAATGACCGGCAATAAATGGACATCTGAAGAATTTAACCGTGAGCTTTCTCCGGCTGAAAAATATGACCTGTTGCTGGGTGATTTGAATTTCACTTTCACCAGAGCGGTGATGCAAGAAGCTGATTTTCGTCAGAAGTATCGTTTGACCACGAAGCGTGCGGGTAAGGATGATGATTCCGAATCAGCGGGTGACGACAACACGCCTTACGAAGATGATTACAACACTTACAGCCGATATGATGACAAGGTTGAATACCGTTACTGGCGCTCTAAGGGCGGTAGTTTGGCCTATTGGAGCGGAATTTGTGACGGCTGGTCGCCAGCATCGATCTATCTTCCACGTCCAGTGAAGCCGGTTTATGTAACGGGTGCTTTAGGTCATAGAATCGCATTTTTTCCCGATGATCTGAAGGCACTCGGGTCTTATCTATTTGCCCGCACCAATACTCCGTATTTTACGACGATGAACTATCAGTTTGCCGGTCGTAAATGCGATGAAACCGGAACACCGAACCGTCAAGACAACGGTATGGTCAAAGACATTCGCTGTAATGATCTTGATGCTGGTGTTTTCCACCTCACCTTGTTGAATCGTATCGGTAAAGACAAAATGGGTTTTGTCATGGATATCGACAATAATCTCAAAATCAACAATCACCCGATCGCGTCTTATTCATTGAAGTATTTTAATCCGACGACCGGTAAGGAAGGCACGCTCATCAATTCGACGGTTGATATCAAATCGGTGAAAGATGCTTATCGTACTCGCCGTCATGCCGATGCGAAATATCTGATTGGCGTGAAGGCTGATATTGCATATATGTATTACATCTGGCCTGAAGAGAACCGTGAAGATTCAACCGATAGTCCGTCTAAAGACAAGTTGAAGAACACCGAATATACCTATGACCTCGAGCTCGATGCTTCGTACAATGTCTTGGGCGGTGAATGGGGTAATCGTTCAAAAGAAAACGGGAAAGATGCTGAATACACTGAACAGCCTGATTTTCTCTGGATGTCTGCTCCGCAGAGTCTTCCGTATTCGGAAATGTCTCCCTATGCGATTGCAGGAATTCAAAAGGATATGACCATTGCCCGTCCTTTCGGCAATATGAAGTGGGCATGGGATGGTAAAACAGCTCTTCCTTCTGATTGGTTGAGTGCTGCAAGAGAAGATGCGACCTGGAAAGCGCCTGATGTCGGTGAAAAGGTGAAATTTTCAGATGGAACAGAAGATGTGGTTCCACGTACTGCGAAGAACGGAATTTTGAAATCAGCGCAGCCGCTTTCTCACATCGTTTACTATCTATTCGATCAAGCTCGTATTGATGCTCAAAGAAGTGAGTGAATCTTGCCGTAGCCGCGGTCCATTCGCGCCAGCGGGTCAAGGGCATCAGAGTCCGCTCGTGGTATGAATTGACCGGTTACGGAATCTTTTTGAAGAATAGATTCGTCAAGGTGCGCACCCAAGATCTTACCGATCATGATGGTGTTGCCGCCGATATCGATTGATTTTTCCAGTACGCATTCGAACGCCACTTTGAACTCAGCCACGCGTGGAGTTCTGATCCAGGTGGATGGAATCTGGGTCAGTCCCAGTTTTGCGCGTTCACTTTGTCCGTAGGGTAGTGGTTCGCCTGTTTGATCGACCTCTTTCACCTGATCAGATTGCGCAATGTGAATCACGAATTCTTTTTCTCGTAATGCATTCACATAGGTGTCTTTTTTCATTCCGTCTCGCCCATGGCTGATCGAGAACATGATGCAGGGTGGTTCGGTTGAAACTGCGTTGAAGTAGCTGAATGCGGCCAAATTATCGGTGCCGTCTACATTCAGGGTTGCAACCAATGCGATAGGACGAGGCACGATCGTCGAAGTCATCAAGAAGTATTGGTCTTTACGGTCAAGGTCATCGAGCTTGATCGATTTTGTGCTCATACCGACCATTCCAGCATGCGTTCCAGTGATTTTTTTGCTCCTAACATCACGTCTTCGGCAACATGAATTTCAGGCCCCTCGGTTTCAAGTGCATGAGCTACTTTTTCAAGTGTATTGAGACGCATGAACGGACATTCATTACAGGCGCAGTTTTGATTTGGTGGGGCGGCAATGAGCTTTTTACCAGGAGCTTTCTTCGCCATCTGGTGCAAGATTCCCGATTCAGTCGCCACGATGAATTCAGAGTCACTGCTTTCAATGACGAACTTCAGAAGATTGGAAGTGCTGCCGATGTAATCCGCATTTTCCAAAATGTTTTCTTCGCACTCGGGGTGAGCAATGAGCTTTGCGGTTGGGTGCTTGGTGCGCAATTCGATGATTTTTTTCTCAGAAAATGTTTCGTGTACCATGCAGCTCCCTTGCCAAAGAGTCATGTCACGGCCTGTTTTTTCAGAAACCCAGCGGCCAAGATTTCGGTCAGGTGCAAACAAGATCGGACGATCTTTAGGCGCTTTCTCTACAATTTTTACGACATTTGAACTGGTACAGATCACATCACTCATTGCCTTGATTGCAGCGGAGCAATTGATGTAACTGATGATGAAGTGATCAGGATTCGCTTTTTTGAAAGCGGCAAATCGTTCAGGCGGGCAGCTGTCTGAAAGCGAACAGCCTGCACGCAGATCAGGCAAAATCACTTTTCTGGAAGGGTTCAGAATTTTTGCACCTTCAGCCATGAAGTGTACACCGGCAAAAAGAATCAAATCAGCAGTGCTGCGTTGAGCGGCACGTGCCAACTCAAGGCTGTCGCCAATGAAATCGGCAACATCCTGAATGTCCGGGTCCTGGTAATAGTGCGCAAGGATCACGGCGTTTTTTTCTTTCTTCAGCTTTTCAATTTTCTGAAATAAGTCCATGGTTTATGCCTATTTCATGCTTGCAAGTCCGTCAAGCGATGTTACTCTGAATTCAGGCATATTTTGCCAATCTCTTACTCTCGAGGGCCTTATGAATGACCATGCTCATTTGAAGTCAGATCGCTTGATCTTGGTAGGCCCCGTTCTGAGTCAATCCATTCAACCTGAACTGTTGAAAACTTTAGGACTGCTTGAAGTACCTCAAATTGCCATTGATGGTGGCGATCGTTTTGCTGATCAGCCATTGATGGTGGTCGGTGATGGTGATTCTGCTTCAGGTAAAGCCGGTGCGAGAGTGATTTTAAAAAACAATCAAGACCAGACCGACCTTGGCTATGCGCTAGGTTTGATTGCCCCAGGGCGCTGGGTTGAACTTCATTTATTCGGTTTTCTGGGGGCTCGAATCGATCATGAGCTCGCCAGCATTGGTGAAGTTTGTCATTCACTCGGCCTCCGTCCTGATTTGTCACAAGCAAAGTTTTATACTTCCGAACTTCAGTTCGCTTTTTCAATCCACAACACCGGTACCCACTCATTTGATCATCAGGGATTGTTTTCCGTGATCGCATTTGAGTCTTCGCGAATCAGCATTCAGGGGCAGTGTGATTATCAAATGCGAGATCAGACTTTGCTTCCGTTTTCAGGTCGAGGCGTTTCAAATGTGGGCAAAGGCTTATTCACCGTACAAAGTTCCGGCGTGTTCATGATGATTCCTGCCGAGGGGCAGCCATGAGCAGTACAGTTGATGCGAAAGACTGGTTCGTCTTTATTTTGATTTTCTTGTTGACCTTGCTTGCGGTTGCTTATGGCCGTAAAAAGTTCAAAAAAAGTCAAGTCGTCGAAGATAAAGCCGAGCTTCTATTGATGGGCCGTAAAATAACGCTTCCCATGTTCATCGCATCTTTGGTTGCGAGCTGGTATGGCGAGATCTCTGGTGCAACCGCATTTACTTTCGAACATGGTTTATACAGTTTTGTCACTCAATGCGCTGTTTGGTATGCGGCATATTTGATTTTTGCATTTTTCCTGATCACCCGTATCCCTAAAAACAATGCATCAACCTTTCCTGAACTAGTCGGTAATCATTTGGGCAAGCGTGCTCATCGAGTAACGGCAGTGTTGACCATTGTCAATTCACTCCCGATTGCGGGCGTGCTCAGTATCGGTATTTTTCTGCATTTTTTGACCGGAATTTCCGTCTTTGCTTCTTCGGCGATTGGCGTGTTCTGTATTTTTTCCTATTCCATGACGGGCGGTTTGCGTTCGGTGGTTTATGCCGACCTTGTCCAATTCATTGCGATGGTTTCATCGGTGGTGATGGTGGCGGTGTTTTCCATCTTGCACTTCGGGCCGCCAGAGCAGCTTCCGGCACTGTTGCCTCCCACGCATTTGCAGTGGTCGGGGGGTAAGCCTTTTTCTGAAATTTTCATTTGGGGATTCATCGCAATGAGCACCTTGGTTGATCCGCTTTTTTATCAGCGAGCACTTGCTGCTCGGGATGAAAAACAGGCCAGGCTTGGAATTCTTGGTGCAACTCTGGTTTGGTTCGCCTTTGACTGTGCGGCGGTGACGGGGGCTTTATATGCCCGTGCATTCATGCCTCATCTTGATTCAAACACCAGTTATCTCAGTTATTCGATGCAAATTCTTCCTTCCGGGTTCCGTGGGTTTTTGCTGGCAGGTGTGTTTTCAGCGATTGTTTCGAGCCTGGATTCTCATTTGTTTTCGGCATCGAGTATGATTTCGTTTGATCTTCTCGATAAGGACAAATTCTCAAAACGCAGGCTTCAATTCACCATGGCCATGGTTGGATTGGGTGCGCTTTTGATCACACCGTTTTTTGATAGCATCGCGATGGTTTGGAAGATAATGGGTTCTCTTTCATCTGCCTGCCTTTTGTTTCCTTGGTTGTTGATGATGCTTTTCCCAAAGGCAAAAAGCGAATTCAGATTTTTATCGAGTGTGGGTCTTGGTTTATTTCTCTCGATTTTTGGCGGTATACTAAATTATTTAAAGATCGAAGAAACTGATATCTTTTACTATGGTTTATTGGGCTCGTTACTGGGCTATTTGATTTCCCTCGCCAGGCGTTAAATTAATAAAACCTTGGCTCAACCCCCCGTAGTTATGATATTTATGTGAAAACGTCAGGGGGACCGCAACAATGGAAACGACGGAACAATCTTTAGTATCAAACCTGAAGCGAATCAACATGATTTCAGGCAAAGGCGGAGTAGGGCGCACGACCATGGCCGCGACTCTTGCCAAAGCAAGTGCAAAAGAAGGTAAGAAGACCTTACTCGCTGAGCTTGAAGATGATTCCGGTTGGGATTCACCTTTGGCCCGTCATTTTGGGCGCAAACATTTTCCGATCGAGCCTGCTCAGATTGAAAAAAATCTTTATGCCGTGACCTTGTCCGCACCTGCGGGCCAAGAGAATTTCTTGAACAGTTTTTTAAAGCTATCTTCGATTACCCACATGGTGATGGGAAACCAAGGGGTAAAGTGGTTTCTTGATGGTGCGCCAGCCTTCAAAGAAATGGGCTATTTTTATCATTTGTTGATGATGTTGAAAGACACTCAATACGAACGCATCATTCTTGATCTGCCTGCGACGGGTCACCTGATCGGCCTTGCACGGTTACCGAATGTATTACTCAAGATGATGCCGATCGGTGCCATCGCCGAGAAGTTACGCGAAGGCCAATCGTATTTCTACGACAAGCGCCAAACTGCCGCATGGGTAGTGACGCTTCCTCAGTCTTTACCGGTCAGTGAAGCGATCGAGTTGAAAGAATCGCTGAATAAAGAGCAAATTCCTGTTGGTGGCTATGTCTTGAATCGCGCTCCATTCAATCCATTCACGGTTGAAGAAGAAGCGGTATTGGAGAGCATGAGTTCCAAGAGCAAAACCCACAAGTTGATGATTGATCTTGAACGCATTCGTCGTTTGCGTGAGGCTGAAAAGCGTCTCAGCGAATCGGGGCCCCTTTGGGTAGCACCAGAAACCGATAATCCATTTGAAGAAGAGGGGTTTGGTTTCCGTGTCCAAAAATTCACTCCATAAGCTGCTTGCAGAAAAAAGATGTGTGATCGTTTGTGGTGGCGGTGGTGTTGGTAAGACCACCACAGCCGCCAGTCTTGCACTATCCGCTTCAAAATTACGCAAAAAAATCCTGGTGGTCACCATTGATCCGGCAAAGCGTCTGGCTGAAGCCTTCGGTTTCACTCAACGTGCGCTTGAACAGGGTGGTGAGCCGATTCTTCTGTCTGATGAGTCCAAGCAAAAACTCGGCATCGCCGCTGATGTTTCGTTATCGGTTGGAATTTTGAATCCGAAATACGTACTGGAACAAATCATCGAACAGACGCTTTCACCCACACAGGCTGAGACCCTGAAAAAAACCATGCTCTATGGCCAACTCAGTGAAATGGTTTATGGGTTGCAAGAATACACCGCTTACGAGTGGGTGACTCGCATGATTAAAGACTCTGAGTATGAGTTGATCGTGCTCGATACTCCGCCTTCGTTTCATGCGAAAGATTTTTTTCTGGTACCTGGAAAGATTCGCAATCTGATGGAAAGCAAGGTTTTCCAGCTGTTTTCACCTAAAAGAGGTGGTTTTTTCAAAGCCGTCATGTCGTTCGGTTGGGTGGAAAAATTGTTGGGCGAAAAAGTTTATCGTGAAAGTCGAATGTTTCTTGAAACCTTTTCGTTGCTTCGTGATCGCATTCTTGATCGGTGTGATTTGCTGTCAAAGTTCTTCACTCAAAACGAAGTGGCTGTGGTTGCAGTGAGTACTCCTGAATCTTCGGCAATGTTCGAGCTTGAGGGCTTGAGTCGCTTTTTGACTGAACGATCCATTCATCTTGAAGCGGTCGTAGTGAATCAAGTCGAACAATCTTCAAGTGCCCTTCCTGATGATGAGTTGGCTGCGTTGGAAACAATGTCGTCTGACTTGGTGGCTAAAATCAAAAAGCTTGAACTTCACCAGGAAAAGCGTGCCGAAAAAGCGATGCTTGCCGTTGAAAAGTGCAGGGCTAAATATCCTGGAATTGATATCGTTTGCGCACCTATGGTGTACGATGCTGATGGTTTTTCGATCCTCAAAAAGACTTCTGATGCAATTATTCCTACGATTTAATTGATTCTCAGCCAAAAAAGCCTGTGTCAATCTAGACGCATTTATAAAATTCAATAATCTGACGATAATATGTGGAGAGGGGTCTTCACGTGCAGATTGGTATTTTATCAATTAAAAATGCCTTTGTATATTTTACTTTGGCCGTTGTGCTCAGTGCTTGTAATGCAGGTACTGAAATCAGCTCTTTTTATGCAGATAAAATTGCTCCTGAAGAAGCTACCTCATTATTGTGGCAAGACTATTCTTCTAACACCATTGCTCCTGGTGCCTTTCAAGGAACTGCGGCTCTGTATGCATCTTGGACACCTTCGACTTCGTCCGAGCTCGCTAGCCAAAAAGTCCAACTCTATGTTGGGGCATCCTGTGCTTACCCGGTTGGTTCACCCGCAGTTGTTACCAGCAGCCGCCATCGTTTTACCGGTTTAGCTGATGGCACGTACTCATTCAAGGTTCTATCATTAGACAGTAAGGGCAATACTTCCTATTCAGGCTGTTCTACTTCCGCTCGAATTGATCACACTGAACCTTCATTGACGGTAAGTGAGGCACCGACTTATTTAATTTCTTCCAATCAATCTTCTTATCTCATCCGTGGTACCTGCATGGATGCCGGATCAGGTATAACTGGCAATGTGACCGTAAAAGTCAGACAGGGCTCGACTTTACGTTCATCAGCTGTGCCGTGTAATTCCGGACAATTCGAGGCTCTTTTTGACCTCACCGGCGTGTTTGTGGATGGAGCATTCAATATCAGTGTTTCAGCAGCAGATGCTCTTGGCAGCGTTTCAGAAATCATCAATAGCAGAATGAAAGATTTTACCCTGCCTTCTATTGCAATCAATAGCGGAACTCCACTTTGGATCAATCTTGCAAATCGGAATGCGTTCCCCGTGAGTGGAACTTGTACTGATTCCCATTCCGGTACGAATGGTAAAGCGGTGACGGTGACCATGACCGACGGAAGCTTTACCACTTCGGCGACTGCAAATTGTCTTTCTGGTGTCTTTAATGTTTCACTCAATACCACTGCGGTTGCATTTTCAGAATCAGTCGGTTCGATTTCCATTACCGCAACTGTTTCTGATTATGCCGGTAATTCAAAAAACAGTGCATCAATTACAGTATCGAAAGACACTGTTGCACCGGTTTTATCCATTTTATCTCCTGCAAATGGCCGCATGGTGAAGGGGAACAGCACGGTCGGAATCTCGTTTTCATTGACCGAGGCAAACGCGACCAGCGGACAGCTGGTAAATCCGTTCATCAGCATTGCAGGTTTAACCCCGACACAGCCAGTGGGTACTGCGATCACCGCAGGACCATTGGTCAATGCATTGTTTACTCAGTCGGTGATCACGCCCAACACCAGTGTTTCGGCAATGACCGTTAAGTTGAATTATTCTGACCCTGCTGGTAACCCTGCTTCAGAAGCAATGGTTTCATTCATTGTGGATGCCGACAAGCCTACGGTAACGATGTTTCAGATGAATGGTTCTTCGCCAACCACAGACAAATCTATTGTTTCGATTTCAATGGCGGCAGCCGATGCATTTTCGAATCTCTCTCAATTTTGTCTTAAATCGAATAACTCAAATCTTCCGGCATCGAATGATTCTTGTTGGGTAAGTGCTGTTTCTCCAGTGACGAATGCATCTTCTGGTAAAACCATCATTTTTAATGCTTATCAATATCAATTGGGTTTGGTTCCCAGTAATTATATTGTCTATGCTTGGGCGAAAGATGAAGCTGGTAATATTTCTGAACTGAGTTCACAGGCAGCGATTGTGTTTGATCCGGGGACTCCGCCTGATTTAATCAATGTTACGGCGGTCAATACGGCGTCGTCACCTTCGAGAATGGTTTCAACCGGTTCTAATATCACCGTGAGTTGGTCTGCGAATGATGCTGAGGGTTTGGCGGTAAATCCGATTTCGATTTACTACACGACTAACGATATTGATTACATACCATTTTCTGGTTCGGTGAATATTGCAAATGCTGCCTCTTCTGGTTGTACGATTGCCGCGGGTCAAACCGGTTGCAAGGTATTAGCTGCGCCGACCTCTACGAATTTCAAAGTCAGGGTTTTTGTGAAAGATCAGTTGGGAAGCGTCGTTGCGATCAATGCGTTGCCAATGAATGATAACAAAATTGAAATCATCGCGGGTAATCTTGATGACGGACTTGGGTCTTTGGCTTCAAGGTTTGTGTTTGAACCATGGGGCAAGGGTTCTTTGGGTGAATATGCTTATAAGAACAGGCTTGCAATTGCCGATGATGGAACCATTTTTTACGCACATGTAATGCATGGATTACTCACTATAGACCCCAAGACAGGGGTCATCAGTCAATTCATCAAAAATGGTATTGATAACACGGGAAACAATGTTTCCGTAGCCGTTGCGCGAGTGAAGAGTGTGACCGCAATTGCCATGGATTACAGTAACAACCTGTTAATTTATGACTTCGACAGAATTCGAAAAATTGACCGTACTACGAACAAAATCACAACGCTGATTGGTGGTGGCTCGATGTCAGACCCTTCGGTAGCGGTTCCCGCAACGTCGATAGCACTCGGTACGGATAATGACTTGAATCACTTGAACCTTGTTCCGATGCCGAATGGTGATCTGTATTTCAGTACCAATAAGAATAAATTGAGAGACCGAAAATACATTGCGCCTGTCGCGCCCAGCACGGTCGGAACGGTGGCACCCATTGATTTTACCGGTACAGGCATGAGTGGTAAGCCGATTCCTTGGGATGATCCTTCTGTTGTTTCAACTCTCGGTTTTGGAATGGCATTCAATTTAAGTGATTCATCGATATCACTCATGGTGAAGGGGTTTGATGTTAATTTGGAAGGCGATTATGTTCCTCATTACTCGAGCGTTAATCCGACAAGTTATTCCTCTATTGAAGGGACTCCTGGTAACTTAATCAACGGTAACGTGGTCACAGGCATGGATGGTGCACTTTATCTTACGACCCGCTATCGGATGTGGGTTAAAAAATACAATCCGGCTACTAATTCGATGGTAAAGATTCTTGGAGCTGGGGGTTTACCTTCGCCATACTTTGCGATGAAACCTTGCGCGGATGGGACGCCGGCACTTGCTTGTAAGGTTGATGTTGATTCCATTTATGTGACTAAAACGGGAAAATTTTACTTCATCGATCAAGGCTTATTGCGAACCATTGACCAAAACGGCAATGTGATGACCGTTTACGGTGAGAGCGTGAGCACGGGTAGTGGGGTGATCGCAACCAATTCTCGTTTCGGTGATATTGTTCATTTCAAGCTCGATCGTGTTGCAAATTCTTCTCGACTGGTTGTGCTTGATGGGTACTCAAATGAGTTTCGTGATGTTTCACTTTTGACGAATGGTACTGTTGACCAGATTTTAGACAATAATGGTGAATCTGTGAGTGCATGTTTTCAGTGGCATGGTCCGTTCCGTTTTGATTTTATGCCAGGTTCGAGCGACATTGTTTCACCTTGCGGCACGCTTTCATTTTTTTCGCGTGATTATGCTTCATGGTATTCGATTGCTTATGGAGATACGAATCCTGATTCGCCATTCTTCAATCCTTCAGCAGTCATGTATCACGACCCTTCGGCTGATGGTAAATATGGCAATGATGTCGATCTTTCCGGACCAGATGGCTTCAACGTTTCTGTGCTGGGAGTAATCAATGACAAGATTCTTTACTTGAAGCAATCTTGGGACGCAATGAACGGCAAGTATGCGAATTGCATGGTTAAGCAATATGAGCTTGATACCAACATTTTCGAATTCAAACAGAGTCACTTCATGGGCAACTCAACTTGCGATGGTGCTTATCAACCGGGTGCTCCCATGGCTACGAATTCGATCTCTATTTTTGGTTTGACCAATATCGAATATGAGCCAACCCTTGCAGGGAATAAATATCTGTTCTTGAAGGAATTTGGTCAGACGGTATTCAAGGGTGATCCGAGTGGTGTGCTTGAAGTTTATGCAACTCTTCAGCATCCGGTTTATAACTTCACTCACACTTATGACGTTGCGAACGGAGTGAATATTTATTACTGCGCTAGCGGTAGCCTGTTCCGTTACAATAAAAACAACAATGCTACCACTCAGCTTCAATGGGGTTCGTCGTCGTTAAGGTGTACCAAGGGTGGTATTGAATACGATGCCACAATTAACTCGCTTTATATTCCGGTTGAAAGCAATGGCAATGAAGGAATTGCCCGATATCAACTTTGATCGCGTGTGGTTTTTTTCCAAAAGTAAAACAGGGTAATTGCCACAAAAAACAGACCAGTCGATAATCCAACCCAGAGTCCACGAACTTGCCAATTCAGTCGATAGGCGAAAAACAAGCCGATGGGTAGACCAATCAACCAATGTCCGACGCCGTTAGCAATGGCCTGAATTTTAACTTTACCAAAGCCCCTCAAGCAGCCTGCGATGATGACCTGGGTTGCGTCTGCTGCCTGAAAAATCGCAGCAATGAAAAGAATGCTCGCGCCCATTGCCGTGGTTTCAGCATCAGAGGTGTAAAGTGCGAAAAGGGGTTTTTGAAAAACAATCAGAAATGAGCTGCTAATTAGAGCGTATCCCCATCCCAATTTGATCGTCGACCAGCCATAATGAATGGCAAGAGCATGTCTTTTTTCACCGTTGAGTTTACTTAAAGTCAGTGCAGCTGCTGAACCCAGACCGAGTGGAATCATGAAAACAAAAGTAGCAATGCTCAGGATGATCGAGTGGGCTGCGTTTTGCGTGGTAGCCATCGATGATGCCAGAGTGCTGACCAGGATGAATGCGCCCATTTCAAAAAGCATGTGCACGCTTGAAGGGAAACCCATGCGGAGAATTTTTCCTCCGTACTTTTGGTAATTCACCTTCATCCAGTGAATTGGAATGGACTCTAGCTTTGAACGAACATGGAGTGTTTTGGCTAGAAGGTAGAAAAAAATTCCGAACCTTGAAATGACATTCGCCCACGCTGAACCCATGAGTCCGAGTTCGGGCAGACCGGCATGACCAAAGATCAGTGCCCAGTTTAGAAAAACATTCAGAATATTACCGATAAGGAAGGCATAGGTTGATTCATTCGGATGCCCCCGAGCCTGAAGTTCTACGCGTAGAGTGGGAATCAAGAAGACCGGGAAGTAGCTGAGGGCAATGATGGTCGAAAAAGTGGTGACGTCGCCCTGAATGGCAAGGTTGGTGCCGATTAGGGCTGAATTGAAGGCAAGTAAGGCAAGACCGGCCGTGCTGAATACTGAAACCAGGGTTGAGACCATTAAACCGGAATAGTAGAAGGAGTGGGCTTCCTTATCGTTCTTTTCACCCAGGGCATGTGGAATCAGGTATTCCAGGCAGTACACGAGACCATTGCCGACGACCATGAACCAGGCAAAGAGAGAGGTCGATGTTCCAACGGTTGCAATGGCATTTGCGCCTAATTTGCCGCAAAAAACCATATCAACAAGCTGCATTAATGATTGCCCTGCGAACATGATTACGCTATGAATGAGCGTATTCCAGTAAGTTTTCTTCAGTTCAGATTCGGATTCGAGTCTCATCTTTTTGGTACGCCGCGATATAAGTTTTATTTAGGTTTTAAAATTAATAACAATAATTGTTACTGATCTGAAAGTTCGTGCATAGTCATTTCATCAGGTCGCAAGACCGAAACAATATTCAGATGATCTGGGAGTATCTAATCTTCATTTCTCCCCCCAATCCCCGAAGGTTGATGTTCCCAGGTCATTTGTCTTCTTAAGAATGCCGACCGGCACCCAATCTCTTTAAAAAAATCTCTTTCTTGAATAATGATTCAAAAAGCGTTTTCTTTTGTTCGAATCTCAAGATCTCAAGGTCACATGGAGTTTTGCTTTTGAACAATAGATCGATTTTGCGCGCAGAAATTTTCTTCTGTTTCAACAAAAGTGATTCTTTGTGAGTACGATCCATTGAATCGGCGAGTTGTAGGATAGATAGCAACTTCATGAATACATCGCGAAGTTCATCTTTTTTAGGGTAAGGAATCTTGCTTGCCTTCTCGAGCATTTTTTCTTCTTTGTGATAACGACAAAGAAGTGCGATCAATTGCGATTCCCAGTCATGCATACCTACGAAGTGTGCGTTTTTGACGATGTATTCAGAATGTTCGGAGTGATGGGAATGGCTCACCATTTCGCCAACGTCGTGTAAGATTGCCGCCGCAGAAAGATAGTCCCGCCACTTCGGGTTGAGTTGGTGCACCGATTTCAATTCATCAAAAAGCCACTCTGAATGCGCTCGCACGGTAGTGGCATGGTGATGGTCAATGTTCCAAGGAGCGATTCGTTTTTCAATTTCTTCGATCGGGAACGACGATTGTTTGGTCGAGCTTTTATGATAGTGATCAAGCTCATCAACGAGAATGCCGTCACGAAGGGCGAACTCGGTTGGTTTGATTTGTTTGGCGCCAATGATGTGTGCAATTTCATCGAGAAGAATGCCACCAGCCAAAATGAGATCAACCCGCTTTGGTTCCATTCCTTTGGTCGAAAGCAGTTGTTCGGTTGTTTTAGTCTCAATCGATTTTACCGTTTTAGTGAGGTTCTTCAGGTCAAACGGTTTTGCAGAAGCGTCGCGATTGCCGTGAACTAGTTTGGTGAGTGCGATGACACTACCACTTGAGCCCAGCATTTTAGGTGCTTTCGGCCAATGTTCGATCAGAACTTTGGGCAAAACCACGCTTTTGATGAAATTACGGAGTTCTTGAACCGGGTCTGATTTTTTGGTTCCGATGGTGACTTTTTGCGGTGGTTGGGTTTTGAGAAAAACCTGCTGAAGTTTTGCCACGCCAAGATTGAAGCTGTAAGAATGAATGATTTTTCGACCTTTGCAGATTGAGACCTCAGTACTTCCACCGCCAATATCGATGAGTGCAAACGTGCCCTGTGGAACTTTATCAAAACGTAAAATACCTTTGGCAATCAGGGATGCTTCTTCGGCCCCCGTGATCATGCGAAAATGCACACCGGTTTTTGATTCGATTTCTTTAAGGAATAGTTCACCGTCTGATGCGTCTCGAACCGCAGCAGTGCCAAAAGCAACAACCTTATCAACTTCAAGTGCATCCATCGTTTCTTTGAACGACTTGACTGCTTCAAGAGTGCGGCGTTTGCCTTCTAAGCTGAATTTTCCGGAAAAGTATAAATCCTGGCCGAGCCTAACCATCGTTTTTTCACGATAGAGGCGACGATGCTGAACCAAACCCTTACGATTAGAGCTGATCTCGTGAACATCGAAGCGAATCGAGTTCGTTCCTAGGTCAATAACCGCAAGGCGCATTTTGTGTCAGGAAATTAGCGAGCGCGATTAATTTTGCGCTGCTTCATTTTCTTGCTGTTAGCACGGTCAATTTTGTGAGTGCCTTCAACAGGATTTTTTTTGTATTCAGTTGCGCGATCGCGTTTCATTTTAGTTTTCTTAACTCTAAGACGTGTAGCCATGAAGGCATTGTTATCATGCCCGTTTCAGCTGGTCGAGCAATTTTCTTACTGATTCACGAAGTTGATCGGGGGACCCTGAATTTTCAATGGTGTAGGTCGCATACTTCAGACGTTCTTGGTCGGTGATCTGAGCTCGAATCATCGCTTCTGCTGCTTCTTTGGTAATATGGTCACGAGCCTGGATTCGCTCAATTTTAAGGGTTTCCGGTGCAGTAACCACGATTAACCCATCAAAGTCCTTTGCTCGACCGGCCTCAATGATTAGTGCTGCCTCATAGAGTAAGAAGGGGGCTGTTTCAGAGGCCTCGATCTCATTCATTTTGGCCTCGCTTGCGACTTGAATGAGGGGGTGAAGAATAGATTCCAGGTCTTGTTTGGCCTTCGGGTCTTGACTCAAAAGAGAGCGAAGAGTGGCCCGATCATCGGTACCAAAGCGTTTAATGATGGCTTGCTGGGCGGGTTGCCCCGGTTCACGTAGCTTGCGAGCAATTTCATCGGCATCAATCGATGGAATTCCCATCTCATTGAATAATTTCACCACGGTACTTTTGCCTGAGCCAATTCCACCGGTAATCGCGTAGCGCTTCAGATGGTTTGATTTCATTTGGCCTGCTCCCAGTATTTGTCCATTTCTTCAAGCGTAGCTTGCTCGGGAGTTTTGCCTTCCTTAGCCAGTGATTGCTCAACATGACGGAAGCGTCCCTCGAATTTACGAAGGGTATTACGGAGGGCGGCTTCTGGGTCGAGTTTATAAAAATGGGCGATGTTGCAGGCAGAGAAAAGTACGTCTCCGAGTTCGCCTTCGATTTTCAGTTTTTCTTCGGCAGTCACGCTATTTTCAGGGTGTTGATGGCACTCTTCAGTGAGTTCGGTCACTTCTTCTTGCAGCTTTTCAAGCGGCCCTTTGACGTCAGGCCATTGAAAGCCCACCTTGGTGACTTTTTGAATCACATTCATGGTACGTGCAAACCCCGGCATTCCCTTCGGAATGGTGTCGAATACACTTGTCGATGCAGTTGCTGATTCTGGTTTCGTGGCTTTTTCTACCGCTTTAATTTGCGCCCAGTTCTTAACCACATCCTCTGCGCCCTCGACTTTGGCTTCACCAAAAACATGCGGGTGACGGCGAATCATCTTTTCATTGAGTTGATTTGCAATCGCTTCAATTGAAATGCTTGGGTCAGTCTCGCTTGCGATTTCGGCATGTAAAAGAATTTGTAGAAGAACGTCTCCCCATTCTTCAACGAATGCATTTTTGATGCTCGGGGTCTTGAAATCTTCAGGTGATGTTACCTGGTCAAGCACTTCGATTGTTTCGTAGGTCTCTTCAATCAGGTACTGACGCAAGGATTGGTGTGTTTGTTTTTGATCCCATGGACAGCCGCCTGGCGCTCTCAGTTGATGAATGGTTTTCAAAAGTTTTTTTAATGCGTTCAGGCTTTGTTCTTCGTTGTAGGGCATCGTACTTCTTTGGTAACATGGATCGATGCCTGCAAAAACTGAAAAAACCGTAGTGACCGCTCTTCAAATTGAAAAATACGCGAATTCTGCCCTCAAAAAATGGGTAAAAGCAGTTCAATCGCACAAGGTTTTGAAAACGCGTGCATTCGGAAACGCCAAGGCGGTTCAGGCAAGCGAGTTTCATGTGGAGCTCACGGTTTGCACCGCTCCTCGCATGAGTAAATTAAATAAGCAATATAGAGGCAAGGCAGGGCCCACGGATGTGTTGAGTTTTGCGGCTGACCCTTTCTTCCAGCATAAAGGAGTACTGGGTGATCTGGTGATTTGTGCTCCGGTGGTTTTGAAGCAAGCACGTGAGTACAAGCATTCTTGGAAAAAAGAGATCGATGTATTGATCGTGCATGGACTTTTGCACTTGCTGCACTTTGATCACGAACAAGGCGAAAAAGAAGCGCGTGAAATGGCGAAGTGGGAAAAGAAGAT